>NZ_JBHWES010000004.1:0-338331 GCF_042734105.1 Streptomyces sp. NPDC059679 | reverse complement strand
TCGTTGACCACGTCCCAGGCGTAGACCTTGCCCTTGTAGTGGCCCATCACGCCGTTGATGTGGTTGTTCATCACGCTGCGCAGGGTGTTCGCGTCGCCGATGGAGCTGACCCAGCTGGGCAGCTGGGAGTGCCAGACCAGGGTGTGGCCGCGTACGCGCTGGCCGTGCGAGGTGGCCTGGTTCACGATCTGGTCGGCCGGGCCGAAGTTGAACGAGCCGCGGGAGCGCTCGGTGGTGTCCCACTTCATCTCGTTCTCGGGGGTGACCATGTTGAACTCGCGGTTCAGGATGGTCGAGTACGTACCGTCGCCGAGTCTGCCGGCGGCCACGGCGGCCCCGAAGTACCGCCCGGACTGGGCCGCCTGAGCGCCCAGGGTGGACGCCTGAATGGAGGCGGAGTCAGACGCGGTGGCAGTGGCGGACGCGGGCGCGGCGGTCCCGGCCACCGCCATCACGCCGGCGGCCAGCAGCCCTAACGCGAGGGTTCGGTATCGGCCGGGTGGCTTCACAACAGTCATGGTTCTCCTTGGACGTCGAGACGTTCTCATTGGGAGCGCTCCCAGCGACGGCTGTGGTGCGGTCATGCCTGTGTTGAGGAAGGCTGCTGGCGGCCCCGACGGCCGGGTGGCCGCCGTCGCCGATCGGGTGCGGGTATGGGAAAGAGCTCCCTGTGTCGGCTGGGGATGGCTCCCCTGGGCGTCGCCGCCCGCGTCTTCGAACTCCGGCACGGTGACGTAGGGGGAACCTCACCGGATACGGCTGTCAACGGTGGTCTGTGGGGCCGACACAAACCTGTCCACCCCGCATTGTCGTTCGAGATACCGAACGGCAATCGGAAGGCCGGACAAGCATGGATGATAGGCGGACTCCGTGGGACGTCAACACCCCTTGCGTCAACCAGCCCGCCGATGGCCGATGAAGGCTGTTTGTGTGACCGGCACTTGGCTCACGTGGCCGGAACGGCACTCGCGCCGCCGTTCATTCGCCGGTCCCGCGCCATGGGCCGGTGCTCTCGCGGACGATCAGGGCGGGCTCGTCGCAGGGGTCGGGAGCGGGGGCCGCGGGGTCGAGCAGCCGGTGCAGCAGTCCGAAGCAGGTGCGGCCGAGCCCCTCGAAGTCGAGTCGGACCGTGGTCAGCGCTGGGGCGAGGAAGGCCGCGACGGGCACGTCGTCGAAGCCGGCCACGCTCAAGTCGTCGGGGATGTGACGTCCGGCTTCGCGGGCCGCCCGCATCACCCCGGCGGCCACGTCGTCGTTGCCGCACAGCACCGCGGTCACCGACCGGTCCGCGACCAGCTCCCGCGCGGCGAGGTAGCCGGTACGCGGCGTCCAACCGCCTTCCAGCACGGGCGGTTCCGGGGCACCGGCCGCGCGCAGCGCGTCCAGCCAGCCCTGTGTGCGCTGGGCCACGTCCGCGGTCGAGGAAGGCAGCGCCAGGTAGTGCACCGTGCGGTGGCCCAGGCCCAGCAGATGGCGGGTGGCATGGGCGGCGGCGAGCCGGTCGTCCAGCCAGGCCTGCGGCCGAGACGAAACCGGCTCGCTGCCGGAGGGGTGCTCTACCGCGGCCACCACCAGTGTGTCCGCGGGCAGCAGCCGCAGGGCATGCACCCCTGGGGCGTCGAAGGCGATGACCACGACGGGTTCGCTCGGCCGGGCGAGGCGGGCGCGTAACTCGGCCCGGTCCGGATGGGCGTGTCGGTCCAGCACACTGACCGCGACCGTGAATGAGGCGGCTCGGGCGGCCTCTTCGATGCCGCGCAGTGTCGAGGCGGCCCCGTACAGGCTGGTGTCGCTGGTGAGGACGGTCAGCGAGCGGGCGGCCTTGCCCGCGAGTTCGCGGGCTGCGTGGTTGGGCCGGAATCCGAGCGAATCGATGGCGGCTTCGACCCGGTGACGGGTGGCATCGGCCACGGCGGAGTGGCCGTTGATGACGCGGGAGACCGTCTGGTGGGAGACGCCGGCTTCCCGCGCGACATCGCGGATGGTCACGGTGGGGGCGCCACTGGTGTCAGGGGCCGTACACATCAAGCTGTGCCGACTCCGGGAAGGCGGCGGTAGCCGCTCGGCATGGCTGGCTCCTCGCTCCTTGTCGGTGCGCCTATGTGACCGGTCACTCGGGCGTGGGTTCGTCCTCAGTGATCATCCGCACGGCCGCCGGGCCGGGTCCGGCGGAAGAAGCCCGGAGAAATCCATGCTGCGCGAACTCTTGACACTTCGGATTCCGACGCCACAATCATGCGGTGATGTGACCGTTAACACAAGTGGTCGGGAGCGGACGGAGACTGAACTCCTGCCGCGCCTGGGGCTGCCGTACCCCGACGACCACTCCTGAACGGGTCCACGGTCGCCAGGGCCGGCGCCGTGAACCCGTGATCGACGGCTCCCAAGGGCGGCGGCTGCTCAGCCCCGGAGCCGAGTGAACAGCAGGATCACCCGGGCGTGGGCACGTCCGGCCTGATCAGACCCTGCGCGCGAAGATCGTCCCAGAGGCCTTCGGGCACGCCCCGACGGTGGAGTTCCACATTGCGGCTGACCTGTTCCCGGTCCCTCATTCCCAGGGTGACATTGACGGTACTGGGATGGCTGAAGGGGAAAGCGATCGCGGCGGCGGGCAACGTCGTGCCGTGATGTTCGCAGACCTCGGCGATGGCCAGAGCGTGGGCGACAACGTCCGGCGGGGCGTCCTTGTAGTCGTACTTCATGCCCGGTGCGGGTCGATCCTGCGAAAGCAGACCCGAGTTGAACACGCCGACGGCGACCACGCTCTTGCCGTGTTCCCGCGCGGCGGGCAGCACGTCGTCCAGCGCCGACTGGTCGAGGAGCGTGTAACGTCCGGCCAGCATCACCACGTCGGCCGCGGTCTCGCGCAGGAAGCGGGCGAGCATGGCCGACTGGTTCATGCCGGTGCCGATCGCGCCGATCACCCCTTGGTCGCGCAGATCCGCGAGGGTGGGCAGGGCTTCCTCGGCGGCCTGCCGCCAGTGGGCGTCGGGATCGTGCACGTAGACGACGTCGAGGCGATCCAGTCCCGTACGCTCCAAGGTGGCATCGATGGAGCGGAGCACGCCGTCCCGGCTGAAGTCCCACTGGCGGCGCAGGTCGTCCCGGACGACGAAGCCCTCGCTGTCGACACCCCGCGGCTGCTCGTTGGGCACCAGCAGCCTGCCCACCTTGGAGGAGACGACGTACTGCTCGCGGGGATGATCGCGCAGGGCGGCCCCCAGGCGCTGCTCGGAGAGGCCGAGCCCGTAGTGCGGCGCGGTGTCGAAGTACCGGATGCCGCTGTCCCAGGCCGCCTCGATGGCCGCTGCCGCGTCCTGGGCCGGTGTGACCCGGTAGAGGTTGCCGATGACGGAGGCCCCGAAACCCAGTTCGGTGACGTCGACGGTGGTCTTCGTGATCTTCCGGGTTCGCACAGCATGCTCCTGAAGGCCCTACGAAGGGGACACCGGCCGAGGCCGGATCGGGGGTCACCGTCCCAGCCATCCGCCGTCGACCGGAAGCACGGTGCCGTGGACATAGGCGGCCGCGTCGGAGGCCAGGAACACGGTGGCGCCCGCGAGGTCGTCGGCGGTACCCCAGCGCCCGGCAGGGATGCGGTCCAGGATCGCCTTGCTGCGCACCGGATCGTCCTGCAGCGCCTGGGTGTTGTCAGTCGCGATGTAGCCCGGGGCAAGAGCGTTGACGTTCACGCCGTGCGGTGCCCACTCGTTGGCCAGGGCCTTGGTCAGGCCGGCGATGCCGTGCTTGGCGACGGTGTAGCCGGGGACGGTGATGCCGCCCTGGAAACTGAGCAGCGACGCGGTGAAGATGATCTTCCCCTGGCCGCGGGCCACCATCGCCGCGCCCACCGCCCGGCTCAGGGCGAACTGCGCGTTGAGGTTCACCTGGAGCACCAGGTCCCAGTCGGTGTCGGTGTGTTCGGCCGCGGGTGCGCGACGGATGGTGCCGGCGTTGTTGACCAGGATGTCCACCGGCCGCGCCCGTCCGGCGAGGTCCGCGCCCAGGGCACGTACGGCGTCGGCGTCGGCGAAGTCCGTGCGGATCGCCTCGAAGGTGCGTCCCGTGGCGAGGACATCCTTCTCCACCTCGCTCCCGGACTCCTCCAGGCTGGCGCTGACGCCGATGACGTCCGCTCCGGCCTCGGCCAGAGCACGGGCCATGGCCCGGCCGATGCCCCGGCGGGCTCCCGTGACGACAGCCAGTCGGCCCGTCAGGTCGAACGCGCTCATACGACGGCTCCTTCCGTCTCGTCGGTGCAGTCCACGAGGATCTTCATCACATCGCCACCGGCCTCCAGCGCCTCGAATGCGGCAGGCGCCTCGGTGAGCGGCACGACCTTGCTGATCAGCCGCTCCGCGGAAATCGTGCCGTCCGCCACCAGGGCGACCGCCCTCTCGAAGTCGGCGCGATCGTACAACCGGGCTCCGACGAGGGTGAGTTCGCGCCAGAAGAAGCGGTGGAGGTTCACCTCGCGGGGACGGGGGTGGATGGCCACCAGGCACAGCCGACCGCGTACCCCGAGGACATCGACGGCCGTATCCACGCCACCTGCCGCGCCGGAGACCTCGAAGGCGACGTCGGCGCCCGCATCGCCGGTCCACTGCCGCACCAGCTCGGGCACGTCGTCGGCGGCCGGGTCCCAGGCGAGCAGGCCCAAGTCGGCCGCGAGCCGCCGCCGATGGGCGCTCAGCTCGACGACGCGGACGTCGGCTCCTTCGGCGCGCGCGACCAGCGCGATGAGAACGCCCACCGGCCCTCCGCCGACCACGACGACCTTCTCCCCGCCCCGGACTTCGGCCCGGCCGACGTCGTGCACGGCGACGGCGGTGGGTTCGACGAGCGCGGCCCGGTCCAGTGAGACGGACTCCGGCAGGCGTACGAGCGTCGAAGCGGGCACCGTCCAGCGCTGCTGCATCGCGCCGGGCGAGTCGATGCCGATGAAGTCGAGTTTCTGGCAGATGTGCTGGTGGCCGGTCCGGCATGCGGGGCAGGTGCCGTCCCAGCGCAGCGGCATCACGGTCACCGCGTCACCGGGCTGCCAGCCCTCCACGTCCGGTCCGACGCGTACGACGCGGCCGGACATCTCGTGTCCGAGGACCGCGGGTGTGGCGACCCGGGTGTCCATGTCGCCATGGAAGATGTGCAGGTCGGTGCCACAGATGCCGACGTAGGCGGGGGCCAGTTCCACCTCGCCGGGGCCGGGGGAGCGAGTGTCGGCCGGCCCCGTGTCCAGGGTGCGGGCGGCCGTGTAGCGGACTGCGAGTGTCATCGTGGAGTCAGGGTCCCTTCAGCGCGGACGCCGATGGTCAGCAGCAGATTGGCGTAGGTACGGATGTCGGCGGTGACGATCGTCAGCGCGAGGTCGGGGGAGCGGGCGGCGTCGTAGAACTCGAACCGGCCCAGTGCCTTCACCGGGGCGGGCGCCAGGCGGGAGCGGTACTCGGCGACGGCCGGCGGCTCCGGTTCACCCTCGGGCCCCACCATGACATGGGCCGACTCGACGGGGATCGCCCGCAGCAGGACATCGAGCACGGTGGTGACGTCCAGCAGGCCCGGCCGTAGATTGAGGTGCACGGTCCGCGCCCACTCGCCGGTGGCCGTACTGGCGGGGTAGTGGCCGTCGGCGAGCAGGACGCGGGCGCCGTGGCCCGCTCCGGCCAGGGATTCGAGGATTGCGGGGCGCAGCAGTTCCGTCAGGAGCACGGCGTTGCCTCCTCCGTCGGGGCGGGCGTGAGGTGGTAGAAGGCCGTCGCGGTGCCGGCGAGCACCGCGTGGATCTCGGTGGCCGACCAGCCGTCCAGGAGTTCCTCGACGGCGGCGGCCCAGCGGTTCCAGCCGCCGGCGAGGACACAGACCGGCCAGTCGGAGCCGAACATCAGCCGGTCGGGGCCGAAGGCGGAGAGCAGGACGTCCCACACCGGGCGGATGTCGTCGATGGTCCACTTTTCGTGGTCGGCCTCCGTGACAAGCCCCGACACCTTGCAGCGGACCTGGGGATGCCGGGCGAGTCCGCGCAATTGCTGGGCCCAGTCGGTCAGTTCCCGCCGTGCGAGAGGCGGCTTGCCCGCATGGTCCAGGACGAGGGGCAGCTCCGGCAGCCTTTCCGCGAGCCGGATCGCCTGGGGGAACTGGTGGTCGCGAATGAGCACGTCGTAGCCGAGACCGCTGTCCTGCACGGCCCGCAGGCCACGTTCCACGGCCGGTTGCTGCAGCCACTCCGGATCGGACTCGTCCTGCACGATGTGTCGCAGGGCCCGCAGGTACTCGCCTCCGGGCCGGGCGCGCAGTTCGTCGAGTACGTCGCCGATGGCGGGGGACGTCAGGTCCGCCCAGCCGACGACGGCGCCGACCAGCGGGTCGCTGTCGGCCAGGGCGAGGAGGTCGCGTGTCTCGGGTACGGACGTGATGCACTGGACGACCACCGTGCTCGTCAGCCGCCGTCCGGCGATCGGCCGGGTCGCGGCCGAGCGCAGGGCGCGTGGGCTGAAGCTGCGGCGGAGCGGCTCGTGCCCGGGCTCGTCCAGCCAGGGCTGCGGCCGGAGGTCCAGGTTCCACACGTGGTGGTGGGCGTCGACGAGGGCCAGGGCGTCAGACACGGGCGGTCCAGACGGGGCCGTCGGGGTACGCGTACTCCTTCAGCGACTCGGGATGCATCTGCGCGCTCAGCCCGGGAAGCTCCGGCGCCAGGTAGCGGCCGTCGGCGATGCGTACCGGGTCGACGAAGTGCTCGTGGAGGTGGTCCACGTACTCGATGACCCGGTCCTCCAGGGCGCCGGAGACCGCGACGTAGTCGAACATCGACAGGTGCTGCACCATCTCGCACAGACCGACGCCGCCGGCGTGGGGGCACACCGGCACGCCGAACTTCGCGGCGAGCAACAGGATCGCGATGTTCTCGTTGACCCCGCCGACCCGTGCCGCGTCGATCTGCACGATGTCCACCGCGCCGGCCTGGAGAAGCTGCTTGAACACGACCCGGTTGGCGATGTGCTCGCCGGTGGCGACCTTGATGGGGCCCACGGCCCTGCGGACCGCGGCATGACCGAGGATGTCGTCGGGGGAGGTGGGTTCCTCGATCCAGTACGGCTGGGACGGCGCCAGAGCGCGCATCCAGTCGATGGCCTGCGCGACGTCCCATCTCTGGTTGGCGTCCACGGCGATACGGACACCGTCGCCGACCGTCTCGCGGGCGGTGCGCATGCGCCGTACGTCGTCCTCCAGGGACCCGCCCACCTTCAGCTTGATCTGGGTGAAGCCGTCGGCGACGGCCTCGCGGGCCAGGCGGGCCAGCTTCTCGTCGGAGTAGCCGAGCCAACCGGGGGTGGTGGTGTAGGCCGGGTAGCCGCGTTCCAGCAGGCGGGCGATCCTCTCGTCGCGTCCGGGTTCGGCGCGGCGCAGGATGTCCAGGGCCTCCTCGGGGGTGATCGCGTCGCTGAGCCAGCGGAAGTCGACCTGCGCGACCAGATCCTCGGGGGACATCTCGCCGAGGAAACGCCACACCGGCTTCCCCGCACGCTTGGCCGCCAGGTCCCAGGCGGCGTTGACCACCGCGCCGGTGGCCATGTGCATGGCGCCCTTCTCGGGTCCCAGCCAGCGGAGTTGGGGATCGTGCACGAGGGAGCGGGAGAACGCGCCCAGGTCGGAGCAGACCTCCGCCACGGACAGGCCGACCACATGTGGGACGAGGGCCGCGATGGCGGCGGCCTGCACGTCGTTGCCGCGTCCGGTGGTGAAGGCCAAGGCGTGGCCCTCCAGCCCGTCACCGGCGTCGGTGCGCAGGACGACGTAGGCGGCGGAGTAGTCGGGTTCGGGGTTCATCGCGTCCGACCCGTCCAGATGTTCGGATGTCGGGAACCGCACGTCCAGGACGTCGAGGGCGGTGATACGGGCTGATGCCGAGGGAGGGGACACGGCAGAGGGCATGACAGCAACTCCTGTGAGAAGCAGATGGGAACGCGACTCCCCGCGAGGGAAGGGGGAGCGGCGGGCGGTGTCCGGTGGCGACGGCCGCCTGATTCACTCCTGGACCGTGCCGCCCGTGATGGTGGAGCCGCTGCCACATGCGCCGAGCAGCGCCAGTGCGGACCAGGTGGAGACGGCCGAGCAGAGGATGGTTCTGAGTCTCATCGATGCTTCCTCGCGCTGGTCCCGTAGCGGGAGATGTTTCGCTTCGACGACATCTGTCTATCGCCGCACAGCAGAGATGGGATGTATTTATAGGCGTGCTCCTGCCGGACTGTCCAGTCCCTCGCTCGCTCTCTCGTGAAATGCCAGCTCAGGGCATAATTGAGATAAGAGCCCGGGGAGTCGGAGGCAAGATGCATCCCATCAATCTTGCCTCCTCCGTGGGGGAATCGGCCGCAAAGCAGCTGCCAGACATGCCATGTTTCAGCAGTCACAAACACGCGTCTAAAGGTGTAAATCGCTCAAATCAACTGGCCGTGTGATGCCTTTCATCCCTGCGCGCCCGTTGACATCCCAGGGGACATGGCCGACCTTCGTGCATAACAAGCGACGCTCCAGGCACAAGCAGCCACGCCAATCGCTGTCCCCTGATTCCCCCTTCCTCTCCGCCCCAGGGATGCGTCCATGCCGAGCTCGATCAACAGGCGTCAGTTCCTGGCCAGCGCCACCTGCGTGGCCGCGGCGGGCGTCGGTGGAGGTGTGGCAGGCGTCGGCGGCGCCCAGGCGGCGCCCAGCACGTACACGCCCGACTGGAACTCGGTCGACCAGCACCCGCCGGCCCCGGAGTGGTTCCGGGACGCGAAGTTCGGGATCTACTTCCACTGGGGCGCTTTCAGCGTCCCCGCCTTTGACAACGAGTGGTACCCGCGCAGCATGTACCAGGCCGGCAGCCGGGCCAACCAACACCACACCGCGACCTACGGCCAGCCATCGGTGTGGCCCTATCACCACTTCATCAACGGAGCGCGGGACTCGGCGGGCAACTTCGTGAAGTTCGCGCCGAAGCTGAAATCGGCCGGGGGGAACTTCGACCCCTCGTCCCCGCCCAGACGGAGAGCAGCCTCAAGAAGCTCTACGGGCAACTGGGGCCGGCCGCGGAGAACCAGCTCTGGTTCGACAAGCTCAAGGAGGTCATCGACCGCGCCCAGCCCGACATCCTGTGGCAGGACTTCAAGCTGGACGCCGTCGACGAGACCGAGCGCCTGAACTTCCTGTCGTACTACTACAACCAGGCGGGCAGCTGGGGCCGTGAGGTCGTCGCCACGTACAAGGACGGCATGAACAGCAAGGGCGAGGTCTTCGACTACGAGCGCGGCGGCCCGGCCGACATCACCACCCCGTACTGGCTGACCGACGACAGCATCTCCAGCAGCTGGTGCTACACCCAGGGCATCGGCTACTACACCATCCCGCAGATGCTGCACTCGTTCATCGACCGGGTCAGCAGGAACGGGAACATGCTGCTGAACATCGCGCCGATGGCCGACGGCACCATCCCTCAGGCACAGAAGGACATCCTGCTCGGCTCCACCGCCGGCACCTACATCGATCTGCCCGCGCCGACCCAGAACACTTCCGGTCTCACGGTCACCTGCCGTCCGCAGCCCCGTACAGCGCCGGCGCCTACGTCCTCAAGCTCGCCTTCTCCGGCACGATCCCGGGCCTGCGGCCGCTCGTCGGCGCCACCTGCGGATCACCGGCAACAACGACCAGATCACCTCGCTGAGGGTCCAGTTCAACCCGGCGACGCACTTCCGGATCACCAATGTCACCAACGCCCTCGCTCTGGACGGCGGCGGCAACGTCGGCTCGGGCTCGGTCACCAAACAGTGGACCTACGGAAGCAGCACCAACCTGCTGTGGACGTTCACACCCCGGTGACCAGGACGGACGCGGCCGTGAGCGGGTGTCCTCGGCTTGTCCAGCCATGGTGATCCCTCAAGGAGACATGGGATGAATTTATAGGGTGTCGCGGAAATGGTGTCCGTACCTCTCGCGCGCGGAAGCGATCGAGACGCGATCACCTGCGGGTACGGGGGGAGCCGATCCGAACCCTGATGATGCGATCACTCCGCTCCTTCCTGGGCTATGGGATGTATTGGTACGCTGCCGACGCCCGGGGATGAGCAGGGGGTAGCGCAGCATGTCATTGACCGACAAGGCCATCGACCGCATCAGGGAGCTCGTCCAGTCGGGCGAGCTTCCCCCGGGTGCCAAGCTGCCGCCCGAACAACAGCTCGCCGCGGAGCTGGGGCTGTCCCGCAATCTGATGCGGGAGGCGGTCAAGGCGCTGGCCGTCTCGCGGGTGCTGGAGATCCGGCGCGGCGACGGCACGTACGTGACCAGCCTGGAACCGGAACTGCTGCTGAGCGGCATCGGATCCGCGGTGGAACTGCTGCGCGGCGACACTCTGCTGGAACTCACCGAGGTCCGCCGACTGTTCGAGCCGGTCGCCACCGGCCTGGCCGCCGGCCGCATCTCGGCCGAGGGGCTCGCCGAGGTGGCACGACACCTGGAGGCGATGCAGGCGGCCCGCGACGACGTCGAGGAGCTCAACGAGCACGACGCCGCGTTCCACCGAGCGGTGATCGCGGCCACGGGCAACGCGACGCTCGCCACTTTGCTGGAGGGCATCGCGAGCCGGACGCTGCGCGCGCGTGTCTGGCGCGGACTGGTCGACGAGGATGCCGCGGGCCGCACGCTGGCCGAGCACGAGGCGATCTACCACGCGCTGGCCGCCGGCGATGCTCCCCTTGCCCAGGCCACCGCCCTCATGCACGTCAACACCACCGAGCAGTGGCTGCGCGAGCACCTGGACCGGGACGGCGCCTCGTAGCCGCGAGCGCTGCGCGTGGGCCCGTGGGCTCCGAAGCTCATTGACCGCTGACATCGATGGCGCGTTCCTGGCCGTCACAAGCGCTCAACGGGAAGTGTCAGAATGGCGGCGGGAGCAGGCGAGGCGATGGGGAAAGGCGATTGTGCCGGACAACCGATCGGGAAGATCTTCGGCGGATGACGACAGTGAGCGTGGCGCGGGACCCGCGTCGGTGACGATCGCGTACATCGCCGAGTCGGCGGGTGTCTCGGTTCCCACTGTGTCGAAGGTCCTCAACGGCAGGTCCGGCGTGTCGGACGAGACCCGGGCCCGGGTCGAGCAGTTGATCCTTGAGTACGGTTACCGCAAGCCTCCCCAGAGCCGGAGCAATCTGGTGGAGCTGGTGTTCCGCGAGCTGGAGAGCATGTGGTCCGTGGAGATCATCCGCGGTGTCGAGCGCGTGGCCCGCAGGAATCGGGTTGGGCTGCTGGTGTCCGCGTTCGGAACCCACGAGTCAGCGGGGATGATCGACGACACGGCCGGACGGCGCCCCCAGTGCGTTCTGTCGGTGGCACAGCTCTCCGAAGCGGAGCGGGAACAGCTGAAGGCGAAGGGCATCCCGTTCGTCGTCTTCGACCCGATCGACGAGCTGCCCGACGACGTGCCGTTCGTCAGTGCAACGAACTGGCGGGGCGGCCAGACGGCGACCCGGCATCTGATCGACCTGGGACACCGGCGCATCGCCATGATCAGCGGGCCGGACCACCCCTACTGCCGCGCCCGGCTGTCCGGTTACTTCTCCGCCCTCTCGGAGGCCGGCCTGCCGACGGCACCCGAACTGGTGGTGAAGACCCAGCTCACGCGCGAGCACGGGTACACCGCGGCGCGCGAGCTGTTGTCCCGCCCCGATCGTCCCACCTCGGTGTTCACCGCGAACGACATGCAGGCGCTCGGTGTCTACCGGGCCGCGCGTGAGCTCGGTTTGCGCATCCCGCACGATCTCAGCGTGGTGGGCTACGACGACGTCCCGGCCGTGGCCTGTGCGGATCCTCCCCTGACCACCGTCCATCAGCCGCTGGCCGAGATGGCGACAGCCGCCACCGAGCTGGCCCTGGCGCTCGGCCGCGGCGACGATGTGCCGCGGCTCGGACTGGAGATCGCGACGACCCTCACGGTTCGGGAGAGCACGGCTGTGCCGAAGGAGGAGTGAGGTCGCGCGGCGTCGCGGGTGTGCCCTGGCTGCCCGGGGAACGGGCAACCAGGGCGAGGGGCCGGTCGGTCAGGACGTCGTGCCGGTGACCGAGGATCCGGACTTGGTGACGTGGTACGTGACGGTGGCGCCGCTCCAGAAGTGGAACGTCAGCGTCACCGGTGCGCCGTCGCGGAGTGCGTTCAGGAAGTCGGAGGTCAGGATGGTCCTGCCGCCCGGGTAGTCCGGCGAGAAGGCCGCGTTGAACTCCTGGAACGGAGTCCAGGTGGCCTGGCCGGCGTTGCTGCCGTCGGCGTACTTGGCCTCCATGGTCGCCAGCACGTCACCGCGGTACTGCGTGGGGATGGTGAACGAGCCGGTGGTGCCGGAGGCGTTGGACAGCACCGGAGGGTCATAGGTGATGATGTCGATCTGCCAGGGCAGCCCGCCGGAGAACCGGGCCTGGAGCGTTGCGTTGACCCCGTAGTCCCGGTTGCCGGTCAGCCGGGTCAGCGCGGCGGCCGTGAGGGTGAGCTGATTGCCGGAGACGGAGTAGTCCCGTCCCTCGACCAGCTTGGTGTCGCCCTGCCACAGGCCCTGGAAAGTGGTGCCGTTCGGGTTCAGGGTGAGTGTCTGGGCGGCGATCGGGCTCGACTTCCGTACGAAGACCTTGTCGAAGGAGGCCGTGGCCGAGCGGGTGGTCCAGCTGGACTTGATCCAGGTGAACAGGGCGGGGTCGCGCCATTGCATGGTGGAGCGGTTCAGGTAGGCGAAGCCGGGGTCCCACAGGGCGGTGGTGACACCGGCGGCGCGTGCCGCGTACCCGACATGCTCGTAGTACTTCAGTGCCTCGCCCCGCTCGATGCGGGAGGGGTGGTTGTCGTCTGGATATCCGAGCGACCGTACTCGCCGAGGTAGACGGGGATGCCCTTGGCGACGAACGTGTCGTGCATGCGGGCGAAGGCGTCGGTCAGGTCCTTCTGGGCGTTGTCGTCGTACCGGGTGCCGCCCGCGATGTTCACGCTCAACGGGTACCAGCTGTAGTAGTGCACGGTGGCGACGAGGTTGCTGTCGTGCAGTGTGCCGATCGTGGTGGACAGGTCGTCCATGAGGGTCTGGGACGGGGTGCGGACCTGCGTGGGCAGGACGAGCAGGCGGTCGGTGTTCCCGCCGCCCGAGGAGCGGACGACCTTGTGGAAGGAGGTGTTGAGCTCGTTCAGGAGCTGGGTCTTCTGCGCGTCCGTGGCGTTGTCGAAGACCGGCTCGTTGACGCTCTCGAAGAGCAGGGTGCGCGGCTCGTCCCGGAACGTCGAGGAGATCTGGGTCCAGGTGGCGTTGAAGCGGGCGAGCACCTTGTCGTGGTCGGTGGGCATCTTCGAGATCCACTGCCACGAGTCGTGGTGAACGTTGAGCACGACGTAGAGGCCGTCGGCCAGCGCCCAGTCCACCACCTGCTTGACGCGGCTCATGTACGTGGCGTCGATGGTGTAGGGGGCGGTGGCGGACTGGTGGTCGTTCCAGGTCACCGGGATGCGGACGCTGCGGAAGCCCTGCGCGCGGATGGTGTCGAACAGGTCCTTGGTGACCTTCGGGTTGCCCCAGGACGTCTCGTCCGGAATCGCGTCCAGGCTGTTGCCCAGGTTCCAGCTGGGCTGCATCGCCGCCACGGCGTCCTTGGCGGCGGCCGGAACCCTCACCGTCGACCGCGATGGCTCCCTGGTGCCGTCGGGCGCGGCGGACGCGCTGCCACCGGACAGCCCAGGATGACGAGCAGCGCCAGCAGCAGGGCTGCCAGGCGTCCGGGACCCCGGTTCCGGTGGTGCGCGGGTTGCCGTATGTCCTTCACGTGTCGTTCCCTTCGGTCGGTCGTGCGGATGGTGATCCGACCCGTGGCGATCAGCCGCCACAGTCGGCCCTGCCTGTCCGTGCAGGTCCATTGGGTGGTGCCGGTTCAGCGGCTGATGGGTTCGTAGTCGAACCAGTCGAAATGGACGGTGCCGGCCGCGGCGTACATGCCGATGACGCGGCCGGTGAAGCCGCCGGCGACCTCGGTCGACAGGTAGCGGCCGTCGAGCGTCGCGAGCACGCTGAGGGTGCCGTCGGGCTGCTCGACGCCGAAGGAGACGGCGTCGGGGCCGGTGCGGGCGTCGTGCGGCGGCGGCGGGTCGCCGATCATGAGGCCGAGGACCACCGGCCCGTCGGGTACGGGCTGTGCGGCCACCACCGTGCGCAGGGAGCCGACGCGCGCGACCACCCGTACCTCGCCCTCGGACACCTCGATGGCGTAGTGGTGCCGCTCGTCCAGCCGCACGGCCAGGCCGCCGCGTCCCTCCGAGGGATCGACCAGGGTGCGCGCCCGGCACGACAGGTGCTGCTGGCGCCGGCCGGTGAAGACGACGTCGGGCTCGTCCAGGGAGCCGCCCCGCGCGCGCAGCGTCAGCCATCCGGGGCGCTCCCTGGTGGTGCAGTGCTCTGCCGGACGGTCCCGCACGGAGATCCACAACGGCCGCAGTTCGCTCAGGTCGAAGTCGTCCCGCTGCTCCTCGACGGGGCCCGGGACAAGGGGCCAAGGGAGCTCCGGCAGGTCCAGTGCGACCTCGCCGACGACCGGCCAGCCGTCCACCCAGGTCACCGGCGCCAGAAAGGTCTCCCGGCCGAGTACGTGCCAGCCGGGCGTGCCGCCGCCCGGCCGTACCCCGAGCAGCACCATCCACCACGTGCCGTCGGGAGCCTGGACCAGATCGGCGTGCCCGGTGTTCTGCACGGGATGGTCGGTGCTCCGGTGGGTGAGGATCGGGTTGGCCGGGCAGGGTTCGAACGGGCCGTTCGGCGTACGGCCGCGGGCGATCGACACGCCGTGGCCGCGCTCGGTGCCCCCGACGGCGATGAGCAGGTACCAGTAGTCGCCGATCCGGTACAGATGCGGCGCCTCCGGCGCCTTGGCGCCGGGTGTGCCGGACCACAGCTTCTGCGGTGGTCCGTACGTCCGGCCGGTGTGCGGGTCGATGCGGACCTGTGCGATCCCGGCGACGGTGCACCAGCAGGTGCCGTCCTCGTCCCAGGCCAGGTCGGGATCGATGCCGGGCACGCCGGGGAGCCGGACGGGCTCCGACCACGGTCCGGCCGGGTCCGTGGCGGTGACGACCAGGTTGCCACCGCCCTTGCTCACATTGGTGACGATCAGCCAGAAGCGTCCGTCGTGGTACCGCAGGGTGGGGGCGTAGATCCCGGCGGAGGACGGCATGTCGGCCGCCAGACGCAGCTGGCTCGGCCGGTCCAGGGCGTTGCCGATCTGCGTCCAGTGCACCAGGTCACGGCTGTGGAAGACGGGCACGCCGGGGAAGTACTCGAAGCTGGAGCAGACGAGGTAGTAGTCGTCGCCGACGCGGCAGATGCTGGGATCGGGGTGGAAGCCGGGGATCACGGGGTTGACGGGGCCGGTGTCTGACAAGCCACCAGGTCCTTTCGAGGTGTCGGGTGCCCACAGAGGCGGGGCGGGTGTCTCAGGCGGAGGTGCCGTCCGGAGGGGGCGCCTTCGGGCGGCTGATCCGGAGCCGCGGTCCATCGTGACCCCAGCGGATCGTGTGCGGTTCCCCGGTCAGGGTGGCCTCTCGGAGTCATGGCCTGCGCAGCACTGCGCAACCACCGGGTGGCAGCTCTTGGGCCGTGGTGTCGGTGAGCAGGTCGCGCACGGGCTCCGGCAGGGGCACGGCGTCCGCGCCATGGTTGATCAGAACGTCCCAGCGGCGGCCGTCAGGCGCGTGCCGGGTGACGGCTTCCACACCGCCCGGCAGACCCGGCGCTTCCGAGCCGGCACCGGCCTCGTCGAGCAGCCGGCGGACCAGAGCGCCGTAGTCGGCGTCGTCGAGGCGAGTGGAGAGATACCAGCCCTGTCCGGTTCCGAATCGGTGCCGGGTCAGCGCCGGGCTGCCGGCCAGCATGCCGCGGGTGTAGGCGGCGAGCGTCTCGGCGCCCTTGGTGTGCAGGGACTCGCTCCAGACCGTGCCCGACGACCCGTCCGACAGGGCGATCCGTTCATCCGCCCGCAGCGGTCGGTGCTCCTCGACACGGATGCCCAGGGCGTCCTGCAGCGGCCCGGCGGGATAGCCGCCGAGCCGGGCCTGCATGCGGTCGTCGACGCATCCGTTCGCGTGCTGGACGAGGAGCGTCCCGCCGCCCGCGACGTAGCGGCGCAGGTTCTCGGCGCCCGCGTCGGAGAGGAGGAACAGGGCCGGGGCGATGATGAGCGCGTAGCGGTTCAACTCGTGCTCGGGATGGGCGAAGTCGACCGTGACGCCGGCGTCCCACAGCGCCCGGTGTGCTCGGCTCAGCTCCTTGTGGTAACCGAGTCCGGCGGAGGGCAGGCCGTCGACGCTCAACGCCCACCAGGCGTCCGAGTCGTGCAGGACGGCCGCGGACCCGTCGACCGTCGAGCCCGCCAGTTCGCCGAGCCGGGCGACCGCCTCGCCGACCTGTGTGACCTCCCGGAAGATACGGCTGTCGGGCCCCGCGTGCGGGACCATCGCCGAGTGCCATGTCTCGGCGCCGGCCCGGGACTGCCGCCACTGGAAGAAGAGGGCGCCCTCCGAACCGCGCGCGATGTGGCCGAGGGTGTGGCGCAGGATCTCCCCGGGCTCCTTGCCGAGCACCCGGTCACCGTCGTAGACGGTGTTGGTGCCCTGTTCCATCAGCAGCCACGGGCGACCGCCGGCCAGGGAGCGGGTGCGGTCGGCGTGGAAGGCGACGTCGGCGGCGGCGTCCAGACCGGGTGCCCCTGGGTAGTGATCGGAGGAGACCACGTCGAGTTCGCGGGCCAGGGCCCACAGGTCCACGTTCTGGTAGGCGGGCAGCATCAGGTTGGTCGTCACCGGCCGGTCGCTGTGCTCGCGGATGGCGTCGCGCTGCTCGCGGAAGGCGGCGATTGTCTCGTCGGACCAGAAACGGCGGAAGTCCAGGGTCTGGCCCGGGTTCTTGTGCCACTGCGTCGCGCGTGGTGGCAGCACCTGCTCCCAGGAGGTGTAGCGCTGGCTCCAGAAGGCTGTTCCCCACGCCTCGTTGAGGGCGTCCAACGAGCCGTGGCGCGCGCGCAGCCATTCCCGGAAGGCCGCCGCGGCGTACTCGCAGTAGCAGAGGGTGGCGTACTCGTTGTGCACGTGCCACAGCGCGAGGGCGGGGTGGTGGCCGTACCGTTCGGCCAGGGCGGAGGCGATCCGGCGGGCGGCGCCGCGGTAGGCGGGCGCGGCCAGGCAGTAGGTGTCGCGGCTGCCGTGGGTGAGGCGGGTGCCGTCGGGGGTCACCGGCAGTGCGTCGGGGTGGGTGAGTGTGAACCAGGGCGGCGGGGAGGCGGTCGGGGTGGCGATGTCGACGGCCACGCCGTTCGCGTGCAGGCGTTCGATGTGGGCGTCGAGCCAGGCGAAGTCGTAGCGGCCCTCCTCCGGTTCGAGCAGGGCCCAGGAGAAAACGCCCACGGTGACCAGGTTGACCCTGGCCTTGCGCATGAGTGTGTCGTCCTCCTTCCAGACGGGCTCGTCCCACTGCTCGGGGTTGTAGTCCCCACCGAAGGCGAGGCCGCCCAGGCGGTCGGTGATGCTGCCGGTGGTCACGGTTGCTGCTCCGGTGGCGGGAGAGGGCGAGAGCGTCGAAGCGCTTCACATGGACAGACGAAAACTAACGGACAGGTTTCGCGCGAAACAATAGGCTTAGCTGGAAGAAAGTTTCTTTCTGCAGGTACATTGACAGCCCGTCGCGGGCGGTGGCAGCGTCGATGCGCTTCGACAATCCGACCTTCAGCCCGCCATCCGCATCCTTCTGTTGAGGGGCCTGACTCGTGGGATCTCCCTCCCTTTCCGCCGCTGCCGCCCGGCTGCCGTTCCGTGATCCCGCGCTTCCGCTCGGGGAGCGCGTCGGCGACCTGCTGGACCGGCTCACACTGGACGAGCGGGTCGCGATGCTGCATCAGTACGTCCCGGCCGTCCCGCGCCTGGGCATCGCCTCGTTCCTTCCGCACCGGAACGGAAGCGCTGCGCGGGGTGGCCTGGCTGGGAGTGGCGACCGTCTTTCCGCAGGCGGTGGGGCTGGGAGCCGCATGGGACGAGGATCTGGTGCGTGCCGTCGCCGAGGCGGTGTCGGTCGAAGTGCGCGCCTTCCACCGACACCGGCCGACCTCGACCGGGTCCGGCACCAACGGCCTGCAGACCTGGGCGCCGGTGGTGAACCTGCTGCGCGATCCGAGGTGGGGCCGCAACGAAGAGGGTTACTCCGAGGACCCGCTGCACACCGCGCGCCTCGCCACCGCCTACTGCCAGGGCCTGGCCGGCGACCATCCCGTCTACCTGCGCGTCGCCCCGGTGCTCAAGCACTTCCTCGCCTACAACAACGAGACGGATCGCTGCGTCACCTCCTCCGGCCTGCGCCCCCGCGTGCTGCACGAGTACGACCTGGCCGCCTTCCGCCCGATCATCGCCTCCGGCGCGGCCACCGGTGCGATGGCCGCCTACAACCTCGTCAACGGCCGCCCCTGCCACGTCAGCCCGCTCATCGAGACGGAGCTGCGGACCTGGGCCCGGACCACCGGCCACGAGCTGTTCGTGGTCAGCGACGAGCAAGCGCCCTCCAACCTGGTGGAAATGGAGCACTACTTTGAGGACCACGCGGCATCCCATGCCGCCGCGCTGAAAGCCGGCATCGACAGTTTCACCGACCACCGCGAGGACAGCGCCACCGTGATCGGCCGACTGCGCGAGGCGCTGGAGCGCGGGCTGATCGAAGAGGAGGACGTGAACCGGGCGGTGCGCCGTCAGCTGCAACTGCGGTTCCGCCTGGGCGAGTTCGACCCCGACCTGGACCCGTACGCCGGAATCGGCCCGGAGGTGATCGACAGCCCCGAGCACCGTGCCCTCGCCCTGCGTGCCGCGACCGAGTCCGTGGTGCTGCTCAAGAACGATGGGCTGCTGCCCCTGAATCCGAACCGCGCACCGCGGATCGCCGTCATCGGGCCACACGCCGACACCTTGTACGAGGACTGGTACAGCGGCACCCTGCCGTACCAGGTCGGCGTCGTGGCCGGCCTGCGCACCGCGCTCGGACAAGACCGCGGCGAGGTGGCCTGTGTGCCGGGCGCCGACACCGGCCGCTACCTCAGTCTCCAGGACGACGCCTCACTCGCCGCGGACCGGACGGTGCTCAAGACCTGGTTCATCAAGGAAACTTTCCGTCTGGAACCGGACCCGGGCGGCGACAACGACACCGTCCTGCTGCGCAACGTCTTCACCGGCCGCTACGCCACCCTCGATCCCACCGACGGCCGGGTGCGCGTCACCGCCGATACCCCCGAGATGGCCGAGCGGTGGCAGCGCGAGCTGCTGCGCGACGCTGCGGCCGAGGCACGGGCCGCCGCGAAGGAGGCCGACGTGGCGATCGTCGTCCTCGGCAACCACCCGATGATCAACGGCCGTGAGACCGAGGACCGTACCGGAACCGGCCTGCCCCGGACACAGGAAACGCTGCTGCGCGCGGTCGCCGCCGTCCGCCCGGAGACCGCGCTGGTCGTCATGAGCAGTTACCCCTACGCCGTCGACTGGGCCGACACCCACCTGCCGGCCGTGCTGTGGACCTCCCATGGCGGACAGGAAACGGGCCGCGCCCTGGCCGCCGTCCTGCTCGGCGAAGCCGAGCCCGCCGGCCGGCTGCCACAGACCTGGTACCGGGGGCGGCGACGCACTGCCGCACCCGCTCGACTACGACATCATCAAGGCGGGCTGGACGTACCAGTACCACCGGACAGCACCCCTCTATCCCTTCGGACACGGCCTGTCGTACACCGACTTCACCTGCCGTGACCTGCGGCTGTCCACGCCCGCCATGGCCCAGGACGGCGCGGTGCACGTCTCGGTGACCCTGACCAACACGGGCACGCGCTCCGGGAGCGAGGTGGTCCAGCTCTACGTCCGAGCGGTCGACGCCCGCTACGAAGCACCCCGGCTCCGGCTCGCGGACTTCCGCAAGGTGCGGCTCCGCTCGGGGGAGAGCCGGGAGGTGACCTTCGACCTGTCTGCCGAACGACTGGCGCACTGGGATGTCGCCGCGGGCGCCTTCACCGCCGATCCCGGCCGCTACGAGGTGCTCATCGCCCGCTCGGCCGAGGACATCGTCCTCAGCGCGCCGCTCGCCGTCAGCGGTACTGCCCCACGCCGCGCGAACTGGTGGGTCGACGTACGTCGGCCGTCGACTTCGACGACTACGCGGACATCACTCTGGTCGACGCCACCCGTGCCACGGGCGATGCCGTCACCCCAGCAGAACCCGCTCGCCCCGCCACCCTGCTGTTCCGCTCCGCGGACCTGACCGGTGCTTCGCACTTCGAAGCCGAGGTCGCGCGCGAGGCCACCGGACCGGGTGAGGCGCGACTGGAGGTGCGGGCGGGAGGCCAACTCCTTGCGGAGTTCGCCGTACCGGTCACCGGCGGCCGCCACACCTGGACGACCGTGACCGCCGCGATGGCGGCGCGGGGCGACGGCCACCACGATCTGTGCCTCACCCTGCGCGGCGACTTCCGACTTGCTTCCTTCCGCTTCACCGCGCCCGACGGCCCCGCCACGTGAGGGGAGTGGACCGCAGGTCTTGACAGGCCCTCACGTCGGGCCTACGGTCGTCAACCGACAGGCTGCCGTGAACGTTCACGGACGAACCAGGAGGTGAGCATGGCGAGGCGGGTCACGATCAACGACGTCGCCATGGCTGCGGGTGTGTCCCGGCAGACGGTCACACGCGCCCACAACGACCTGGGCGACATCAGCGAGGCCACCAAACGACGTGTTCTCGAGGTCAGTGCCCAGCTGGGTTACCGGCCCAACCGGTTCGCGCGCAACCTGGTCGGCCGACAGCGGCCCCGTGTTGCCGGTCTGCTGGTCGGTTCCTTCAGTAATCCGTACTACACGGAGATCGCGGGCGCCTTTCTCGCGGCCGCCGCCGAGCGCGGCTGGCAGGTGATGATGGCCTCGGGGGAGTCCGGGGACGAGACCGCCGCCGTCGAGATGCTGGCCGGACACGTCGACCTGTTCGTCGGGCATTTCAGGCAGTCCGGCGACGAACTGGCCGCGGCCGTGCAGGGTATTCCGGCGATCCTGCTCGATGACAGCTGTTCGCGTCCTGGTTTTCACTCCGTCGAGATCGACCTGCGTGCGGGCGTCCGTCAGGCGATGGCCGCGCTCGAAGCCAAGGGCGTTCGCCGGGTGGGCATGATCGACTCGTCCTATTCCCTGCGTGCGTCACCCACCTACTCGCCGACGCCGCGCCGGTGGTTCTTCGAGGAATTCGCCTTCGGCGCCCCGGAACCCGCGGTCGTTGCGGGGGAGGAGTCGATGGCCGGCGGCGGCGATGCCTTCCGCGCGCTCATGGCCCAGTATCCGGATGTCGACGGCGTCCTCGTCTTCAACGACATGATGGCCATCGGTGCCATCCAAGCCGCCCAGGCGCTGGGCGTCGAGATCCCTGGGCGTATGAGGATCCTGGGTGTCGACGGCCTGACGCTCGGCGAGGCAGTGCATCCGACGGTCAGCACCATCTCACTCGACCGCGAGGCACTTGTCACGAGTGCTCTCGATATCGCCGACACCCTTGCGGCGGGCAATTTCACCCACACCGAGTCGTTGCACCGCACCGTCATGCCGCGCCTGCTGTGGCGGGAATCGGCGTGAAGCCACCTCGAATACATCGCTGAAACAAATAGTTGAGTGAACAGCCGCCGCGGGCAGGATACGCGAGCGGCGTTTAATGCTCTGCCATTACAAATTGATTCGGCAAACCCCGTTCTACGGCCGTGAACGGGGATTTTGGCATGTGATCCGGCCGGCGAACCGGTGTTGAATTTTAACGTGCCGGCAACCTTGACAGCCGAGATCAGCCTCCTTAGCGTGTGCTGCACGCTGCGGCCGTGAAGGTTCACGGCCCGATGTGAGATGCAGCCGGCGGAGTCTGCTCGATTCGAATGACTCGTCAATTCATCAATACATTCCAAAGAACTCATGGACCGGATTTCGGCGGCCTGGGCCGCGCCGCTGACGTGGAAGGACCGCAGCGTGAACCGCAAGGAACTGATCAACAGGAACTGGAAGTTCACCTACGGAGATCCCGAGGACGCGACGCTGGAGGCATTCGACGACAGCGACTGGTACGACGTGGGGCTGCCCCACTCGTTCGGGATCCCGTACTTCATGGAGACCGGCTTCTACGCCGGCCGCGGCGTGTACCGCCGCACCTTCGAACTCGCCGAAGAGGAGACCGGCAAGTACGTCGCGCTGGAGTTCCACGGTGTCTTCCAGGATGCCGAGATCACGGTGAACGGTGTGCCGGTGGACCGCCATCTGGGCGGTTACACGGCCTTCATCGTGGATGTCTCCGAGGCCGTGCGCCCGGGGACGAACCAGCTCGCGGTCCGCGTGAGCAACGAGTGGAACCCACGGCTGGCGCCCAGGGCGGGAGAGCACGTCTTCAACGGCGGCATCTATCGCGACGTCTCCCTGATCATCGCCGAGCGGACGCGGATCGCCTGGTACGGCACGGGAGTGGTGACGCTCGGCGTCGGTACCGACGGCGCGGCCGTGGAGGTCACCACCGAGCTGGTGAACGAGACCGACGCGCCGTTCGACGGACTGCTGGCCGCGGAGGTGACCGGTCCCGGTACCCGACCCGTCGAGGCGGTCGCATCGGTGAACCTCCCGCCCCGCTCGACCACGGTGCACCGGCAGCGTCTGGCCGTGGAAGACGTACGCCTGTGGCACCCGGACTCCCCGTACCTCTACACACTCGAGCAGACGCTGCGGACGAGCGAGGGCGCCGAATGCCACCGCACGGGTACCCAGTTCGGCATCCGCACCTTCGAGTTCACTGCGACCGACGGCTTTCACCTCAACGGGGAGCGGTTCGCGATCCACGGCGCCAATGTCCACCAGGACCGCGCCGGATGGAGCGACGCCGTCACCCACTCCGGGATGCGCCGGGATGTCGCACTCATCAAGGAAGCCGGGATGAACTTCATCCGGGGCTCCCACTACCCCCACCACGACCAGTTCGCGACCGAGTGCGATCGACTCGGTGTCCTCTTCTGGTCCGAAGCGCCCTTCTGGGGCATCGGCGGAACTAACTCCGAGGGCTTCTGGAACGCCAGCGCCTATCCGCCGGACGAGGCGGACCAGGACGAGTTCGAGGACAGCTGCCTGCGTGCCATGGCGGAGATGATCAGGGTGAACCGCAATCACCCGAGCATCGTGGCCTGGAGCACCGGCAACGAGGTCTTCTTCAGCGACGAGCATGTGATCCCGGCAGCGAAGAAACTGACCCGGCGTCTGGTGGACCTCGCCCACGAACTCGATCCGACACGTCCCGTAGCGGTCGGCGGCGCACAGCGCCGGGACTTCGACGAGCTGGGTGACCTGGCGGGATACAACGGCGACGGCGCTGAGCTGTACCTCAACCCGCCCTGGCCGAACATCGTCTCCGAGTACGGCAGCGTCGTCGAGGACCGGCCCGGCAGCTACACCCACCGCTTCCGCCACGGCAGCGAGAACGCATATGCGTGGCGCTCCGGAGTCGTGCTGTGGTGCGGTTTCCACCACGGCAGCGTCGTGCCCGACATGGGGCGGATGGGGTTCGTCGACTACTACCGCCTTCCCCTGCGGTCCTGGTACTGGTATCGCCATCAGTTGAGAGGGATCGCGCCGCCCGCGTGGCCCGAGCCGGGCACGGCCACCGCGCTGAGGCTGACCGCCGACCGCACCATGGTGCTCACCGACGGCACCGACGATGTGCAGCTCGTCGTGGAGATCGTCGATGACACGGGCCGAGTGGTGGCGGACGAGCGCCCCGTGCGGCTCGAGGTCGTACAGGGCGGCGGTATCTTCCCCACTGGTACGTCGATCGAGCTCAACCCGGACAACAAGGGGCTGCTCGACGGCCGGGGCGCCATCGAGTTCCGCTCGTACCACGCAGGCCCCAACCGGCTGCGGGCTTCCGCGGAAGGGCTTGCCCCGAGCGAGATCACCGTCGAGGCGGTCGGCCCCGAGCCGTGGACGGGACAACACCGTAACTTCGCCCCCGGCCCACCGTCACGGGTCCACTTGCCCGAAGCCCTCAGGCCCCCCCAGCTCTCCGAGATGCGACCCGTCTTCAGCAGCGGGGCCCGGCCGGACCGTCCCGCCCGTCTTGTCACCGACCACAGCGTCGACCACGGATGGATCAGCGCCACGGACGATCCGGGTGCCTGGCTGTCGGTCGACCTCGAAGGACTGTGGTCGATCACCACGATCCAGGTCGAGTTCGGTACCGGGCCCCAGGTGCCGTACGTCGTCGAACTCTCCGACGGCGGCCGGGACCTCGTGCCGCTGGCCGCCGGCACCACCGGGTCCACCACCGTGCGGCTGGAACCCGACAACACGCAGGCCCGCGCGGTCAGGGTGACCTTTCCGCAGGCGCCCATCGAAGTGATCAACATCCGGGTGCACGGTCACTGAGCGAGACCTGCCCTCGGAGCATCCGATCACGACCAGCACATGCGATACATGTATAAGAAAGGCCAGTTCAATGAAGAACGGAAGAGTCCTGCCGCGGGTCGCCGCCTCGGCCACCGTGATGGCCATGGCGCTGGCCCTGACCGCCTGCGGCGGTGGTTCCTCGGCGAGCGACGGTCTCACCGTCTGGTACGCACCGGGCTCCGTGCCCAAGGCGTCGCTGGCGGTGCAGAAGAAGTTCCCCGGTCTGAAGATCAAGTTGATCCCGACGCCCAACCTGGAAACCAAGCTGAAGACCACCCTGCAGACCGGCTCCGGACTGCCGGACGTGGTGGTCATCGGCAACCACATCAGTTCCTACGCCGACATCTCGACCAAGTTCGTCGACCTGAAGACCATGGGCGCGGATCCGAAGAAGGACTACGTCACCTGGAAGTGGACCAACGGCACCCTCCCCGACGGTCGGGTGATCGGGTACCCGATCGACACGGGGCCGCAGGGGCTGTTCTACCGCAGCGACCTGTTCCGCAAGGCCGGCCTGCCCACCGACCCGGCCGCGGTCTCCAAGATGGCCTCCACCTGGGACGGCTACCGCACCATGGCCGAGAAGGCGAAGAAGGCCGGCTTCAAGGCGTGTGACGACGCCAACCAGGTCTACTACCTGCAACTCGAGCAGAAGGGGCAGGGCAGCTTCGACACCTCCGGCAAGTACCTGGGGGACAACGCCTCGACCCGCAAGGCGTTCGACTACTCCGCCAAGCTGCTCTCCGACGGCCTGTGCACCAAGGCGGCGCCATACAGCACGGACTGGAACAGCTCGGTCGCGCAGAACGCTCTCGGCGGCTTCGTCGCCCCGGTGTACGAGGGTCCGCTGCTGGAGACCGCGGGCAGCCCCAAGGGGGTATGGCGGGTGGCCAACCCGCCCGGCGGCCCCGGCAGCAAGGGGGGCTCGTACATGTCGATCCTCAGCTCCAGCAAGCACCAGAAAGACGCGTACAAGGTCATCAAGTGGATGATGTCCCCGGCCAACCAGGCGTCGGGCTTCAACGACGGCCTGTTCCCCTCGGCCGTCGCTGCTTACAAGAGCCCGGAGCTGAAAGCACCGCAGCCGTTCTACGGCGGTCAGCCGACGGGTGTGGTGTTCGCGAAGGTCGCCCAGGAGTCGCCGACGGTCCCGGTCACATCGCAGGACGGGGTCGTGGAGGGCGCCCTCGCAGACGCACTCAAGTCGGTGGCACAGGGCAAGGCGTCCGCTGACGAAGCCTGGAAGTCCGCACAGGACCGGATCGCCAAGGAACTGAAGCGGTGACGAAGGTGGTGGACACGAGCATGGGCGCGTCGGTCCCGGCGCGACCGACTGCCCGCCGGCCGACGACGGACGGGCCCCGGCCCGCTCCCGGCCCGTCCCGGCCCCGGCGCTGGCGGTCCTATCTGGCCAGCTATCTCGCCATCTCCCCGTTCTTCGTGCTCTTCGCGGTGTTCGGAGTGTTTCCGCTCGGCATCGCGGCCTATCTCAGCTTGCACACGTGGGACGGCATCGGGACGATGCACTACGTCGGATTCGAGCAGTTCCACCGGCTGCTCGAGGACTCCCAGTTCTGGCAGTCGCTGGTCACCACGATCGAAATCTTCGCCATGTCCCAGGCGCCGATGGTGGTGGCGGCACTGGTCGCGGCCTTCGTGCTGAGCAGCGACCGGCTGCGCTTCCGCGGTGTCTACCAGACGGTCTACTTCCTGCCCCAGGTCACGTCGATCGTCGTGATCGCGATCGTGTTCCAGTCCCTGTTCGGCGGCAACTTCGGGATGATCAACCGGCTGCTGGTTGCTGTCGGTCTGCCTTCGGTGGACTGGATGGCGAGCACCTGGGGCGCCAACACGGTGATCGCTCTGATGATCATCTGGCGTGGCTTCGGCTATCTGGTCATCTTCTTCATGGCGGGCATGGCCACGATTCCCCCCGAACTGTACGAGGCGGCGGAGCTCGACGGGGCGGGGGGCCCGCGGAAGCTGTGGTCGATCACCCTGCCGATGATGCGCCCCACCATCGTGTTCGCACTCCTGACCGGCATCGTCGGCGGCCTCCAGATCTTCACCGAACCCCAGATCCTGGACGTCAGCGGCACGTCAGTACCCGGGATGACCATGATGCTGTTGCAGTACCAGTACCTCGGACAGTCCCAGAGCGCGAGCGTGGGCGCAGATCTGGGCTACGCCAGCGCGATCGGCTGGGCCGTGTTCGCCCTCGTCACACTGGCCTCGCTGGGCACTCTGCTCATGCGGCGCATCACCGGACACAAGGAGGTGATCTGACATGAGCGCCGATGTGCAGGAAACGGACCGTGGCACATACCCGGTGCGGAAACGCGGCGGCGGACGCCGACCACAGGTCGGCAAGCACCTCCTGCTGCTGTGCGCCGCCCTGGTCAGCCTGTTTCCCTTCTACTGGCTGCTCATCATGGCGACGAGCTCCAGTGGTGAGGTCTTCAAATTCCCGCCCCGGCTGATCCCGGGAACGAGGCTCTTCGAGAATCTGGGTAAGGTGTCCGACGCCGTCCCACTGGGCGCCACGTTCGTCAACTCGCTGGTCGTCGCACTGAGTGCGGTCGTCCTGACGGGCTTCCTGTGCTCGCTCGGCGGGTTCGTGTTCGCCAGAATGCGTTTCCCCGGCCGTGACAAGCTGTTCGGATGCGTGCTGGCGACACTCGTCTTCCCGACGGGCGTGAGTCTGGCGCCCTCCCTCCAGATCTACTCGCACCTCGGCTGGATCAACACCTTCCTGCCGTTGATCGTGCCGGGCGCCGCTTCGGCCTTCGGGCTTTTCTGGATGCGCCAGTATGCGGTCTCCGCGATCCCGTACGAGCTGATCGAGGCGGCGAGACTGGACGGCTGTGGCCTGCTCCGCATGTACTGGCACGTCGCGCTGCCCGCCATGCGGCCCGCCATAGCCTCGTTCGGGATCTTCACCTTCATGTGGAGCTGGAACGACTATCTCTGGCCGTTGCTGGTTCTGAACGATCCGCAGAAGTACACCGTGCCCGTCGCCCTCGCGCAGCTGAAGGGGGCCTACGGCAACATCGACTACAGCGTCGTCACGGCGGGCACGCTGATCGGTGCCATTCCGCTCATCGTGCTCTTCCTGTTCGTCCGGAAGTGGATCTTCCGCAACATGGTCGCCGGCGCCGTCAAGTAGGCGTGGGCCGCGTGACCTCCAGTGCTCATGCACCCGCCGTACGTGGCACCTGGGCGGTCGCGTAACGGAGGGTCGCCACCGGACACCGTCACCGAGAAAGAACGACACAATTGCGACGTCACACCATCCAACTGACCGAGCCGGCGACGGCGTTCCACGACAGTTTTCTGATCGGCAACGGATCACTGGGCGGGACACTGCGCGGAGCCGTGGGAACCGAGCGCATCGACCTGAACCTCGACAGCCTGTGGTCGGGCGGCCCGATGACCGCTGAGGACACCGGGTCACCGGCCGACCTGCTCCCGCAACTGCGCGAGGCCATCCGGGCCGAGGACAACGTCCGGGCCGAGAAGCTGGCACAGGCCATGATGGGACCTGGCTGGACCGAGTCCTACCAGCCCCTCGGATGGCTCGAATGGCACTACGCCGACACGTCGGACGCCACTGGATACCACCGTCGGCTGAACCTGGCCGACGCGGTGGCCACCACCGGCTACGGGCCCGCAGGGGCGGAGGTCGAGATGTCGAGCTTCGTCTCGGCCCCCGACAACGTGCTCGTGGTCACGGTGACCGGGCCCGGCGCCGCCTCGCACCCTGTCCTGCCCACCTTCGTCTCCCCCCACCCGGTCACCACCGCCACCCCGCGACCGGGCCTGCTCGTGGCCACGGGCCGGGTGCCGGCGCGTGTGCTGCCCAACTACATCGACCAGGAACCCGCGGTTGTCTACGGCGGCGACGAACCGGACGAGGCCGGCACCGTGGCCGCCGGCACCGGCTTCGCGGTGGCGGTGGCGGTGGAGAGCACCGGACCGCAGGAACTACGCCTGGTCGTTGCAGCCGCCAGCGGGTTCCGCGGCTACGACCGGCGGCCAGGCGCTGACCTCGCCGCCCTCGCACGCTCGGCGGAAGAGCCCGTGACCCGAGCCCTGACCCGTACGGCCGAACAGCTCGTCCAGCGTCATGTCCAGGACTACCGGAGCTACTTCGACCGCGTCGACCTCGACCTGTCGGCCTCACCCGCCGCGGAGCACGGCGACCCGGCACGGGCGGAACTCCTCTTCCACTTCGGCCGCTACCTGCTGATCTCCAGCTCCCGCCCGGGCACTCAGGCCGCCAATCTCCAGGGAATCTGGAACATCGACGTCCGCCCCGGCTGGAGCGCTAACTACACCACCAACATCAACGTCGAGATGAACTACTGGGCCGCCGAGAGCACGGCCCTACAGGACGTGCACGGCCCGATGCTCACGCTCGCCGGCGACCTCGCCGAGAGCGGCACGGATACCGCCGCGCGGTACTACGGCGCCGCGGGCGCGGTGGTCCACCACAACACCGACATCTGGCGGTTCTCCACACCCGTCAAGGGCGATACCCAGTGGGCCACCTGGCCGACGGGCCTGTACTGGCTGGCCGCGCACGTGTGGGACCACTACGAGTACGGCGGAAACGATGACTTCGGCGCGGGGTCCGCCCTGCGTGTGCACCGCTCGGCCGCCCTGTTCGCGCTCGACATGCTCGTACCCGACGACGACGGCTCGCTCGTCACGAGCCCCTCCACGTCACCCGAGCACCGCTTCGCCCTTCCCCCGGCGCCACGGGGGGCCGCGGTTTCCGAAGGAACGACGATGGATCAGGAACTGGTCCATGAGGTGCTCTCCCGGTACGTCATCTTGGCCGAACGCTTCGGACGTGGTGACGACGACGGGCTGCTTTCCCGCGCCCGACACGCGCTGGGTGTCCTGCGTCTGCCCGGCATCGGCGCGAGCGGTGAACTGCTCGAGTGGAAGGACGAGCGGCCTGGTTCGGAGCCCGGCCACCGCCACCTGTCCCACCTCTACGGCATCCACCCCGGGACGCGTATCACCGAGGGTGGCACTCCCGAGATGTTCGCGGCAGCCAGGAAGGCTCTCGCGACCAGGCTCCAGCACGGCAGCGGATACACCGGCTGGAGCCAGGCGTGGATCCTGTGCCTTGCCGCGCGACTGAGGGACACCGGGCTGGCCGAGCGTTCGCTCGACGTCCTGCTGAACGAACTGACGTCGTGGTCCCTTCTGGACCTGCACCCGCACTCGGAGTGGCCGGGCGGCTACATCTTCCAGATCGACGGCAATCTCGGCGCCGTCGCGGGCATCTTGGAACTGCTGGTGCAGAGTCACGAGGGAGCCGTCAGCCTGCTGAAGACGCTCCCGCGTGGCTGGCGGAGCGGTCACCTGGCCGGTATCCGCTGTCGCGGCGGACTGACCGTCGATGTGGACTGGGACGCGGGAGAACTGACCACCGCCACGATTCGCACGGGTTCCTCGGGGCCCGTCGTCGTGGAGATCCCTGCCACCGGGGGCGACCTCACCGTCACGGACGTGGCGGGTGATCCGGTCAATGCCTTCGACACACCATGTGCGGTGCCCGGACGCCGTCGCCTCACGTGGGACGGACGTGCCGCTTCGTACTACCGGCTCGTGAGCCAAGGGGGCCGGAGCTGAAGCTTCCCCAACGCGGTCGCGTTGGCCCGCTCCTCCAGTGGCTCCGCGCCAAACGGGCCGCTGGACGCACCTGCCGCGAGCTCGCTGAGGAGACCGGTTTCTCGCTCGGAATGATCAGCTACCTGGGTCGGCGGCATGACCTTGCCCTTGCCGGTCGCGATGCTTCGCCTGCTGCCGATGACCGACCGGGACAAGGACGCAGAGATCCTCGCCCTGCGCCATCAGATCACCGTGCTGAAACGCCAACTCGGCAAGGACAACCTCCGGTCCATGCCCAGCGATCGAGCGTACCCGGCGGCGCTGCTGCACCGGCTGCCGCTGCACGTCCTGCGACGGTTACGGCTGCTCGTCCGCCCCGACACGGTACTGCGTTGGCACCGCGACCTCGTCGCGCGCCGCCATGCCGCGTCCTGCCAACCCGAATGCCCGGGACGGCCGCGCACGGTGCGCTCGATCCGCGTCCTGGTGCTGCGCCTGGCGAAGGAGAACCCGAGCTGGGGGTACCGGCGCCTGCACGCCGAGCTGCTTGTGCTGGGGGTGAAGGTGGGCGCGTCCACTGTATGGGAGATCTTGAAGGAGGCCGGCATCGACCCGGCGCCCGAGCGGAACTCCAGTACCTGGGCCACCTTCCTTCCCAGCCAAGCTGACGCCCTGCTGGCCTGTGACTTCATGGAGTGGCAGTCGCCGGATCCGCGTCCTGGGCGCCACGGCGCATCCGATCGCCTCCTGGGTAGCGCAAGCGGCGAGGAACCTCTTCACCCCGGGACGGGACATTCCCCGACCACGCAGGGATCGACGTCGTGCTCAGCGGCAAGAGGACATCTACGTCTGGGAGCACGGGGCGATCGAGGCATACCATCCACCGCTGGAGACGAACGAGTCGAACAACAAGAACGTTCGGGCCCGCAGGTTCCGCGAGAGCCACACCACCGCAGATGACTTCCGTGCTCTGTCCGTCTTCAAGGAGACGACTGACTGCGAGTTCGATCTCATCTTCCAAGCCTTCTTCGGGTCATCCCCACCGCAGACGCCGGTGGTCGAGCTCCCCTTGCAGGCAGTAGCTGACGCGCGCGAGGTTGCGCCAGCTACTGCAGCGGCATCGGAGGAGGGTCTCCGGACTGCTCACCCGGTGGTGGCGTTTCTCACTCTCTATAGGACTCTGTCGTCTGATTCGCGGTGAGGCCCGATTCGATCAGCGTGACCTGAGCATTCAGCGCCAGCGGCCTACCGGTCGCACCAGCCGGCCGAATCGGGCGACGGAGTCGCACAGGGTGAGCGTCTGCGGTAGGCGTCCCCGTCAGGACAGGCAGCCCACGTGGGCGAGTGCCTGTTTGAGCAGGACTCCCTGGCCGCCTGGCATCTCGTTCTGTACCAGTGGCGACGCGGCCTCTTGCGGGCTGAACCAGACCAGGTCCAGGGCGTCCTGGCGGGGGCGGCAGTCACCGGTCACCGGGACGATGTAGGCAAGGGCCACCGCGTGCTGGCGGGGATCGTGGAACGGTGTGATCCCTTGTGTCGGGAAGTACTCGGCGACCGTGAAGGGTTGCAGCGAGGCCGGGACACGGGGCAGTGCCACCGGTCCGAGGTCCTTCTCCAGGTGGCGCAGGAGGGCGTCCCGGACCCGTTCGTGGTGCAGCACCCGGCCCGAGACGAGGGTGCGGCTGACCGTGCCGTCCGGTCCGATGCGGAGCAGTAGTCCGATGCTGGTGACTTCGCCGCTGTCGTCGACTCGCACGGGCACGGCCTCGACATACAGGATCGGCATCTGCGCGCGTGCCTGTTCGAGGTTGTCGGGACTCAGCCAACCGGGTGTGGTTTCGGTCATGTCAGCCATTGCATGATCGTACTTTCGCCGCGCCCTTTTGTGCGCGCGCGCCGCTCCAGGGCGCCTGCGATCCGCATGGGCCTGTGGGTGCCGTTATGCCGCATAGGTGTACTCGTTGGTGCGGCTGCAAGGACGTGGTGGGCGTGGGACTCATTCATGATCAGGACGTGGTCGAGGCTTCGCGTCCGCTGCCGCCGACGACACGTTCGACCGCGCGTTCATTCGGGGAGCTCGTGGTGCGGCTGCCTGCGGGGTTCCACAACACGGCCACGTGTGATGACCTGCGTTTCTACGCCGCTCGTTCGTATTCGTTGATGAGGCCGCCGAGGCGCTGTCGGCGCTTGATCCGCTCGTGGGAAGGATCGGCGATGGGGTGGTCGGGCCGTGGCGGGTGGAGTTGTTGTCTGCGGTGGGGTTCGTCCGTTGTAGTGCTGGATGTACTCGTTCAGCATGGCGCGTAGGTGGCGTCGGCCGAAGATGAGGATCCGGTCGGTGACCTCTGAACGGACAGTGCGTACGAACCTCTCCGCGTGCGCATTCGCTTGGAGGCACCGCGGAGGGATCTTTACGACTTTGATGCCCGCGCTGGCGAGGACCATGTCGAACGACCTGCTGAACTGGCTGGCCCGGTCGCGGATGAGGAAGTCGAACTCGGATGCGCGGTGGCCGAGGTCCATCAGGAGATGGCGGGCCCGTTGCGTGGTCCAGGGGCCGTCCGGATGGCCGGTCACTCCGAGGACGTGTACGTACCGGGTGCCGACTTCCATCGCAAAGAGCACATACAGCCGCCGCAGGGTGACGGCGCAGTCCACGTGGACTGCGTCGACGGCGAGTGTTCGGGCGGGTTGTTCGATGAGCGTGGCGATCGCCTGGTCGATCGGCGGGCGGCCGGTTCGGTTCGGGTGCGGCCACTTCTTCGTTACCAGTCGGCAGTGCCACCGCAGAATCGTGTCAGGTGTGACCAGACGGTGGCGTCGCAGTCGCCGCGGCAGCTGTCGGATGAGCGCGGCGAGGTACGCGCGGTCGGCACGCGTCAGCCGAGCAGCCGGATGAAGATCAAATAGAGCAGACGTAGCGGCACAGTCCGAGTCCTTCCCGGCGAGTGCTACTCCACTCATTACCGCTGGTCATCGCGCCGGGCCGAGTTCCGGAACCCCGCAGGGTCAACTCACCGAGATGGCCGGGGGCGAACACATCGCTGGCGCCGCCCGTGACAGACTGAACCACAGGGACTCTGCTTTCGGGAAGATCTTGGTCGATCCCCTGGATGGCAGACGCCCCATAGCATTTCACGCCCACTTGACACCGTCGTCGGGCCCCTGACTTCGCGGCATTGGGTGATCGCCGCCCACACCCAGCTCAGGCTCGCCCGTCCGCTCGCCGTCGACCTGCGCAGGCCCTGGGAGAAGCCGACCGAGCCGAACAAGCTCACGCCCGCTCGGGTCCGCCGGGGGTTCCGGAACCTGTGGACGAAGACCGGCTCTCCGGCCGGTGCGCCGAAACCCTCTCGGCCCGAGCCGGGAAGGCCACGGGGGCTCGAAAAACCACCGCCCGGCCACCCGTCACGACCTGGGCCGCGTCCTCGCCACCGGCGAGGTCTACAGCCGTCCCGCCCACCACAAGAAGGGCACCAAACCCTGACGCACCAGCGGTCCGGCGCTTGACAGTGAGGCAGCGAGCAGTGGGTGATGTGACTGCAAGCGGCTTCGAGGAGGATCTGTGGATCTTGGCTCTGTGATCATCGCGGTGGCAGGTGTGGCCGGAACACTGGGGGGATCGTTCCTCACCCAACGCGCCTCCGAACGGGCAAAACGTCGCGAGATAGAGCTGCTTCGGGGCCAAGAGGAGGTTCGCGAGAACCTGCTCCTCCGACGCACTTGTTACATGGAACTCAACCGGGATGCACGTCAGTTCACCACAGCGCTCAACCGCCATCTGCACGTCATGCGAGAACGCAGTGTCGAGGAGACCGACAGCGAGGCACTCGACGAGGCAAAAGGAGCCCATCGCGCCAGATACTCCGAAGCACAGATGATCGCCCCCGACGAGGTGCTCGCACGCGCGAGTGAAGTCAATCAGGCCCTGAACAAGGTCTATGGCCAGGTCAAACGCCTTGAGCGACAAGAGCCCGAACCTGGGGAGACGGTGGCCACCGCCGTCCAGGCTCAGGCAGAGATCTGGGACATGCTCCGGGCCATGAGGACCGCGATGCGCCATGATCTCGGGGTGACCGCCCAAGGCTGACAACGCGCCGATGGATCACACCACCCAGCTGGCCGAGTACCAAGCGACGTTAAATCACAAGCCTAGTCCATGTCCTCGTACCCGTCGTGGAACAGGTCGGAGAAGCTCGGGAACTCCTGCACATCCCCGTACTTCGGTGTGAACAGACAGGCGGTCCATTCACCATCCGGCCCGACATCGGTCGGGTCGAGCAACCAGACGTCCTCGCCCGCGGCGACCTCGACGGATCGCCTGAACAACTGGACGTAGTCGTCGTTATCGGCGTTCTCGCTGTAGATTTGGATCAAGCGCGCACCGGTATCACTGTCCCGCATCCAGCCGATGCGCCCGCACGGGTATACGAGATCCACCCACCCACTCACGCGTGTCCAGCCATCGCTGGCCAGTAGGAACCCACGGAGGCTGGGCGGAAACCGCACCCCGAGCCGCTCTTCCGCCGCCACCACGGCCACCTCCGACGCCGGCTCTTCCCCCAGCCATCGCTCAAGCCGCCCTTCTTCCTCCAGTACCTCCAACTCGTCTTCCTCCAACAAATCAACAAGTTCCTGGTCGGAAGCGTGGTTGTTCATGTACCGCTCGTCATACCGCCCCAGGAATTCGCGCCACGCCTGCGGAGTGGTCAACACAGCAGTCTCAGCAGCCTCGTTGGCAGCATTCGTGTTGTTCATGCGGCCATAGTGCCAGACACCTGGCGCGGCCACTCGTGCCAGTGCAGTAGCCGCCCTCGTCCTCCCATCGGCCGCGGCGTCACGTTCGGCGCGGGTCTGCTGTTCGGTGAGCGGGAGAAGCTTCCGGTACAGCTTTTGGACCGTGTCCCGTGGACCGGGGTAAGCCCGGCTCCAAGATGCACGTCCTGCCAGAGGCGGACGGACTGCCCCTACGGGTCGGACTCTCCGCGGCCAACACCCACGACGCCCTCGCACTGAAGCCGATGCTCGCCCGGTTCCCTCAACTACCTGGCCTTCCTCGGACTCGCCGCCGCTCTTTGCTGTTACGAACGACTCGTCCGCCTCACCACGTAGGACACGGTCCAAAGACACCCTTCACGCCCAACTGCGCGCCCGAACCCTCGCACTCGGGGCCTGGCACATGACCACCCGGGGCTCTACAAGGTGCTGCACGACAGCACCCTCAATCAGCGCCCGGACATGGACTTCAAGGAAGAGCTCGGACGTACGATCACAGCCGCGGTCCAAAGGTGCATCGACGACGGCCTGGCTCGCCCGGACGACGCCTCCACGGTGGTCCTCGACCCACGCGCCGCCGAGCACGGCGCGGTATCCATGCGGGTCAACCAGCCCGACCAGCACTGGCCACCGCTGGAGGGCCAGGTCGATCGCTTCCTTCGCAAGCTGGTGGGCGCGTCACCGGCCCCAGCTCCCGAAAACAACTGGCGCCGCGGGTGCCGGTCTCGCACAGTGCCATCAGCATCAGTCGGGGGTATCCGGCTTCACCGAGCCGGCTGGCGGGGCGGCCGAGCCAGGACCAGTTCCGTTCATGGCTGGGGACGAGCAGGCTGCTGCACCCGTCGAAGGCGACCGTCCGCCGGCGTCGGTAACTCCCCTGCGCGGCGGCCTTTCCGTAGAGGCGGGTGTCGAGACTGTCCCGCAACTTCTGGAAGACCGGGCCTCGAAGGGGATCGGCGATTGAGGAACGATTGTTCTTGACTGACCGTTCCTCAACTGTCTACCGTAGTGGCCATGGGCAGGCCAAGAGCATTCGACGAGGACGAAGCAGTGCGTGCCGCCGTGGACTTGTTCGGCGGACGTGCGTATGACGGTGTGTCCGTTGACGACCTCGTCACCCACCTCGGCGTGCACCGCAACAGCCTGTACAAGACGTTCGGCAGCAAGCGCGGCCTCTACCTGATCGCTCTGCGCCGCCACCTCGCCGACGACGTCCGCCCGTTGCTCGACGCCCTGGCCGGGGAATCGGACGCCGCGGCCGCGCTGCGACTCATCACCTCGGCCGACCTTGGTCTGCTTCTACTCGCAGCGATCGAACGCGCACCGGTCGACGAGGAGGTCGCCTCCGAGGTGACGGCCGCACTGTCAGCCATCGACCAGTCGATCGCCGACGCGCTCGGCGTTCCCGCCGACATGGCCACTGCCCTCACCGCCGCTGCGCTGGGCATCCTCCTGCGTGGCAACCCCGACAACGCCGTCAACGCGCTGACCCAACACCTCATTCCTCTCACCTGAAAAGGGAACCCCACATGGCACTGATACGTATCGACGGCGACGACCTCGTCGTCGTGATCGAGGGTCTCGACAAGCTCTGGTCCTTCAAAGGCAGTCTGACCATCCCGCTGGCCAACGTCCGTGGCGCGACCGCCGACCCCGGTATCGCCACCGAACCCAAGGGAATCCGCGCGCCGGGCTCCCGCGTACCCGGTGTGATCACCGCGGGCACATTCCATCAGGATGGTGAAAAGGTCTTCTGGGACGTCAGGGATCCGTCGAAGGCTGTCGTGGTCGAACTCGCCGACGAGAGGTACGCACGCCTGGTTCTCCAGGTCGACGACCCTCGCGCGACTGTTGCTCTGGTCGAGAAGGCCCTTGTCTGAAAAGAGGTAGGCCAATGTTTCGACACTTGGCAGCGGCTGTGATGGCCCTGGCCGTCGTCACCGCCACCCCGGCCGCGGCGACGCCCGGTCTCGTGCCTGCCGCCGACCGCGAGGTCGTCTTCACGGCCGACGGTACGACCGTGTACGGCACCCTGCACGTTCCCGAGCATCGTGCCGGGCAACGGCTGCGGGCGGCACTTCTGCTGCCCGGCAGCGGACTCACCGACCGCGACGGCAACCAACCGCCCGGGTCCGCACCGGACACCCTGGCACAGTTGGCCGACGCGCTCGACAGGGACAAAATCGCCACGCTGCGGTTCGACAAGTACGGCACCGGCCGCACCGGGCTCGGCGCCTACCGGGACCACCCGGAAGAACTCGACTACCCGGCATTCGTCCGCCAGGCACGGACCGCCTACGAGTGGTTGCGCGATCAGCCGGAGACCAACCCGCACGCGCTGCTGATCCTCGGGCACAGCGAGGGCGCGATGACGGGACTGCTGCTGGGCGGCACCGTCCGCCCGCGCCCGGCCGGCCTGGCGCTTCTGCAACCGCAGGCGATCCGCATGCTGGACCTGGTGGCGCTCCAACTCAAGGCCCAGATCGCCGAAGCAACCAGGCAGGGCCAGTTCACACCGGAGCAGCAACGCACCGTCAACGCGGCCATCGACGCCGCCGTCACCTCCCTGCGCGAACACCGACCGGTCGACACCACCGACCTGCCCCCCGCGATCGCCCAGCTCTTCGAGGCGTTCCAAGGCCCCAACGCCCGGTTCGTGCTAAGCGATGACGCCGTCTACCCACCAGATGTCGCCGCCGCACTCCGGCCGGGAAGCAAGGTGCTGCTGACATGCGGCACGAGCGACGCCCAGGTCCCCTGTGTCACAACGAACGCCCTGACGACCGCCCTGCGTCACGCGCATGCGGGTGGACCGGGCCGAGTGACGCTGCCGGGAGTGGACCATCTGCTGCACGACGCCGACCACCCGAACACGCTCGCGCCGCCCGTACTCGACGCCCTGCGCCGGTTCGCTCGACACTGATGCCGACCGAGGACGTCCCCCGACTTCCAGTGCTCCGACTGCACAGGCTCGCCGGATCGAGTCAGGCTGCGCCGGCGAGGGGGCGGCCGCCCCAGGCTGCCGCTCTTTCCGTATATGGACATCACCGTCACCCCGCTCGCCCGGCATCCGTTCGCGCTCCACGGCTGAGGCGGCGCCGCCACGGTGTCCCTGGCCAGGGGCACCACAGCAGAGAAAAGCCCAAGCGTTCTCGACTCGGTGCCGATCGAGCTCCACTGCCAAGCGGTCGGTCCGAGGCGAGGGAAGGACGACCACAAGGTGAGCGCGGTGGCCCACCCCGGACGCCCGAGCTGCGGCACCCACCGATTGCCGCAGGTCAGATGTAGAAGCGGGACAGACTCTGCACGACGGCCGCGGGCTTCGTGCCGCCGTCCACCTCGATCCTGCCGTCGACGGTGATCTGGACGCCGCCGGGTACGTCCTCGACCGAGGTGAGCCGGGCGACGAGCCGAATGCGGGATCCGACCTTCACCGGCGCGGGGAAACGCACCTTGTTCAGCCCGTAGTTGACCTTGGTGGTCACACCCTGTACGTCCAGCAGTTGGGTGAAGAGGGGGATGAACAGGGACAAGGTGAGGTAGCCGTGCGCGATCGGCGAGCCGAAGGGGCCCTGAGCCGCTCGCTCCGGGTCGGTGTGGATCCACTGGTGATCGCCGGTGGCGTCGGCGAAGGTGTCGATGCGATCCTGCGTGACCTCGATCCACTCGCTGGTGCCGAGGTCGCTGTCGGCGAGCTTCTTCAGTTCGTCCAAACCGTTGACGGTGATGCTCATGAGCCGGCTTCCTGTTCAGGGGCTGGGGTGCCGTAGCGCTGACGCACGCGGGACTTGAGGATTTTTCCGGAGGCGGTGCGCGGGAGTTTGTCCCCGACCACCACCGACTTGGGGATCTTGTACTTGGCGAGCCGCCCGGACAGTGACGTCAGCACCTCGTCCGGGTCGAGTTCGGTGTCCGCTGCCGGGACGACGACCGCCCGGGGTACCTCGCCCCATTCGTCGTCCGGGACACCGATGACCGCGCACTCGGCGATGCCCGGGTGGGCGAGGAGGAGATCCTCGATCTCGGCGGGATAGATGTTCTCGCCGCCAGAGATGATCATGTCCTTGATCCGGTCGACGATGTACACATAACCGTCTTCGTCGACCCGGGCCGCGTCCCCGCTGCGGAACCAGCCGTCCGTGACGGCGGCCTCCGTCTCCTCGGGCAGCCCCCAGTAGCCGGACATGACGTGTGGTCCGTGTACCACCACTTCGCCGGTCTCGCCGACGTCGACCGGGGTGAGGTCGGGCCGTACGACCCGTACGTCGCTGAAGAAGTGCGGTACGCCCGCCGAGCCCGCTTTGTCGGCGGCGTGTTCGGCGTCCAGGAAGAGGGCGCCGGGCGCGGCCTCGGTCATGCCGTAGCCCTGGAGGAAGGTGAGCCCGCGCTTCTGGTAGGTGGCGATGAGCGGGGTCGGCACCGGTGATCCGCCGCAGGTGAGGATGCGGAGCGAGGACAGGTCGGCGTTCGTCCAGCGGGGGTGCCGGGCCACTTGGTCGAACATCGTCGGCACTCCGAACATGAAGGTGATGCCGTGCCGTTCGATCAGGCCGAGGGTCGCGCCCGGGTCGAAGGCCTCCGTCAGGACGCAGGTACCGCCCTTGAGCAGTACTGGCAAAGTCAGCATGTTCAGGCTGGCGGTGTGGAACAACGGGGCGGAGACCAGGGCCCGTTCGTCGGCGATCAGGTCGTGGTCGACCAGGACGTTGACGGCGTTCCAGGTGACGTTGGAGTGGGTGAGCATCGCGCCCTTGGGATGGCCGGTCGTCCCCGAGGTGTACATGATGAGGCAGGTGTCGTCGGGGGTGACCGGTTCGTCGATCGGCTCAGCCGAGGCGGCTGCCAGGGCTTGTTCGTATGCGTCGCCGATCTCGACGTAGGTCCGTACGTCGGTGCCGGCCGGCAGTCCGGCGACGAGTCCGGCGTGTGCGGGGCCGTGGACGAGGGCCTTGGCGCCGGAGTCGGCGAGTTGGTAGGCGATCTCGGGTCCGGCGAGGCGGGTATTGAGGGGGACGAAGACGGCGCCGAGGATGCCGGCGGCGAACAGGGTCTCGAGATAGGCGGGGTGGTTGGGGCTGAGGTGGGCGATGCGGTCGCCGCGTTCGATGCCTCGGGCGCGCAGGGCGTGGGCGAGGCGGGTGGCGCGTGTGTGCAGGGTGCGGTAGTCGGTCGACTGCTCGCCGTGGATCAGGGCTGTGCGGTGTGGGGTCTTGCGGGCCCGGCGTGCGGGCCACGACCCCAGTCCCTCGTTGCGCATCTGACCACCTTTTACGGTTGTGCCAGCCCGAGCAGGCGGGCTGCGTTTTCCTTGAGGATCTTCGGCTTGACCGTGTCTTTGATGGAGAGCTTCTCGAAGTCGGTCAGCCATCGGTCCGGGGTGAGCACCGGGAAGTCCGAACCGAACAGGACCTTGTCCTTCAGCAGCGTGTTGGCGTACTGCACGAGCTGTGGCGGGAAGTACTTCGGCGACCAGCCGGACAGGTCGATGTACACGCCTGGCTTGTGGGTCGCCACCGCCAGGGCCTCGTCCTGCCAGGGGAATGACGGGTGCGCCAAGACGATCTTCAGCTTCGGGAAGTCGGCGGCCACGTCGTCCACATGGAGCGGGTTGGAGTATTTCAGGCGGATGCCGCCTCCGCCGGGAACACCGGCGCCGATGCCGGTCTGGCCGGTGTGGAAGAGCGCGACGGTGCCGGTCTCCTCGATCACCTCGTACAGGCCGTACGCCACCGAGCGGTCGTTGGGGAAGAAGCCCTGGATGCTGGGATGGAACTTGAAGCCCTTTACCCCGTACTGCTCGACCAGCCGCCGGGCCTGCTTCACGCCCGCCTTCCCCCGGAAGGGATCGATGGAGGCGAAAGGGATGAGGACGTCCGCGTTGGCGGCGGCGGCCTCGGCGACCTCCTCGTTCGGGATGGGCTCGGTGCCGGTCGCGGACTCGGCGTCCACCGTGAAGATGACAGCGGCCATCCGGCGCCGGCGGTAATAGGCGGCCGTCTCCTCCAACGTGGGCTTCCGGTTGCCCTCGATCCCGAAGTAGGCGGATGAGGCGTCGTGCAGGTCGTCGTCCAGGGAGGAATGGCCCTTGGAAGACACCTCTGCGTGGGTGTGGACGTCAATGGCGACCAGATTCTGAAGGTCCATCACGCCTCCGGGATCCGCGGCGCAGGGATGCCCACCGTCTGCGGTTCAGCGCCGACCGATGTGGGCCAGGCGTCGGCGAGGGCGTCGGAGGTCCAGCCGCCGTCGGCGTAGGCGGTCCGGATCTCCTGCGGATGCGACCAGAGCGCCACCTTGTCGCCGCCGATGCCGATGCACTGGCCGGTGATGCCGCGGGCGGCGTCGGAGGCCAGGAAGGGGACGAGGGCGGCGCAGTCCTCCGGGGTGCCGAATCCCTCCCTCTTGCGCAGGAAGTCCGGCAGCGGTTCGCCCTTCCTCAGGGCCTCGACATACGGGGCGAAGGCGGGAATGGTCTCGGTCATCGCGGTGGCGGCGACCGGCACGATCGTGTTGACGGTGATGTTCGCGCGGGACAGTTCCATGGACCAGGTGCGGGCCATGGCGGCGATTCCGGCCTTGGCGGCGGCGTAGTTGGTCTGGCCGAAGTTGCCGCGCTGCCCGGCTGGGGAGCCGACGAGGACGAGTGTGCCGCCTTCGCCCTGCTCGCGCATGCGTACGACGGCGGCGCGGGCGCAGGTGAAGGTGGCTCGGAGATGGGTGGTGATGACCGCGTCGAAGTCCTCGTCGGTCATCTTCCACAGCACCTTGTCGCGCAGGATGCCTGCGTTGCTGACCAGGACGTCGAGCCGGCCGAACTCCTCGACGGCACGGCTCACGAGACGGTCGGCGGCCTCGGCGGCGCCGACCGGGACCACCTCGGCCACGGCGCTGCCGCCGGCCTCGGTGATGGACTTGACGGCCTGTTCGGCCACGGCTTCGTCGACGTCGTTGACGACCACGGACGCGCCGTGGGCGGCGAGGGCGTGTGCGTAGGCGAGGCCGAGGCCCCGTCCGCTGCCGGTGACGACCGCGGCCTTGCCGGTCAGATCGATGGTGGGCACGAGCGGGTCCCTTCGCATGGGGTGCGCCTGTGCGGCGCCGGGATGCGGCTCGAGGTCGAAGTTAAGAGCAATAATTGTCGCCGTCAATAGTTGTTGGTCACCTCCGGGTGCGTCATGCTGGACTCCACACATGAGACCAACCCCGCTGGGGAGCCGAGATCGGCGCCCCGGAACCGAGACCAGGGAGCCCGCCATCGCCCGCGAGCACATCGACAACCCGCCCCCCATCGACGCGGACGAACCGTGGATGCGGGCGTTGCACGCGGACACGGGCTATCTGCTGTACCGCCTGGGTCTGCGCTCCGGTCAGTTGTTCAACGCGTTCCTCCAGGAGTCGGGGCTGCGGCTGCGGCACTACGCCGTGCTGCGCTTCCTTGCCACCTGTGACGGCGCGTTGCAGCGAGAGCTCAGCGCCCGGCTCGGTTACGACCCGAGCGCGATCGTCGGCCTGGTGGACGACCTGGAGAAGCTGGGCTTCGCCGAGCGCCGCCCCGCACCCGACGACCGCCGCAGCCGCATCGTCATCCTCACCGAGGGCGGCCGCGTGTTCCTCCGTGACACCGGTCAGGCAGGTCAGCGTGTGACTGACGAACTGCTCACCCCGCTCGCCCCCGCCGAGCGGGAGACGCTGCACGCGCTCCTGGCGCGCGTTGCCGGGAACAGGCTCGACTGATGCCTCCCCCGCCGGGTGTCCGGCGGTAACCGCGGCCCGGCCCGCACCCGACCGGGTGCCGCTTGCCGCATGTGCCTGGGTGGCGGCCTCGTAATGTATGCGTGTGACCGATCCAGCCCTGCGCCCCCAGTCCCTCCTGCTCAGTTTCCTCGGTGACGAAGTACTGGGCCGCGGGGTATGCGTGTACACGGGGAGCGTCATCGAGGTGTTCCGGCGCGCGGGAGTCGGAGAGCAGGCCACCCGGTCCACCCTCACCCGCATGGTCGGCCGCGGTCTGCTGAGTCGTCGGCGCGAGGGCCGACGGACCTACGTCGGCCTCACCGATCGCTCGGAGGCGATCCTCCGTGATGGCGAGCGGCGCATCTGGAAGACGGGCGCGGTCAACCGGGAATGGGACGGCACCTGGACCCTGCTCGGCTTTTCGCTCCCGGAGTCGTGGCAACGCCGGCGGCACGATCTGCGCTCCCAGCTGACCTGGGCGGGCTTCGGCACGCTGTTCAGCGGACTGTGGATCGCGCCAGGCGAGATCGACGTCTCCGGGATCGTGGCCGAACTGGGCCTGGCCGCGCACGTGAAGGTCTTCCGCGCCCGCGGGGACGCCAGCATGAACATCGCCGAAATGATCAATGATACCTGGGATCTGGGCGGCCTGTGCGCACGCTACCGGGACTTCGACGCGTTCTGGCGGCCGTACGCCTCGGGTGGCGTGGACCTGGCGGGAGAGGACGCCCTCGCGCTGCGCCTCCGGTTGACCACCGAGTGGCTCCAGGTCATCCGCAGTGACCCCCGGTTGCCTGTGCGGCACCTGCCGGCGGACTGGCCCGCCGCCGGGGCGGAGGAGACGTTCCGCGCGGTCCACGCCCTGTTGGAGATGCCCGTCCGGGACGCGGTGAGTCGGCTGATCGAGACCGTTCCGGCGTAGCCGTTTTTCGCGGATGTCACACCACGGTGCGGCTCCCGTCTCGAGCGAAATTGTGCACAGTCTTGACGGTGGTAAGAAAACAGCCCTACATTCCCCACGCCTTCGTTCAGTGCACTGAGCATTTCCCGGGTTCCCCGCTCCGCAGCCGCCCACAAGGAGCCACCTCCATGTCTTCCCGCACACGTCTGCGTATCGCCCTGGCCGCCCTGGCCACACTGGCGTCCGCCGCCATTGCCCCCTTCCCCTCGCCGACTGCCCAGGCGGACCCGGCGGCCACCACCCACCTCACCGGCACCCTCTCCGACGGCGCCACCTGGATCGCGGACGTCCCCGACGACTGGAACGGCACCCTGCTGCTGTTCAGTCACGGCTTCGGCCCTACCGTCGCCACGGACGCCCCCTCTGACGCCGTACGCACCGAGTTGCTCACCGAGGGCTATGCGATGGCCGGGTCGTCGTACGACCCCCGTGGCTCGATGTGGGCCATGAACAGCGCCGAACGCGACCAGTTCGCCACGCTCGACGCCGTCACCGCGAAGATCGGCACACCGCGGCGCACCCTGGCCGTTGGCCAGTCCATGGGTGGGCTCGTCAACGCGCAGATCGCCCGCGACGGTGCCGGCCGCGTCGACGGCGCGCTCGGCCTGTGCGGTCTGGTCGCGGGCGGCACCGACCTGGACAACTACCAGCTCGACGCCGAGTACACCATCGCCCGGCTGCTCCTGCCGGGGCAGGACGTCCGCCTGGTCCGTTTCGGCTCCGCCGACGACGCGGCCGCTACCGCGAAGAAGCTCACCGACGCCGTCACCGCCGCGCAGACCACCCCGCAGGGCCGCGCCCGGGTCGCGCTGGCCGCGGCTTTCCTCAACCTGCCCGCCTGGGCGCCCGGGAAGGACCGGCCCGCCCCGACCGACTGGGCAGGCCAGGAGGAGCAGCAGTACACGTGGTTCGCGCAGGGCATCCTGTCGTTCGTCGAGGGCGGCCGGTACGCCATCGAGCAGTCCGTCGGCGGCAACAACTCCTGGAACCAGGGCGTCGACTACACCCGACTGCTCGCCGGTTCCGTCCATGCCCCGCGGGTCCGCGCGCTGTACCGGACGGCCGGACTGGACCTGCGCGTCGACCTGATGTCCCTGGCCCAAGGCGCCTCGATCGCCGCCGACCCCGCCGCGGTCCGAACCGCGCAGCGCACCTCGTCCGCTGGTCAGGGCCTCGGCGTGCCGCTGCTGGACGTGCACACGATCGCCGACAACCTCGTACCCGTCGAGCAGGAACGGCAGTTCGGCGACCGAGTGCGCAGGGCCCGGAACGGCGCGATGCTGCGTCAGGCCTACGTCGAACGGCAGGGCCACTGCACGTTCACCACGGCCGAGACGGTGGCCGCCCTGCACGCGCTCGAACACCGCGTGACCACCGGCCACTGGGGTGACGCCGCGACCGCGGCCGCGCTCCAGCGGTCCGCCACCGCGCTCGGTCTGGACGGGGCGGCGTACGTCCCGTACCGCCCGGCACATCTGACGGTAGGCCGCGACCGCCCGGAGAACACCGCCCGCCACTGACGTTGGGACCCTCTCATGTCCGACGCACCCGCCTCTTCTCCCTCCGCATCCTCTGCCCCCCGTCTTGCGCTCGGCACGCTCGTCGCCGGCTGTCTCGCCGTCTGCCTCGCCCAGATCGGCCTCGCGATACCGGCCACCCTCAACGGCCTGTTCCAGGAACACCTCCACCCTGTCGGCGCCCAACTCACCTGGATCTCGGACGCGTTCCTGCTGCCCGTGGCCGTCCTCGAACTCTCCTTCGGCGTGCTGGGCGACCTCTTCGGCCGCAAACAGCTCCTCGTCGGCGGCGCCGGACTGCTGTGCGCGGGCGAGGTCGTCGCCGCGAGCGCCTCCGGCATCCATCAACTGTGGGCGGGGCAGGCGCTGGCCGGTCTCGGCGCCGCCGCGCTCTTCCCCACCTCGCTCGCCATGATCGCGGCCGGCACACACACCGGTGCCCAGCGCGCCCGCGTCATCGCCCTCTGGGCCTCCAGCCTGTCCGCGGGCGGCTTCCTCGCGCCGCTGCTCGGCGGTATCACCGGCACCTACGGCTCGTGGCGCTCGGCGTTCGTCGTGGTGGCCGCGCTCGCCGCGGTCAGCGCTGCGGTGAGCCTGTGGCTCGCCGTGAACTCCCGTGCCTCACAGGGCCGTTCGCTGGACATCGCCGGCCAGATCATTATCGGCGTCGGTCTGTTCGCCCTGCTGTACGCCGTCATCCAGGGGCCGACCGACGGCTGGGGATCGACTCCCGTGGTCGTGGCATTCGTGATCGCCGTGGTGTTCCTTGGCCTGTTCGTGGCCGCCGAGAGCCGGGCCCGCTCGCCCCTCCTGCGCCTCGACCTGTTCCGTAACCGTTCCTTCGCGGTCGCGTCGGTCGTCGCGGTGGTGGGCATGTTCAGTTTCCTGGGCACCGCCTACGCGGCGAGCATCCGGCTCGGCCCCATCCAGCACCAGAGCCCCATGCGCACCGCCTTCGCGTTCCTGCTGCTCAACGGCATTACCCCGGTGCTCACCCCGCTGACCTCGCGGCTGCTGCACCGGCTGCCCGCACGGGCGCTGCTCACCTCCGGTCTGGCGCTGATCGCCGTGGGCGACTTCCTGGCCGCCGGGCTCGATGTCGGCGACCGGCACCTGACCTCGCTGATTCTGCCACTCGGCCTGGTCGGCATCGGCTTCGCCTTCACGGTGTCGTCCATCACCGCGACCGCCGTCAACACGGTGCCACTGCCGCTCGCGGGCATGGCCAGCGCGTCCACCAACCTGCTGCGCGACTTCGGCTTCACCCTCGGACCCGCGGTCATCGGCGCGGTCGCCCTGAGCCAGGCGGCGTCCCGGGTGACCTCGTCACTGGCCACCTCCTCGTCTCTGAGCGCGGAGTCGAAGGCGGCGGCGCACGACGTGCTGACGGAAGGCGGTCCCCTCGCTCTGAACTCTGTCCCCGCCACCTCCCCGCCGGGCGCGGCCCGCGCGTACGCCCTCGATGCCCTCGGCCACGGCTACGCGATCGGATTCGTGGTGTGCGGCTCGGCCGCCCTGTTCTCGGCTCTGCTGGTGGTGGCGGCACTGCGGGGGCGCACGACACAGAAGAGCGCGCCGCAAGCGGAGGGCGGTACGCAACAGACCATACTCACCACGGGATGAGACCTGTTCCCCGAGTCCCGAGACCGCTCGGCGGCCGGGACTCGACGGTGTCTTCCCCGCGTTGGAGCGGGCCTTGGGCATACGCATCGAGACCCTGCGCTTCTGCGTGAACCACCGACTACGCGAGAGCGCCTACCCGAGCGGCGAGGCCGACGACCGCCGGTCCCGGTACAGGACTCCGACCAGGGCGGATGACATTCTCGGCAAGCACACAGCCTGGAACAGGCAGGTCCTGGACGCCATCCTCGCGCAGTGCAACAAGCGGGGGCTGCTGCGGGCCGGCAGTCGAGTACCAGCAGCGGCATGACCTGCACGGATAATTTATCGGCACCCGCACACCCCCCGCGCCGATCACACCATACGAATCAACGACCCGCGCAGTGCGGGACTGGGGAGGCGACCGGCCATGTCAACACTATCCACGAGGCCGGCTTCGCTCTGGCACCAAAGGGCTGTCCATCCGCCCAGCCCGGCCATTCGGTTGGCTTGACCTGCGGCGTTCATCCATAAAGTCCTGCGAAATATTTCGGCGTTGCTCGCGAATCTTGCGAGAGGTATTGACGCCGCTCACCGGTCTCCTACCATCCAGAGTGCTCGACACTTCGACCCTTGTTCGATATCGCGAACATGCAGAGCCGCTCCACCCGCACAGCAGGGCACCTCCGTCACGCCCACCGAAACGGCCGAGCCGCAAGGAGCATGCCGCTCATGCAGATGTCATGGCTTCATCAACTCTCCCATCGTCGTGCGCTGGGGGCCGCCACCGGCCGCATCCAGGGCCTCGCCTCCACCGTCACGGTCCAGCTCGACCACTCCGCGATGCGGGAGGTGACCGGGCCGGACTCGCGCCGCTGCGTGACTCCTCCGCGTGGATCGGTGTCAAACGCCGGGGCGGAGCCATGCGGGTGGTGATGGTCAGCGGGCTGACCGTGGCCAGCGACTGGAACACCACCGGCACTGGCCACGAGCTCACGAGCGCGGACCGTTCCGGGCAGCTGCATCTGGCTGAGCGTCAGCGCGGACATCCGCCCCGGCGCGGCACGGCGGGACGCGACCGTCCTGATGGCGCCCGGGACCGCGACGGGCTCACCCGACGCTGTCCAAGCCTCCATCGATGCCCTCTTCAGGTGGGGCACGGCATGCCGTTGAGCCGTTCTACTCCTCAGCTCCGTCTCGCTCAAGGAATGTCATGAACGATGCAATCCATGCGGTCCCGCGCGGGCCCCGGTCTCGATCAGCCCTCGAACGGCTCGCGGAGTACGTGAGGGTCACCGCGTGGCGGGCTTGCACCACGACGATCAGCGTCCGACACGGGCCGGTGCGTTTCGCAGCGGCCCGAAGGCGCAGGGCGCCACCGGTGTGTCAGAAGGTCCTGCAGCACCGGGAAGCCGCAAGGAGTCGGTCCGGTGCCCACCGACCGCTACGAACCGCAACCACATCGACAGTCCGGACAGCCTCTGACGGGGCCAACCGGAACCGCTTACTCAAAAATCAAGAGGTCCTCATGCGCAGAGGAAATGTCAGCCGCAAACGTCTGCCTGCGGTGCTCGCAGCCGCGGTTGCGGCCCTGGCCTCGTTGGCGGCGACGCTCGTCGCCAACCCGGCTCAGGCAGCTACCAGCGCCTGTTCTCTTCCCTCGACGTACCGGTGGACGTCGACGGGCGTGTTGGCGCAGCCGGCGAACGGGTGGGTCTCGCTGAAGGACTTCACCAACGTGGTGTACAACGGCAAGCACCTGGTCTACGCGTCGAACGTGTCGGGATCGTCTTACGGCTCGATGAGGTTCAGTCCCTTCACGAACTGGTCGGACATGGGGTCGGCCGGCCAGACCGGGATGAGCCAGGCCGCGGTGGCGCCCACGCTGTTCTACTTCGCGCCTAAGAACATCTGGGTGTTGGCGTACCAGTGGGGTGCGTGGCCCTTCATCTACCGGACGTCGAGCGACCCCACCAACCCCAACGGCTGGTCCTCGCCGCAGCCGCTGTTCACCGGTAGCATCTCCGGCTCCGGCACCGGCCCGATCGACCAGACCCTGATCGGTGACGGCCAGAACATGTACCTGTTCTTCGCTGGTGACAACGGCAAGATCTACCGAGCGAGCATGCCGATCGGGAACTTCCCGGGCAACTTCGGCTCGTCGTACACGACGATCATGAGCGACTCGACGAACAACCTGTTCGAGGGCGTGCAGGTCTACAAGCTTCAGGACCAGAACCAGTACCTCATGATCGTTGAGGCGATGGGTGCGAATGGGCGCTACTTCCGCTCGTTCACGGCCTCCAGCCTGAGCGGTTCGTGGACCCCGCAGGCCAGCAGCGAAAGCAACCCCTTCGCGGGCAAGGCCAACAGCGGTGCCACCTGGACCAACGACATCAGCCACGGTGACCTGGTCCGCAACAACTCCGACCAGACCATGACCGTCGACCCCTGCAACCTGCAGTTCCTCTACCAGGGCAAGTCCCCCTCCGCGGGCGGTCCCTACGACCAACTGCCCTGGCGGCCGGGTGTCCTTACCCTGCAGCGCTAACCTGCCTGATCCGCTGTGACCGCGATGTGTGCGGTCTCCCGGCGCGTAGACGAGCGGTTTACGGCGTGGGCAACTTCCACCTGCTGACCGCCCGATACTCACCGCCTCGAGGAACCCCAAGCCTGCGCCGGCTGGGGTTCCTCTCCTTTGTGAACTTTCATCGTGGGTACGGACCGAAGCACTGCGACGCCACCGGGGATACCGCTTGCCGGCCGTGATGTGCCGTGAGTTCCGTAAGTGTCATCCGGGTCGCCGGTCCGTGTCGCCCTCGCCCTCCTCGGCGCTGTGCTTGCCGAAATGTCATCCGTCCTGGTGGGAGGTGGTGCGCGCGGTGTACGGGAGGTCGACCGGAGAAGTCGCCCGAGCGGGCGCTCTCGTGAGGGTGGAGCTCACTGCGGCAAGAGGATCGACCGTGCTGCTGCGACTGGCCTACTTGGGCGTGGCGAATGCGTTCGCCATGCTGCGCCTGCGTTGCCGTACGTGTGGGCGAAGCGGTCGCACGTCCGCGTGTCCGGAATGGACTCTTTCACGGCAGACCGATACAACCGCGGCAACAGGGCCTCCCGGTGAGCAGTGGCGTAGACACCCTCTGTGCTACCGAGAGGCCCTGTCCTCATGCCTTCGCGCGGCCACAATCACCTGAACAGCACACCCGTACGGAACCCCCAACCCCACACTCGGTTTCGAGATGACCTCTCACGGAGTGTGGCCAGGGCCTCGGCGGCCTCGTGTGCTGCTTCCTGGTTGGTTTCGTTGGACTCCTGACCGCCCAGGGCTCTTCGCATACTCGATCTGCCCTGTGGCACGGGTCTGCTGCCTCACCCCGAGGTAAGTCAGCGCCCACGCGCCCAAGGCTCCCGCGACTCCGACTGCCGCGCCCAGCACGACCGCGATCCCCTGATCCATGCGGGCATCCTGTCCGGCGTAGCGGTTATTTCACACATGCTCAGGAGGGAGTAACCGTCAAGACCTGTGGATCAGTTAGCTGCTTCAGCTTGCGTTGGCGGCGCGGCCTGAAGGTGCTGGAGGGCCTCGGCTGCGGTGTAGGAGGAGGCGAAGGTGAACGCGCGGGGGGACGACCCGTGCGCCCGCAGGTCCGCCAGCCGCTCCAGGGCCTCGTCGACGGTCGGGAGGTGGCCGACGGGGATCCACCAGAGCACCAGGTGCGCCTCGACGTGCCGTTCAAACCATTCGCGGCGTCGCTGCATGGCCTCCAGGTGTCCGCTGCGGTAGGTGAAGTCCCACAGGGCTTCCTGGGTCTCCCACACCGACAGGGTGACGATGACGTCGTCGCCCGCCGGGCGCAGGCCGGTGGCGTCGGCCGCCCCCTCCTCCACGAGCCGCCACACGAAGCCGGGCGCGGCGTCGGCGGAGGCGTTGACCGGGTCGAGCATCTCGACGAACGGCGCCGTGCGCGGGTCGTCAAGGGGGTGTCGGAGCGTGGCGACGTTGAGGTGGGCGAGGTGGGCGGCATGCACGGATGCGGTCATGGCCTCATCCCAGCATGCCCCCCATTTCTATGTCAATCAATGTTGTTTTTAGAATTCTCGACCACCACGCAGCACTCCCCGGGCCGGGGGTCCATGCGGGCGCGGACGGGGCCGTCCGTGCCGAACAGCCCCTCCAGCAGCGCGAGATTCATGCCGCAGACCAGTGGCGGGAAGCGTTCGGCGACGGCATGGAAGGGGCAGTTGCGCATACGCACGACACTCGCGGCCGCCCCCGACACCCCTTTGGCGTCTTCGGGGCCTTCCAGGTGTGGTTCGTAGCCGCGGGCGGCCAGCATCTCCATGGCCTCTTCAAGACCGCCGCAGGGCGCCGCCGAGCCACGCAGGACCTCACCCCGGCGGCGCGCCGCCGCACACAACCCGGCATCCAGCCCGGCCTGCTCGGCCGCCTCGGCGAGCAGCTCGGCGGCAGTGCGGTAGTCGCGGGCGGGCAGCGACACCGACAGCTCCGCCTGCGCCCGCGTGTACACCTTGGCGGGACGGCCCGCCCCCGGCCCCGAGCGGCCTGACAGACGGCGGCTGCCGCTCTCCAGCAGCCCGACCTCGGCCAGCCTGTCCAGATGGTGCGCGGCGAGCGTGCGCGCGACCCCGGCCGCCTCGGCGGCCTCGTTGCGCCCGACCTCGCGGCCCTGCGCCGCCACGTACTCGTACAGGCGACGCCGCACCGGATCCTGCAACGCCGCGATCGCGTCAATGTCCTCCACCCCGCCATTCTAGAAACAACACAGGTTGGAGATAGAACGGCGGACCCGACCCCGGCCCGTGTGCCCGACTCACGTGGCCTCCGAGGAGTTCCCGGTGCATGCGGCGGTAGCCCCAACCCGGATTCTCCAGCGCCAGACGCAGGGCCAGTTGCCGCAGGGCCTCTGGTTTCGGTGGTCGGCCCTGACGACGGGGCCGCCGACCATGACCGGGGTGGACGTCTCCGGCACGCGCGGCCAGGATGTGATGGGCCTCTCTCGGGCGGTCAGGGCGTGTGAGGGCCCCGCCGGTCACTGACGTACGTCGCTAAACTGCTGGTGGTCGCAGCACACTGAGCGCAGGGAGATCCGGATGTCGGCACACGACCCCCCTGTCCCCGCTCAAGCGGACAGGGCGAGTGAGCCGACCACCGCGCCGGTCCGGCAAGCCCTGTCCGACAGTGTCTACGAGGACATCAAGGCCAGGATCATGGACCATGAGATCGCCCCGGGGGCGCGCGTCGGTATCGAGGCCATGGCCAGTGCTCTCGACGTCTCGCCGACTCCCGTACGTGAGGCTCTCGCCCGGCTGGAGTCCGACGGTCTCGTGGTCAAACGGTCCCTGTCTGGATACCGTGCGACCGAGTTGCTGACGCGGCAGGGCGTGGAGGAGCTGTTCGAAATGCGGTTGCTCCTGGAGCCGCGCGCCGCGGCGCTCGCTGCCCGCAACGCGGACGAGGGTCAGCTCGACGCCATCGAAGCGACGCTGGAGGCCATGCTGGTCCACCCGACGGGCCCCGGCGGGCCATACGCCTCCTATCGCGACTTCGCTGCACTGGACCAGCGCTTCCACGATGCCGTCGCGGAAGCCACCCACCGGCCGCTGCTCGCTGACGCGGTGGAGCGGCTCCACTCTCACCTGCACATTTTCCGCCTCAGCAGCAACCAGGACGCAGGCGACCCCACCCTGGCCGAGCACGAGCGCGTGGTGCGGGCGATTCTGCGCCGTCGGCCCGAACGGGCCGCCGAGGCGATGGCCGATCACCTCACGCGCAGCCTGGAGCGCCAGCTGACCCGGTTCGAGGGGGAGTGACCGGATCAGATCAGGCGCCGGAACCAGGGATGCCGGTTTCCGCAACTGCCGCGCCCACGGCTCGTTCGGCCCGGAGACGATCGGCGGCTTGCCGAGGTGTTCCAGGACGAAGGTCAGCCCGGGTACGGCGGCGGCCGCCCGCGCCGCCGCGGGCAGTTGGTGCGGCAGGACAACCAGGTCGTAGACGAGCCCCGCCGAGGCGACCGTGCGCAGGCCGCGCAGGACATCCGGCCGAGTCAGCCAGTCGGGGTCGGGCTCCGCCTGGACCTGGTGGCGATCCAGCACGACCGTGGCCGTGATCCCGGCCGCCCGGCTCTCGGCCTCCAGGTCCGCGAGGACGAAGGAGCGCCGCAACGGGGCCAGTTCGGGCCCGTCGATCCACCCCTGGTCGCGTACGGCGAGGTCCCACAGGTGGTGATGGGCGTCGACCATGCTCACGAGCGTGGTGATGGGCGTCGACCATGCTCACGAGCGGCTTCCTTCCGGAATCGGCACACCGGCGGGGAGCAGCTCCTGCTCGCGCAGAGCCTCCCGTACGGCACCGGGCAGGGCTTGCGGTACTGCGCCGCCGCGTCCCGGACCTGGGCCGCCGACCGCGCCCCGACGAGTACCGAGGAGACCGCGGGATGGCCGAAGGGGAAGCGGAGGGCCGGCACGCAGCGGCACCCCGTGCCCTTCCGCGAGGTCGCGCATACGCGTGGCCCGGCGCAGCAGGCCCTTGGGCGCCGCCCCGTAGTCGTAGGTGGCTGTAGGCGTGGGATCGGCCAGCAGCCCGGAGTTGGACACACCGCCGACGATCACGCTCCTGCCGGCGGCTGCCGCGGCGGGCAGCAACGCCTCCAGCGCGCCCTGCTCAGCGACGTGTAGCGTCCGGCGCAGAGCACCGCGTCGACGTCCGTGTCGGTGATGAACCGCGCCAGCATGCGGCTCTGGTTCATACCGGCGCCGATGGCTCGCACGACGCCCTGCGAGCGCAGCTCCTCCAGCGCCGGGTACGCCTCCTCGAAGGCATGCTCCCGTGATCGTCGGGGTCGTGGATCAGGACCAGGCCCACGCGGTCGAGCCCGAGGCGGATGAGGCTGTCCTTCCAGGGAACGGCGTATGCCGCTGCGCGGGTACGCCGCCGACGTGTCGGACCACACCGCGGTGCGGTCCGCTGTCGCCGCCGCGGCCGGTGACCTCGGCGGCATCGACATCCTGGTCAACAACGCGGGCATCGGCGCCGTGGGTACCGTCGAGGACAACGAGGACGCCGAGTGGTACCGCGTCCTGGACGTGAACGTACTCGGCATGGTCCGCACCACCCGGGCCGCGCTGCCCCTGCTGCGCGCCTCCGCGCACCGGGCCGTCGCGCCCGCCAGCCCATGGGCCGTCTGGTCACCGCGGAGGAGGTCGCCGCCGCCATCGCGTACCTGGCGAGCCGAGGACCGGTTCGGGTACGTCGCGGTGTAGCGCCCGGTACTCCTCCCCCCTGTCGGGGAGGACCTGGAAGACCTGGGCAAGCCGCTTCATGTGGCGGAGCCCTTCGCGGTCACGGTCGAGGCGGCACGGTCGTGGATCATCCGGATGATCTTCCCGCTCATGCGGTCGTAGTCGTGGTCGTTGTCCACCTTCCCGCGGACGCGGTGGTCGGCCATGACCACCACCCGGTCGGCGAGGGTGATCATCTCGGTCAGGTCGCTGCTGATGAGCAGGATCGGCAGGCCGTCGCGGGCCAGCTCCCAGATCAGCTCGTGGAAGGCATGCTTGGCCCGCACGTCCACACCGACGGTCGGTTCGTCGACGACCAGCAGCCGGGTATCGGCCGCGAGCCACTTCGCCAGGCTCACCTTCTGCTGGTTGCCGCCGGACAGTTCACCCGCGTTCTGCTGCAACCCGGAGACACGTATTCCGAGACGGTCGACGTGGTCCTGTGCGACCTCCCTTTCCCGGCGTGGAGAGATGTCGCCGAGGAACCGGCCGAGTGTGTTCCACACCGTCACGGTGATGTTCCGGACGATGGGCTGCTCCAGGAAGACGCCTTCCTCTTTGCGGTTTTCTGTCAGATAGCCGATGCCGTAGGTGTGCAGGGCCTCCCGCGGGGAGCTGATCCGCGCGGGTCGGCCGTACACGCGGATCTCGCCGGCCGTGATCCGGTCGAGGCCGAGGACGGCCTTGACCAGTTCGCTGCGGCCGGCGCCGACCAGACCGTACAAGCCGACGATCTCGCCGGGCCGGACGTCGAGCGAGACGTCCTGGTGTCCGGCCGCCGTGCACAGTCCCGACAGGGACAGGGCCGGTGGTGCGGAGGTGTCCACCGCGCGCGGCGTCAGGTCCGTCACCGAGTGGGCTCGGCCGACCATGAGGGTGACCACCTCGTCCTGGGCGTACTCGGCGAGGGGTGCCGACTCGAGCACCGGTCGGCCGTCGCGCAGGACGGTGACGGTGTCGCAGATCGCGAAGACCTCCTCCAGCTTGTGGCTGACGAACACCACGCAGGTCCCGCGCTCCTTGAGCCGGCGTACGACGTCGAAGAGGCGCTCCGCTTCCCCGGGGGAGAGCGAGGCGGTGGGCTCGTCAAGAAGCAGCACCTCGCTGTCGGTGTACAGGGCCTTGGCGATTTCGACCAACTGCTGCATCGCCACGGACAGTTCGCGTACCGGTCGGTGCGGGTCGAGGTCCAGGCCGAGTTCGGCCAGGCAGCGCTGGGCGAGGGCGGTCATTGCCTCCCGATCGACCAGTCCCCGGCGCGAGGGCGGGTTCTGGAGCGTGATGTTCTCGGCCACGGAGAAGCCGGGGATCAGGTTCCGCTCCTGGTGGACCACGCCGATGCCGGCCCGGGTGGCCTCCAGCGGGGAGCGCAGGTGGATCTCCTCGCCGTGACGGAGCAGTCTGCCGCCGTCGGGCGGGTGCACTCCGGTGATCATTTTGATCAGCGTGGACTTGCCCGCGCCGTTCTCCCCGAGCAGGGCGTGCACGGTACCGGCGGTCAGGGTCAGGCTCACGCCGTCGAGGGCGCGTACTCCGGGGAAGACCTTGACGATGTTCTCGCATTCCAGCAGAACCTGGTCGCTCATCGGGCGCCTCCCGTGCTCGGCAGGACCGCGGCCGGCGGCGTGTCGCTTTCCGGTGGCGCGGGTGGTGTGCGTCCGGGTGCCCTGCCCTTCTTCTCGAGGTGGGTCTGGTGGATGCGGCCGCCGACGACGGTGCCGAGGACGACCAGGCCGATGAGGAAGTTCACCCAGCTCGGGTCGAGGGAGAACTGGGCCCGCGCGGTGTCGATGAGCCGCATCACGAAAGCGGCCAGCACGGTGCCGAGCACCGCGACCGAGCCACCGGTGAGCGCGACGCCGCCGATGATGGGAGCGGCGAAGCTGGGTAGCAGCCAGTCTCCGCCGACGCTGCGGTTGACGCCGGGCAGTGAGGCGGTGGCGATCAGCGCGGCGAGGCCGACGAGCAGGCCGGACAAGGTGTGGGCGAGCACGATCTGCCGGTCGGTGGAGATGCCGGACAGGCGGGCCGCGAGCGGGTTGCCGCCGGCGGCCAGCAGCCGTCGGCCGGCGATGGTGCGGTACATGAAGGCAGCGAGCAGCGTGGCCGCGGCGAGAGCGGTGACGAAGACGAGGGGGATGTTCAGCGGCGCTGCGTGGCCGAAGTCGCGGAGCGTCGTCGAGTAGCCGTCGATGGTGCGGGTGCCGGAGAGCCGGTACTGCGCGCCCACCAGGATCGTCATCGTGCCGAGGGTGACGATGAAGCCGTTGATGCGGGTGGCGACGATGAACACGCCGGTGAGCAGGCCGATCAGGGTGGCGGTGAGGACGCCGGTCAGCACGGCGAGGCCGGCGGGCACTCCTTGGTCGGCCATCAGTACACCCATCAGGCAGGCGGTGAACCCGCCCAGCGCGCCGACGGCGAGATTGAGCTGCCCGACGCACAGAGCCACCATCTGGGCCAGGCCGATGAGGACGGGTGTGGCGAGGTACTGGAGGAACGTGCGGAGGGAGGAGCCTTCGAAGAAGGAACCGGAGGAGGCGATGCCGAGGCCCACGTAACCGACGACGACCACGCACAGCAGGGTCGTCGTGGTGGACCCGGTGAAGCGCCGCAGGGCCGGGAGGGCCAAGGCCTGTTTGTCGCGGAGCGTCGTCATGTGGAGCGCACCACCTTGCGATAGGACACGACGGTGCGCACCCGGTCCGCGGACAGGGCCAACAGGAGCACGCAGCCGAGGTAGATGTTGAGGCTTTCGAGACCGACGCTGAGCAGGTCGAGCCCCTTGCGGATGACGCCGACGAGGGAGGTGCCGAGCAGGGCTCCGATGACGGAGACGACACCACCGGTGAGGAGGGTCCCGCCGAGCACGGCGCCGAGGAACGAGGGGAGCATGAAGTCGTCGCCGATGGAGGCGCGGAACGTGCCGGTGCCGACGGCGGCCATGAAGCCGGCGAGGGCCGCGAGCAGCCCGGACAGCGCGTGGGCCAGGATGATCCGGCGGCCGGTGGGGATACCCGACAGCTCGGCGGCGGCGGGGTTGGCGCCGGTCAGCAGCAGTTCCCGGCCCAAGCGGGTGCGGGCGTAGAGGAAGCCGAGGCCGGCCAGGGCGAGCACGGTGAACTGGGCCAGCTGCGGGATGGCGGGTGAGCCGCAGATCGGGCCGGCGCAGATGTCCGCGAGCGAGTAGGAACGCAGCTCCGCGAGCCCGTCGGGCCGGGTGGTGAAGGCGGCGTTCTCGGTGAGGGCCGAGTAGAGCAAGGACACCAGACCCAGCAGGGCGAAATCCATGGCCAGCGTCACGACGAACGAGTTCACGCCGGTGCGGGCGATGACCCAGCCGGTGAGGGCCCCGATGGCTCCCCCGGCGACGAGGCACAGCACGAGGCCGAGCGGCAGCGGCAGTGCGAGCCGGTCGTAGCCGAACCCCGCGAACAAGGCACCGAAGGCGGCCATGCGTCCCACGGCGAGGTTCATGTGTCCGATGGACAGGACGACCATCTGCGAGAGTGCCACCACGGTGAGCGTCGAGATGTCCCTCAGGAGGGGAAAAAGCACCAGCCGCTCGTCGAAGAAGGCGGGGCGCAACACGCCGAACAGGGCGGCGAGCGCGACGACGAGCACGAGCAGGCCGAGCCGCTGATTGACCCAGAACGGGAGCCGGTGGGCCGCGCGGGCCCCCTCGGAACGACGGTCGGTCTCGCTGTCGGTCCGTGTGACCGCCGTCTTCATGAGACCCTCCGGTCGTCGATGGCGTCCATGTCCCAGTCGATGCCGATGCCGGGCTCGTCCGGCGCCACGGCGAGGCCGTTGTGCAGGGCCATCTCGGTGCGGGTCACGGCGCGCAGCTGCGGGATGTACTCGACGAACACGCCGTTGGGCACCGCGGCGACCAGGCTGACGTGCAGTTCCATCAGGAAGTGCGGACAGACCCCGACGTTGAAGGTCTCCGCGAGGTGAGCGACCTTCAGCCACGGGGTGATGCCGCCTACACGGGCGACGTCCACTTGCACGATGGAGGCGCCACCGGCCTCCAGGTAACTGCGGAACTGCATGGGCGCGTACAGGGATTCGCCGACGGCGATCGGGATCCGGGTCGAGCGGGCCAGCCGGGCATGGCCGCTGATGTCGTCGGCGGGCAGGGGCTCCTCGAGCCAGTACGGGCCGTACGGTTCAAGGGCTGCGGCGAGTTGTACGGCGGAGGACAGCGACTGGGACTGGTTGGCGTCCGTCATGATGTGCAGCCCGGGGCCGACAGCGTCACGGACGGCGCGCAACCGCTCCGCGTCCTCGGCGACGTGCGGCTTGCCCACCTTGATCTTGACCCCGGAGAACCCGGCGTCTCTGGCCGCGAGCGCGGACTTGACCAGGTCTTCAGTGCCGAGGTGCAGCCAGCCGCCCTCGGTGTCGTAGACCGGGATCTCCTGGCGGTGCCCGCCCGCCAGCCGCCACAGCGGTTCTGAGGCACGCTTGCAGCGCAGGTCCCACAGGGCGGTGTCCACGGCGGCGAGCGCCAGTGAGGTGATGGCGCCGGTGGTCGTGGCTCGGGTGTGGGCGAACAGGGACTGCCAGAGGCCTTCGACGTTGCGGGCGTCCTTGCCGGTGAGGAGGGGCAGCAGGTGCTCCCGGAGCAGCGCCACCACCGAACTGCCGCCGGTACCGATCGTGTAGGCGTAGCCGGTACCGACCAGGCCATCGGCCGTGGTGATGGTGACGAGGACGGTCTCCTGTTTGACGAACGACTGCACGGCGTCGGTGCGGTCGGTCTCCACGGCGATGTCGGCCAGCAGGGCCGTCACGTTGGTGATGAGGGTCATGCGCGTACTGACTTTCTGTGTCGGGGGCCCGGCGGTCAGCCGCAGGTGAGGAACTCGTCGGCGAACTGCTTCTTCAGTTGCGCCGTCTTGGCTTTGCGTGCGTCGTCGTAGTCGGAGAGGTTGTCCTTCGTGACGATGAAGGAGCCGGAGTCGACGATCTTGCCGGGATCCTTCATGGTGCACTGCTTCGTCTGCAGCAGGGCGAGCGCCCAGGCGCCGATCTCCGCCTGACCGACCGGGTTCTGCACGACGGTGGCACTGACGGAGCCGTTCTTGATCGACGACAGGATCTTGGCGTCGTCGTCGATGGCCACGACCTTGGCCGCGGAGCCGGACTCCCGCACGGCCTCGGCGGCGGCGACCGCCGGGTTGTACGCGGTGGAGACGATGCCCGCGATCTGCGCACCCTTGGCGGCGAGCAGGTCGGACACGGCCTTCTGGGCGGTCTGAAGATCCTTGTCGATGTCGGTGATGGTCTGCAGCAGCGTGACCTTGCCGCCGGTCTCCTTCACCGCCTTCTCCACCCCCCGCCTGCGCAGCTGGGTGTTGGCGTCCACGTTGTTGCCGGTCAGATGGACGAGGGCGCCCTTGCCGTGCATGGCTTCGATGGCGGCCTTCGCGGCCTTGTACGCGGCCAGTTCGACGTCCGTAGAGAGGCAGAAGTCCGCCTCGTTCGTGTCGCCGGCCGGACAGGAGGCCAGGGACGCGACGGCGAAGCCCTGGGATTTGAGGTCGGCGAAGGTGGTGTTGATGTCGGTCGGGGAGACGCCGAAGATGCCGAAGGCGTTGTAGCCGCGGGCGGCGAGCGTCGAGACCAGGTTGTTCTGCTTCTGCTGGTCCCACTCGGCGGTCTCGTCGAAGGTGACGTCGCCCAGTCCCAGCGTTCTCTCGGCCTTCGCGCCGGCCTGCTTCCAGGGCTGGAAGTAGGGGTGGGCTCCGCCCGGTACGAGCGCGACCTTGGTCGCGGAGCCATCGGCCAGCTCGGCCGTCCCACCGCCGGTCTTCCCGGAAGCGGCGCTCGCGACGCCCGGTTCGTCCGAGTTCTTGATGGTGCAGGCCGATGAGGCGGCGACCAGGACTACGAGGGTGACGGCGGCTGTCATGGCGGTTCTGCGACGGCTCATGATGATGCCCCGAATCAAATAGGATTTTGTTGCCGTGATGCTCGGGGAGCACCCCGATCCGCGTCAAGGCCCCTGCGGGGATCGGGACGACGAATCTCCACTACAAACCGAACATAAGATGCGAGAAGGTCGCGGACCGCACCCCGTCGCACTCCGCCATGGCCCGGTTGGTGCCTACAGGAGCACTGTGCCCTGCGCCGTCAAGTTCTACAGAATCCTATAGAAACAAGCTAGTCGATGGGTTGTCACAGACGGGAGCGGGGTGCAGAAGGGGTGACCTGTGGGATGCCGCCGGGCACGGAGGGGCCCAGGAACACGCCGGCTCGGCCACACCGGTACGCGAGGCCCTGGCGCGGCTCGAGTCGGACGGACCGCATCGAGGTGCTGGTCGAGGAAATGCAGGGGCTGCCCGACAGGGCGACAGTTACGCCGTCTACGGTCGCTTCGCGGTGCTGGAAGGAATGGGACGACGTCGCGGGCGGCACCCCCAGGGCCGCTTCGTTCTCCGCCCGCTGCCTCGCCGCAGTCCGTCGGGTATGGGCAACGTGTCACGAGCCCTCTGCCGGGACGCGTACCAGGTGCAGCACCGTGCTCGCCCAGTCGCCGGGCGGCAGGTCCAGGTGCAGCCCGTAGTCGGCAAGGATCCTCGCATGGTGGACCGTTCCGGTGTACGTGTCGCGGTAGCGGGCGCCCGGGGTCAAGCCCCGCAGGCGGACCGGTTGGCGCGGGGCACCGTGCCGTGGTCCGCGCTGCCACGCAAGGAGCAGCACCTCGCCGGCGCCGTCTCCGGCGTATTGCACGACGGTCGGTCCCTCCCTCGCCGGCTCGCAGAGGCGGTACATGGCACCCTGCTGGACCAGATGACGTACTCGCTTGTAGGTGACCACCAGTCCGGCGGCCTCGGTGACCTCGTCCTCCGTCCAGCGGGAGAGGTCGCCGCCGATGCCGAGCAGGCCGGACATCGCCACGTGGAAGCGGAACGACAAGGGTACGGAACGGCCGGTGAGCTGGTTCGGCACGTCCGTCACCCACGCGGACATGGAGCACGCCGGATAGATGTGGGCGAAGCCGTGCTGGATGGCGAGCCGGTCCTCGGCGTCGGTGTTGTCGGACGTCCACGCCTGGTCGGTGCGTGCGAGGATGCCCAGGTCGACCCGGCCGCCGCCGCCGCTGCACGTCTCTATGCGCAGCTGCGGATGGTCGGCACGCAACCGGTCGAGGACCCCGTACAAATTGGTCACGTACCGCGTCCACAGCGCATCGCCGCCACCAGGTTCGCCGGGCCGGCCCGCCTCGCCAATGGCCCGGTTCATGTCCCACTTCAGGAAGTCGATGCCGTGGTCGGCGACCAGCCGGGTGAGCCAGCCGTACGCCCAGTCCGCGATCTCCTGTCGGGAGAAGTCGAGGACCAGCTGATTGCGCATCTCGGTGCGTGGCCGGCCGGGCAGGTGCAACACCCAGTCGGGGTGCTCGCGGTACAGGTCGCTGTCCGGATTGACCATCTCCGGCTCGACCCAGATCCCGAACCGCATGCCGAGCCCGTGCACATGGTCGGCCAACGGGCCGAGCCCGTCGGGGAACCGGTCGGGGGTCGGCGTCCAGTCGCCGAGGCCCGACCGGTCGCTGCGGCGCGCGCCGAACCAGCCGTCGTCCACGACGAACAGCTCCGCGCCGACCGCGGCAGCGCGCTTGGCCAGCGCCTTCTGGCCGTCCTCGTCGACGTCGAAGCCCGTCGCCTCCCAGGAGTTGTAGAGCACGGGAGCCAACTCGCCCGCGCGCGGCAGAACATGGGTCCGGATGTAGTCATGCCACGCCCCGGTGGTGGCACCGAACCCGCCGTCAGTGAACAGCCCGGCACACATTGGCGTCTCGAACCTCTCGCCCGGACCGAGTGGCAGGACCGTGCCCTCGTGTCCGACGCCGGCGGTGAAGCCGGCCCGGCCGTCGGGCGTGCGCTGCGCCGTGACGCGCCAGCCGCCGCTCCAGGCCAGGGCCGCGCTCCAGACCCGGCCGTGTTCCTCGTCGGCCTCGCCTGCGTCCACCATGACCCACGGGTTGGCGTGATGCCCCGTGATGCCGCGGCGACTGGTCAGCACGGTCTCGCCGTACGGCAGCGGCTCTCGGCGCAGTTGGGTCTCCGCCGACCACTGGCCGGTGACGTGGCTGAGCCGGTACCCGGGCAGTGGCGGGAGCGTCCAGGCGGCGGAGTCGGCGCGCAGCAGGTCGACACGGTTGGCGCCCGCGTTGCGCAGCACGGTCCGGCGCTCGATGACGTCGGTGTCCTCGCGTACCCGGTAGTGCAGCGCCACCTCCAGTGGGTACAGACGGTCGCGGAACCTCAGGACCAGCTCCTCCGCGCCGGATGACGGCTGCCGGAGCACCTCGTGCCCCTGAAGCCACCACTCGAAACCGCGGGTGCCGTCGATGTGGCGTACCTGGAGCGACGGCGGCCCGTAGTGGACGCCGTCATCCGCCGGCAGTTCCTCGCCCACCGCACGTCGCCCTTCGAAACTGCTGTGCGCCTCCCGCAGCGGAACGGCCAGCTCCAGGGCCTCCGCCAGGGACAGCCGTGGTCCCCACGCGACATGGCCGGGTGCACCGGTCTCGTCGATACGCAGGGCGTACGACGTGCGCGGGGTGGTGAGCAGCCAGACCCCGGCCTCGGGGGAATGGGAGATCAGCGGCATGAGGCCTCACGTTCCAAGCAGGGACGATGCTGACCGTGAGCAAACGTGACCTTCGATCAGCTGTCAACTGGTTTGCACGGCACCCAGTTTGAATGCTTCGAGCGAGCAACAGCAGAGTTTTCACGAGTTCCCGCTTCTTTCATTGACAGCAGAAAATAAGGGCCCTAAGTTCCCGGCCATGCAGTCGACTTCCCCTCCGACACCCCCTCCCGAGGCCCTACCGGCACAGACGCCCGCCGCCGCCCAGATCTTCACCACGCTGCTCTCGCACGGTCCCCTCACCCGTTCCGAGGTGGCCGAGCGCACGGGGCTGTCAGCCGCGGCGGTGACCAAGGCGGTACGGCCGCTGATCGGGGCCGGGTATCTCGTGGAGGACGTCGACGACGCCCGCCGGGCACTGGGGCGACCGGCCAATCCGGTGCGGGTCGACGCCGGCCGAGCGCTGTTCATCGGAATCAAGGCGACCGGCGACGAACTCATCGGCGTCCTCACCGACCTGTGCTGCCGGATCCGCGTGGCCCGGCACCTGCCGCTGACGGATCAGGCCCCGGCAGCAGTGCTCGCCGCGATCTCGGAGCTTGTGCGGGAGCTGCTCACCGAGGCCGAAGGCTTCGGTGTCCCGGTGCTCGGCCTCGGCCTCGCCGTCTCCGGGGACGTGGACCGCCTCGACGGAACCGTCCGCTACTCGCCGTTTCTGGAGTGGCGCGGCGTGGCGCTCGGCGAACTCGCCGGCACCATCACCGGCTTGCCGGTCACCGTGGAGAACGACGTGCGTGCCCTGACCGTCGCCGAGCAGTGGTTCGGCGCCGGCGTCGGGTTGTCCGACTTCGCTCTGGTCACCGTCGGCGCGGGCATCGGCTGCGGACTCGTGGTGCATGGGCAGGTGGTGGCCGGGGCGCACGGGGTGGCCGGCGAAATCGGGCACGTCGCCATCGATCCGGCCGGCCCGATGTGCCGGTGCGGCAACCGGGGCTGTGTGGAGGCGATCGCGGCCGACCAGGCCATCCTCGCCCGCATCACCGAGACGACGGGGACCGCGGTCACCGACTCCGCCCATGCCGTGGACCTCGCGCGCCGGGGGTTCCCGGGAGTGCGGGAGGTCTACGCCGCTGCCGGCGAGGCGATCGGCCGCGGCATCGCCACCATGGCCAACCTGTTCGGGCCCGAGCGAGTGATCATCTCCGGCGAGGGCCTGGCCGCCTACGACCTGTTCGCCGACCAGATCCGCGACACCTTCGCCGCGTACGCGTTCGGCTCCGCCGTGCGGTGCGACGTACAGACCCGCCCGTTGCCTTTCGAGGAGTGGGCACGCGGTGCGGCCGCCACCGCGATCCAGAGCTTCATCAGATCCGACACCCACCAGCAGCGCACCAATGGCGCTGCTGCGCGCACCTAGCACGCACGAGCACGAGGAGCGACGAATGACGCAGCACAGCAGCTTCCCCCTGGCTGCGCAGAGCCCCGGCCGGCGCAGAGTGGTCGGCGGACTGTTCGGCCTGTCCGCGGCCGCTCTGGCCGCTCCCGTCCTCACCGCCTGCGGCGGCGGCCCGGGAGCCGACCCCAAGACGGTCACGTTCGGTTCCAACGGCGCCGACGCCACGCCCAAGAAGGCCTACGAGGCCGTCACGAAGGCGTTCACCCAGGACTCCGGCCTCACGGTGAAGACGAACACGGTCGACCACGACACCTTTCAGAAGAGCATCACCGGCTATCTGCAGGGCACTCCGGACGACGTCTTCACGTGGTTCGCGGGCTACCGCATGAAGTACTTCGCGAAGAAGGGGCTCGCGAGCCCCGTCGACGAGGTCTGGGACGTCATCGGCGACGGGTTCAGCGACGCCACCAAGCAGCTCTCGCGCGGTGAGGACGGCAAGTACTACTTCGTTCCGCTCTACAACTACCCCTGGGCGGTGTTCTACCGGCGGAGTCTCTTCCAGGATCGAGGGTACGAAGCCCCCGCCACCTGGGACGACTTCATCGCTCTCGCGAAGCGGATGAAGAAGGACGGACTCTCTCCGGTCACCGCCGGCTACGGCGGCGGGGACAGCTGGTCCGTCCTCGGTGCCTTCGACTACCTCGACCTGCGCGCCAACGGCTACGACTTCCACATGCAGCTCATGCGCGGCGAGGTCTCCTGGACCGACAAGCGCGTCGTACGCATCTTCGACCTGTGGCGCGAGCTGACCCCCTACTACCAGACGGGCGGCGGCGGCCGTTCATGGCAGGACGCCGCCCAGTCGCTCATCGACAAGAAGTCGGGCATGGCGGTCATCGGCCTGTTCATCGGCCAGCAGATCACCGACGAGGCGATACGCGGCGACATCGACTTCTTCCCTTTCCCCGAGATCGACGGCGTCCACGGCCTGGACGCCGTCGAGGCACCCACCGACGGCTTCATGCTGAGCCGGAAGCCGAAGAACGAGGACGGTGCGAAAAAGTTCCTGGAGTTCCTGGGCGGCGCCCGGGCCGAGGAGCTGTACGGGGGCGTCGACCCGAGCAACCTCGCCGCCAACGAGCAGGCCGGTACCGGCTCGTACAACGCCCTGCAGACCAAGTCGGCCGAACTGATCAACTCCGCGAAGAACATCAGCCAGTTCGCCGACCGGGACAGCGACCCCGGCTTCATCTCCACCGTCGTCCTGCCCGGCCTGGTCGAGTGGCTCGGCCACCCGGACGACGGCACCGCCACCCTCAAGAAGATCGAGTCCCAGCGCTCACGCTTCTTCACTTCCTGACCGGGACCGGAAAGGCCTGCGCACTGTGTCCTCCGCGACTTCCCCCGGGCGGCTGAGCCGGAGCGACCGTCTCTTCCTGACGCTCGTCATCGGATTGCCCCTGCTCGCCCTGCTCGTCTTCGTCTGGCTGCCCGCCCTCGCCTCGATCGCGCTGTCGTTCACCAGGTGGGACGGCATCGACCTGTCCGACATCCAGCCGACGGGCATCGAGAACTACGCCGAGATCTTCACCAACTACCCGCCGTTCTGGCCGGCCGTCCAGCACAACGTGATCTGGCTGCTGTTCACGGCATTGCTGCCGACCCCGTTCGGTATCTTCCTGGCGTACCAGCTCGACAAGAAGATTCGATTCACCAGGGTCTACCAGACCGCGATCTTCTTGCCGATGGTGCTGTCCCTCGCGGTGGTCGGCTTCATCTGGGAGATCATCTACAACCCCGACACCGGGCTGCTCAACAGCTTCCTCGGCGTCGTCGGGGCCGGTCACCACATCGACTGGCTCGGCGACCCCGACCTGAATCTGTGGGCCGTCCTCGTCGCCTCGGGCTGGCGGCACACCGGCTACATCATGATCCTCTACCTGGCGGGACTGAAAAGCGTCGACCCGGCCCTCCGGGAGGCCGCCGCCCTCGACGGCGCCAACGGACGCCAGACCTTTCTCAAGGTGATCTTCCCGGCACTCAAACCGGTCAACACCATCATCCTCGTCGTCACGGTGATGGAGTCGCTGCGCGCGTTCGACATCGTCTACGTCCTCGGCGGCGGGACCGGCAGCAAACCCGGCATGGAACTGCTCTCCCTGCTGATCACCGACAACATCGTCGGCGAGGCCGGCCACATCGGCTACGGCTCCGCCCTCGCCGTGATCCTGCTGCTCGTGTCGCTCGCGGCAATCGGGACCTTCCTCGTGCAGACCTTCCGAAAGGGGGACCAGTGACCTCCACCGTCGAGCGGCCCGCCTCCCGCACCCGGACAGGACGCCGGCAACCGCCGAAGAGCGGACCCAAGCGGCCGCCCCGCGCCCTCGGGCGGCACATGCTGCTCGGCAGTATCGCCCTGCTGTGGCTCGTCCCGCTGCTGTGGGCCGTGTACACCTCGCTCAGGTCGTACGAGGACACCGCGAGCAACGGCTACTTCTCCCTGCCGCGCAGCTTCGGCCTGGACAACTTCACCGATGCCTGGACCCAGTCCGGCATGCCGCACTTCTTCTGGAACTCCGTCCTCATCACCGTGCCCGCGGTGCTCTGCACGCTGCTGTTCTCCGCGGCCGTGGCGTTCTTCGTCTCCCGCTTCGGCTTCCGCTTCAACCTCGCGCTGCTGATGCTGTTCACCGCGGGCAACCTGCTGCCCGCCCAGGTGCTCATCACCCCGCTGTACCGGCTGTACCTGCAGATCCCGCTGCCGTGGTGGATGAGCGACTCCATGCTGCTGTACGACTCGGTCTGGGGCATCATCGCGATCCACGTGGCGTACCAGTGCGGATTCTGCACCTTCGTTCTCAGCAACTACATGAAGACGATCCCGAAGGAGATCACCGAGGCCGCACAGGTCGACGGCGCCCCGGTGTGGCGGCAGTTCTTCCAGATCATCCTGCCGCTGTGCCGGCCGGCCTTCGCCGCACTGGCCACGCTGGAGTCCATCTGGATCTACAACGACTTCTTCTGGCCTCTCGTCCTCATCGACACCGGCGACAAGCGGCCCATCACCTCCGCCCTCGCCAACCTCCAGGGCGCGTACTTCACCAATCCCAATCTGATCGCGGCCGGCGCCCTGATGACCGCGATCCCCACGCTGCTGGTCTATTTCGCGCTCCAGCGTCAGTTCATCAGCGGGCTCACCATCGGCTCGAGCAAGGGCTGAGCCGCCCTCGTATCCCTCGCCGCACCGAACACAAGGAGGTACGGCCCATGCGGTCAACCTCGAACGCAGCCCTGCCCGGACGCCGGCTGGGAGCCGTCGTCGTCCTGGCCCTCACCGCCCAACTCGCGACGACCGCTCCCGCCGCGCGGGCCGAGACCGAGGCCCCCACGACCCCGGCCGCCACGACCACCACCCTGGCCGCCAACCCCTACATGGGCTGGACCAGTTGGACCATGCAGTCGTCGAAGTACCCGGGCCTCAACCCGAAGGGTGACTACAGCTATCTGACCGAGGCGAACGTCGACAAGCAGACCGATGCCATGGCGGCCAAGCTGAAGAAGTTCGGCTACGAGTACATCAACATCGACGCCGGCTGGTGGATGGACTGGTCGTGGAAGTCGCAGTTCGACGAGTACGGCCGGCAGAAGGCCGACCCCGAGCGCTTCCCGAGCGGCATGAAGGCCGTCGCCGACCGCATCCACTCCAGGGGCCTGAAGGCCGGCATCTACCTCCCGGTCGGCCTGCAGAAGGAGGCGTATGACGACGGCAGGACGCCGATCTGGAAGGCCGAGGGCTGCACCACCGCCGACATCGTCTACGACGACCTGCGCACCACCAACGGCTGGGACAGCTCGTACAAGATCGACTTCTCTGATCCCTGCGCGCAGAAGTACATCGACTCCCAGGCGCAGATGTTCGCCGACTGGGGCTACGACTTCCTCAAGCTCGACGGCGTCGGACCCGGCTCCTTCAAGAGCGGCGACAACTACGACAACGTCGCCGACGTGGCCGCCTGGCAGAAGGCCATCGACACCGCCGGCCGTCCCATCCACCTGGAGCTGTCCTGGTCCCTCGCCTACAGTCACGTCGAGGACTGGAAGAAGTACTCCAACGGCTGGCGCATCGACACCGACGTCGAGTGCTACTGCAACACCCTGGTCAGTTGGGAGAACTCGGTCGACGACCGGTGGGACGACGCCCCGGCCTGGACGGACCACGCCGGACCCGGCGGCTGGAACGACCTCGACTCCCTCAACGTCGGCAACGGCGAGATGGACGGCCTCACCAAGGCCGAGCGGCAGAGCTACGCCACCCTGTGGGCGATCGCCAAGTCTCCGCTCTACACCGGCGACGACCTCACCCGCCTCGACTCCTACGGGCTGTCGCTGCTGACCAATCGCGAGGTCATCGCGATCAACCAGAGCAGCGCGCCGCCCGCCGAGCCCGTCACCGCATCCGACCCGCAGCAGGTGTGGGCCGCGAAGAACCCCGACGGCACCTACAGCGTGGCGCTGTTCAACCTGTCCGACGCACCCGCCTCCGTGACGGCGAACTGGTCGACCCTCGGCTTCCAGGGCAAGGCCTCGGTGCGTGACGTGTGGAACAAGGAGAACCTCGGCACCTACACCGACAAGATCACCCAGGCGCTGCCCGCGCACGGCTCGCGGCTGTTCACCGTCACCCCGCGCGGCACCGGCCTCACCTGGACCGGCTACGAGGCCGAGGCGGGCGGCCTGAGCGGCAACGCCTCCGTGGCCGACTGCTCCGCCTGCTCCGACGGCCGCAAGGTCGGCAACCTCTACGGCGGCGGCAAGCTCACCGTCAACGACGTCGTCGTGCCCAGGGCCGGCACCTACCAGGTCAAGGTCTCCTACATCAGCGGCGACGCCAGGTCTGCCCTGGTCTCCGCCAACGGCGGCGGCGCCACCTCGCACAAGTTCGCTTCCACGGGGGACTGGACCACGGTGAACAGCGTTTATGTGCCAGTGAAGCTGAAGTCCGGGGCCAACACGGTCACCATCGACAGCGGAAGCGACGGCTACGCGCCGGACATCGACCGGATCGACGTACAGAAGTCTCGCTGATCTCCTTCCGTCCCCCCGGGGGGCCGGCCCCGCGCCGTCCCCCGACCCCAGACGCATCCGGAGCCGCCATGAACACCAGCCCTGACGACCCGAGCAGAAGAACCCTCCTCTCCCTCGCCACCACGGCGGCCCTCACCGCCGCCGCCACGCTGCCCACCTTCACCGCCTCCGCCGCGCCCGCCCGCCCCGCCGAAGCTCCACTGCCCGCCGACGCCGCCCGCCAGCAGTTGTGGTGGCAAGCACCTGGCGACGAGGGCTCCCTGATCGAACAGGGCCTGCCCATCGGCAACGGCCGCATAGGCGCCCTCGCGAGCAACGACTCCGGCCGCGAACTGCTGCTGATCTCCGACGCCACCATGTGGACCGGCGGCCTCAACGACACCCTGGACAAGGACGGCCAGTTCCCTTACGGACGCTCCGACTTCGGCTCGTTCACGCTGCTCGCCAAGGTCACCGTCGACATCCCCGACCACGAGCTCGGTGCCGTCAACACCTACCGCCGCACCCTCGACCTCGCCCAGGGCCTGGTCACCAGCTCCTACGTCCGCTCCGGCATCACCTACCGGCGCGAGATGTACGCCAGCCACCCCGACGACGTCATCGTCCTGCGCTTCACACAGAGCGGCGGCGGCCGCTACACCGGCACCATCACCCTGACCGGCACCCACGGCGAGAACCCCACCGCCGCCGAGTCCTTCGGCGCGACCCTCCCCAACGGCCTGCGCTACGGCGCCGCCGTCAAGGCCCGCGCCACAGGCGGCAAGGTCACCGTCAACGACACCCGGATCGACTTCTCCGGCTGCAGGGAACTCACCGTCGTCGTCAGCGCCGGCACCAACTACGCGCCCGACGCCGCCGCGGGCTTCCGTAATCCCTCCCTCGACCCCGAGCGGCTGGCCCGTACGAAGGTCCGCGACGCAGCGTCGGAGTCCGCCGACGCCCTCCGGCGCACCCACATCGCCGACTATCGTGCCCTCTACGCAAAACTGGACCTCTCGCTCGGCACGTCCAGCGCCGAGCAGCGCGAGCTGGACACCTGGGAACGCCTCCACGTCCGCACCCGCGACCTCGTCCCCGACCCCGAACTGGAAGCCGCCTACCTGCAGTTCGGCCGATACCTCATGATCTCCGGATCTCGCGACAGCCTGCCCCTGAACCTCCAGGGCCTGTGGCTGGACGGCAACGACCCGGACTGGATGGGCGACTACCACACGGACATCAACATCCAGATGAATTACTGGATGGCCGACCGGACCGGCCTCTCCCAGTGCTTCGACACCTTCACCGACTACTGCCTCGCCCAGCTCCCCTCCTGGACCAAGCTCACCCAGACCCTGTTCAACGACCCGCGCAACCGCTACCGCAACTCCACCGGCAGGGTCGCCGGCTGGACCGTCGCCATCTCCACCAACCCCTACGGCGGAGGCGGCTGGTGGTGGCACCCGGCGGGCAACGCCTGGCTGTGCAACAGCCTGTACGAGCACTACGAGTACACCCAGTCGCGCGCCTACCTCGCGAAGATCTACCCGCTTCTCAAGGGTGCCTGCGAGTTCTGGGAGGCACGGCTGCTGCCCCACACCCTCCCCGGCACCACCAAGGAGGTGCTGATCGCGGACAGCGACTGGTCCCCGGAGCACGGCCCGCTCGACGCCAAGGGCATCACCTACGCCCAGGAACTGGTGTGGGCGCTGTTCGGCAACTTCGCGGCCGCCTCCGCCCTGCTGAAGAAGGACACCGCCTACGCCGACACCATCACCGGCATGCGCAAGCGCCTGTACCTGCCGCAGGTGAGCCCGAAGACGGGCTGGCTGGAGGAGTGGATGTCGCCCGACAACCTCGGCGAAACCACGCACCGGCACCTGTCCGGGCTGGTCGGCCTCTTCCCCGGCGACCGCATCCGCCCCGACGGCTCCACCCCCAAGAAGATCGTCGACGCAGCCACCGCCCAGCTGACCGCGCGCGGCATGAACAGCTTCGGCTGGGCCAACGCCTGGCGCAGCCTGTGCTGGGCCCGGCTCAAGGACGCCGAGAAGGCCTACCGGCTCGTGGTCAACAACCTCCGCCCGTCCAGCGGTGGCAGCAACGGCACCGCCTTCAACCTCTTCGACGTCTACGAGGTGGAACAGGGCCGCGGCATCTTTCAGATCGACGCCAACTTCGGCACTCCGGCCGCGATGACCGAGATGCTGCTGTACTCGCGGCCCGGCCATCTGGAACTGCTCCCGGCCCTGCCTGACGCATGGGCTTCTTCCGGCCACATCACCGGACTTCCCGCGCGCGGCGGATTCGTCGTGGACGTGAAGTGGCGGGACGCGAAGCCCACTTCGGTGAGGCTGCGCAGCGTCGGCGGGCGCACGACCACCGTCGAGTTCGCGGGCCGCACCCGCAATGTGGTGCTCAAGGCCGGTGCGTCCGTCACGCTCAAGGACTTCGACCGGTGATCCGCCGGATCGCGTCCGCGGGCGGGGCGCTCGCGATGGTGTGCGCCCTGGCCGTCCCGTCCGGGCAGGCGCTGGCCGAGGATTCCGGGAAGGCGGCTCGCCGGCACGACGTCATCACCTGGGGCGCCGGCGCCGACCGCCTGGGCGAGGGTGTCGCCGGGCGCGGCTACCGGCTCGTCGTCCATACCAGCGCCGGCGGCGACAACCTGCGGATCCGCCTGTCCAACGCCTTCGGCGACCGGCCGGTGACCTTCGACAGCGTCTACGCGGGCCTGCGGAAGTCGGGTGCGGAACTGGTGCGCGGCACCAACAAGCGGCTCACGTTCGACGGCGCCCGCTCGGTCACCGTCCCCGCGGGACGCACCGTCTACAGCGACCCGCTGCCCGGCCGGCTGGCCGCCGGGTCCGACCTGGTCATCAGCGTGCACAGCCCGGACGCCGCGGGTCCCGCGACCGGCCACGGCATGGCCATGGCGACGTCGTACATCACCCAGGGCGATCACACGGGAGAAGAGAGCGCCACCAACTGGGCCAGCCGGACCGGCTCCTGGCACTACCTCGACGCCGTCACCGTACGGACAAGTGCCTCCATCGGCGCGGTGGTCGCGCTGGGCGACTCCATCACGGACGGCTGGCAGTCCTCGACCGATCTGAACCGCCGCTGGCCCGACTACCTGGCCCGCCGGCTGCGCACGTCCAGCGCGACGACCGTCGAGGGAGTCGCCAACGAGGGAATCTCCGGCAACAAGCTGCTCGCCGACGGCGCCGGACAGAGCGCACTCAACCGGCTGGACCGCGATGTCCTGTCCCACCCCGGGGTCCGGACCGTGTTCCTCTTCGAGGGCATCAACGACATCAAGGCCCACACCGGGGTGACGGCGCAGGATGTGATCGACGGCTACCGGGAGATCATCCAGCGGTCCCATGACGCCGGACTGTGCGTGGTCGGCGCCACGGTCGGCCCCTACAAGGGCTGGCCCGAATGGGACCCGGCAGGCGAAGCCGTACGGCAGGAGATCAACGCATTCATCCGGGACAGCGGCGAGTTCGACCGCGTGGCCGACTTCGACCGGACTCTGCGCAGTCCCTACGACCCCGAGCGCATGCTCCCCTTCCTCGACAACGGCGACCACGTGCACCCCAACGACAAGGGCATGCAGGCCATGGCCGACGCGGTCGACCTCGCAAGCCTCGACTGCTCCGCGACGTAGGGTGCATCGGCGCAGCAGTGATTCCAACCCGACCGAGGCCGGGCTGCGGATGTCCACGGGCTGGACCCGGGGCACGGCGTACACCGTTTCAGGTTGGTCAAAGGGCCACAGGGGTTGGAGGGAAGGGTCCCCGCTGGTCCCGAACGTCTGGAGCAGGCGAACGGCAAAGAAACGGAACCGTCGCGCAAGGCCCCGCCCAGGAAGGTCGGGGCTGCGCCGGCGTGAGCACGCGGCTGCAGTGCCCTTGCCGGAAATTTCATCCGTGCAGGTCACGCTGTATGTCGGTCTGCGTGGAGGATGACGCCGAGGCGATCGCGTCGGCGTATGTTGAGGCGGTCTGACGTGTCCGGGTCGTCGATCGGTGGGGGCAGGGGGTGCGGCGGTCTGGCGTTGGCGATGCCTTGGTGTGGCCGGTGTCTGTTGTAGAACCTGCGCGGTGGCGCTCAGGATCCGGATCCGGCGACTGCCGTGTTCGATCACCACGAGCACGTACATCCGTACCCCCGACAGGGTGACTGTTTCCATGAAGTCGCAGGCCAGTAGCGCATCAGCCTGGGAGCGAAGGAAGGTGGCCCAGGGTCTGGAGTTCCGCTCGGGTGCTGGGCGAGCCGACGGCCCCCGCTGAGGCTGCCGTCGTCCAGTGCCGGGCCGCGGTCCACGCCCGTCGTGGCGGTCACTCGGCAGAGGTCGGCGCCGCGGGCCGGCGGGCGGCCAGCGCGGCGCCGGCCAGGACCAGCAGGGTACCGGTGACCGTGCGAGCGGTGACCGGCTCGGAGAGCAGCAGTACACCGGCCGAGACGGCCACCACGGGGGCCACGTAGGTGATGAACGCCGCGCGCGCGGGGCCTTCGGCGCTGATCAGGGCGAAGAACGCGGTGAAACCCCCTGCGGTGCACGCCGCGCCCAGGCCGATGACCGCGAACAGGACGCGGTCCGTCACCTGCGGAGCGGGTTCCGTGATCGCGGCCATGGCCAGTAGCGGGGGCGTGGCCAGGGTCAGCATGCCGGTGGTGACGGCCACGGGAGGCGTGCCGGGGAACAGCCGGTGCATCATGACGGCGCCCGCCGCGTAGCACGCCGCAGCCGCCAGGATCAGCGCGGCACCCGTACCCGCGCCCTCCACTCCGAGCAGGACGACGACGCCGAGGAATCCAAAAGCCGCACCGCCCCACGCCCCGCGCGCCATCCGCTTGCGCTTGCCCCAGAGGACACCCAGGCCCAGGACGAACAGCGGTTCCGTGGCGATCAGCACCCCGGCGAGTCCGGAGGACACCGTACGCTCGCCCACCGCGATGAGTGTGAATGGCACCGCGACCTCCACCACGGCGAGCAGCAGCAGCGGACGCCACCGTTCCCGCAGCAGCCGCGGAAGGCCCCGCCGCCAGCCACGGGCAGCAGAACCAGGGTCCCCAGCGCGACTCGCCCCGCCACCACGCTCACCGGGCCCAGCCCCTCCAGCGCCACGCTGATCAGGAGGTACGGCACCCCCCACAGCACGGACACGGTCATGAACAACAGCAGGCCTCGGCGGCTCATCGGTACTCCACGGTGGGCAGGACGGACACGCCCCGGATCGGGCACGCGCAGACCGTACGCAAAGGCATTGGCGGACCGGAATGCACACTGTGCGGCTACAGCAGGGCAGGACTTGCCGTTTGTTAAGTCGTGGTGTCTCATCACGACATGGCGACCCTTGACCCCACCGACTGGCATCTGCTCGCGCTGCTGCAGAATGACGCCCGCCTCGGTTACCGGGAGCTGGCCCGCCGGGTGGGGCTCAGTCCGCCGGCCGTGGCCGCCCGGGTACGACGGCTGGAGAGCCTCCAGGTGATCACCGGCTACGGAGCGCGCATCGATCCGGTCAAGGCGGGCTGGCCTGTGCAGGCTTTCATCGTGCTGTCCACCAACGGCGTCCGCCAGTCCCATCAGACCGCCCACATCGCTCAGGCCGCACCGCACGTCTTGGAGGACCACCGGGTCACCGGCGCCGACGACCACATCCTGCGTGTGGTCGCGCGCGACATCGGGGCGCTCGAGCCGCTCATCGACCAGCTCAACGAACTGGGCAAACCCGCGACGTGCTTCGTGCTCTCGTCGCCCAAGGCGTGGGCCCCCGTCCCGCCTCCCGCCACGTCCGGCTGACTCCCGCCGGGTCCGAACGGCGCGGTGCGATCCTCTCGTCGGGCCCGTCCGCCGGCAGCTTGTCCGGGCCCCACCGGGTGCGGCTACTCGACCGACTGGACGGTTCGCCCGGTGCGGTCCGGTGCCGTCAGGCTCAGCAGGAGTCCGAGCGCCGGTGACTTTCTCAACGAGGAATGACGCGTTCGGACCGTCACTCAGGATCGGGGAGTGGCGTCGGGAGAACGGGCGAGGTGGTCGAGGTCCTCGGTCGCCTTGGACAACAGGTCCAGCATGGCGAGTTCCGCTCGGGCGGGGTCCTGGTCGCGCACGGCTTCGAGCACTACACGATGGCTGGGAACCGGGTCGTCGGCGTCACCGTGGGCGTGCACCATTCGGTCGCGCTCCCTGAGGCCCGGTTCCAGGAGCATGTCCATCCTCTGCAGCATCTCGTTGCCCGTGGCGGCGAGCAGTGCTCTGTGGAACGCCGCGTCGGCTTCGGCGGCGTCGCTGGACTCGGCGTGTGCCTGCCCCATGGCGTCGAGGGCGATTTCGAGGGCAGTCAGGTCGGCGTCGGTGCGGTGCAGAGCGGCCCGGTGTGCCGCGGCCGGCTCGACAATGGAGCGCACGTCAGCGAGATCGCGCAGCAGTTGACTGCCGTCGCCCGTCTCCATACGCCAGCGGATCACATCGGCGTCGAGGAGATTCCAGTGGGTTCGCTCCCTGACGAACGTGCCGCGCTTCTGCCGAGCGTCGATCAGGCCCTTACCGGCGAGGACCTTCAGCGCCTCTCGCATGACGGTCAGGCTCACGTCCAACTCGGCTCCGAGCGCGCCGATGTCCAGCGTCTCGCCTTCGGCGACCCGGCCTCCCACGATGCGCGTGCCCAGCTGATGTACGACCTGTCCGTGTACGCCGCGGCCGGAGTAGGACGCCATGGCGAATGCTCCCTGGTGTCGAGGTACTGATAAAATCAATACTTTACTCTATAGCTAAACATTAATTATGAATACATCTGGACGCAGGGATCTGCCACCTCCCGTCGCAAAGAGCGAGTCGGCCGGGATGGAGAATCATCCGCGGCCGGCTCCCGATCAGCAGTGTCTCACCAGCTACGGAAAGCGCTCAGGCCAGGGAGAGCCTTGTGGGTCGGCCCGTATCCGAAGAAGGATGTGTCCTCGACCTCGTTGTCGCCGCCGACGATCCAGCCGTTCTGGTCGGGCCCGTCGGCGAAGTCGATCGCGATCGGGTCCCAGTACGAGACTCCCACCACTTGCCCGTGTCATGCATGGCGCGGAAGAACTCGCGCGTCCACCTCAGTTGCCCGTCGGGCGTGGCGCCGTAGTTCTCCGGACCGTCGGGGTCGAGGTGGTTCTGCGCGATCATGGTCGTCTCGCTCGCGCCGCTCGACTTGAGCGTCCACGGTGCGCCCGTCTCCACCACCATGACCGGCTTCTCGCTCGCCGACCCGACCCAGCTCGCGAAGTTTGCCAAGGACGCGATCGACATGTTGGTCCAGAACGGGTACAGCGATACGCCCATGATGTCGTAGTCGAGACCGTTGGCCCGTGCGTTGTTGATCCAGTCCGTGTAGGCGGCGCGGTCCGGGGTGGTGAGGTGGATCACGATCTTGCTCGTCGGCGAGGTCGCCCGCACCGCTTTCGAAGCCGACTTCAGCAGGGCGAAGTAATCGGCCGGGCTGGCCCAACGGCTCACGTCCGCGAGGGCGTTGTTGATCTCATTGCCGATGGAGACGTACTGCGGGGTGACGCCCGCGCGCTTCATCGCCTGGAGAGAGCGGGTCGTGTAGTCGTAGATCGCCGATTCCAGCCGGCTCTGGGAGTAACCGTCCCAGTCCGCGGGCCTGATCTGCAGTCCCGGATTGGTCCAGAAGTCGCTGTAGTGGAAGGACAGGAAGATCTTCATCCCCCGTGCCTTGGCGTCCCGCGCGTTCTTCACGGCGTCGTCGATGTCCTGCCAGCCCGGCTGGAGCTGTTGCTTCTCTCCGCCGTTGGTCACGAAGTTGCCGGGCTTGTTGTAGACGCGGATGCGGGCCAGGTTGAACCCCTGCGGGGCGAGGACGTCGAGCACGTCCTTCTTGCGGTCGGCGCTGTCCGTGTACACACCGCCCGCGGCCGCGCTCATCCGCCGGTAGGTGATGTCGCCGCCGACCGGCATTGCGCCACCGGATCCCGGTGCGATGCGGGTGAAGGAGAAGTCGTCGGCTTGGAGCGTGCCCCCGCTGGAGTTGGACCAGATGCCGACGGTGCAGGAGGGGCTGAGCACCGAGACGATGAGAGTCACCCGGGTCCACTGCGGGGACTTGGGGAGGTCGAGGGTCTGGGACGTGTCACCGCAGGAGTACGCCTCCAGCCCCGCGGAGGCCACCCCGTCGTTCTTGACCCAGGCGGAGAGCGTGTAGGTGCCCTGGGTCAGACCGGTCAGGGTCTGCACCGTGTTCACCGCCCACTGCCCGTTCGATGCGTGGACGAGATCGGTCCGTCCACTGTGGGGCTTCGCGGTCTGTGTGTACGCGGAGTCCGCGGTGCCGATGTTCGTCCAGCTGGTCAATCCGCTTTCGAAGCCGGGATTCACCAGGAGGTTCGGTGCGCTCGCAGCGGAGCTCTGGGGCACGCCCCCGGAAGGGGTCAGCTCTTGACAGCGCCCGCTGTGAGCCCCTCCAGCAGCTGCTTGCGCAGGACGTAGAAGACCAGCAGGCTGGGCACCACGGCGAGTACGGACCCGGCGAGAACCAGGTCGTACTGGCGGCCGGTGGCGCTGAACACGACCTGCAGACCCACCGGGAGGGTGTAGTCGCCGGGGTCACTGACGACGATCAGCGGCCAGAGGAGACTGTTGTAGCTGGTGAGGAAGGACCACACGCCCAGGGCGCCCAGTGCGGGCCGCAAGAGCGGGAACACGACGCGGCGGAACAGGCCGAACTCCGTGCAGCCGTCGACCCGTGCGGCATCCAGCAGGGCGTCGGGAACGGACTGCCCGACGAACTGGCGCATCATGAAGATGCCGAACGCAGGCGCCACCCAGGGCACGACCAGCGCGAAGTACGGTGTGGTCAGATGTGCCTTGGCGACCATGATGAACAGCGGTACGACGATGACCGCGAACGGCACGGCCAGCGAGCTGAACATGACATTGAACAGGACGTGCTGACCGCGGAAGCTGTACTTGGCGAAGGCGAAGCCGGCCAGGGAGCACAGCCCCACAGAGGCCACCCTGCGCAGCAGTTCGAGGGCGGCCTCGGTGTGGGGCTTGTCCTTGAGGACGCAGAATCCGGTGCCGCCAAGGGTGGAGGCCACGTGGCCGCCGCCGGAGAACCGCGGCAGCGTCCTGATGCGCCACTTGCCCTTCTGATCGGGCGCGTTGGCCTGCAGACCGTAGACGTTGTACCAGTTGGGCATGGAGGTCGCCACCAGACGGCCCGACTTCAGGGCGGCGGCGCAGGCGGTGCCGTACGGATCCGGCAGTGACATCAGAAAGCCCGACCGGACCCCCTGCGCCATGAAGTCGAGGACCTCGACCGCTTCGGCGGAGTCGAGCGTCAGGTCGCCGGAGGCGTCGAAGGCGCCGCCGCCGCGCTGGAGGAGGAACTGCAGGAAACCGTTGACGATGGAGCCGTTGTCACCGCCTGCGACCATGCCCAGGCTGACGCCGTGTTTGTCGTAGAGGCGTCCGCCGACGCGGGCGAACTCCTGCCAGGTGTCGATGTCCTCGGGGACGCCGTATTTGGCGAAGAGGTCCTGGCGGTAATAAAGGACGGTGATGGAGTTGTCCGAGTCCAGCCCGTAAGGGATCTTGTCGACCGAGTAGGGGGCGAGCTTGAGCAACTGTCCGTCGACGGGCTTGACGGTGGCACTCAGGTCGACGAAGAGGTTCTCGGCGATCGAGGAGCCCATGACGCGGGGGAACTGGTCGATGATGACGCCGGCCAGGTCGGGGGTTTTCCCGTCCGCCACCGCCTGAGCGATCATGCGGGTGACGACGTCGCTGCCGGCCGCGTTGGTGATGTTCATCCGGTAGTCGAACCGGGAGGCCCGCATCAGGGCCTTCTCGCCCACCGCGGCCTGAAAGGTCTTGATGTAACCGGGGTCGTGGGTCCACAGGGAGATGTCGACCCGTCCCGAGGTCACCGTCTTGCCCGAGGACGAGCCGCAAGCGGCCAGACCGGGCATGGCGAGGGCGCCCAGACCGGCCCCGGCTGTCGCGCGCAGCACCGAACGGCGGCTGATCCCGTTCATTCGCCGCCTCCGTTTCTGGCCGTGGGGGTGATCCGGCGGATGCGGAGCTCGCTTATGAGCTGGCCCGGCAAAGGAGCGGAGGTTCAAGGGCATGAAGCGTCAACATGACAGGCGGCTCCTGCGTGGCGGCTCGTGAAGTGGGTTCATAGTCGAGGTGGCCCCACCCCTGTCAAGATGTATTCATAAATAATGCCTAAACGATAGTGTGCTGGTTGCCGACGGGGGTGGTGCGGCAAGGCCCGCCCCGCCTGCCCGGTGGGCGTCCCGTCAAAGTGCCCCTCGACGCCATGAGTCGGGCCCGGGTGGACTCGGTCCCCAGTCGTCGAGCCATGTTCGGCGCCACCCGGGAAAAGGTATTAATTATGAATACATCTTGACCTGGCTGCGGGCCCGACCGACGATGGACGCACTTCATCCGTCGTCATTGGAGCCACCTTTCATGTTGTCCCTGCACGCCCGCGAAGCCTCCAAGCTCCTGGCCGGGCACCTGCCCATGGGCAGTTCCGCCGACGCGCCTCACTCGCTGACGGTCGACAGCCAGAGCCTCATCCGGGACGGCCGCCCGTGGATCCCGGTGATGGGGGAGTTCCACTTCAGCCGTTACCCCGCTGCCGAATGGCGAGAGGAGCTACTCAAGATCAAGGCCGGTGGCATCGACCTGCTGGCCACCTATCTGTTCTGGAACCAGCACGAGAACGAACGCGGCACACTCCGCTTCGACGGCGATCTCGACCTGCGCCGTTTCGTGACGCTGTGCGGCGAACTCGGCCTGACCCTGGTGGTGCGGCTCGGCCCCTGGTCCCACGGCGAATGCCGCAACGGGGGTCACCCCGACTGGCTGAACGAGGTCGACTGCACCCCGCGCACCGACGACCCGGCCTACCTCGCGCTGGTCGAGCCCTACTACCGGCGCATCGCCCATGAACTGCGCGGCCTCTTCCACGACGACGGCGGCCCGATCGTGGCCCTCCAGGTGGAGAACGAGCTCTACGACCAGCCCGGGCATCTGGCCACCCTGCGACGCATGGCCGAGGACCACAGCATGCGGGCACCGCTGTGGACCGCGACGGCCTGGGGTGCGGCCGACATCCCGCGCGACACGCTGCTGCCGCTGTACGGGGGTTACTCGGAAGTGTTCTGGGAGGACGCCCGGATCGGGCCGGCCCGGGAGATGCGCCGCCACTTCTTCTTCACACCGATCCGGGACGACCACGCCATCGGGGCCGACCTTCGCTCCGCCACGGCGACCGGCGCCGGGCCGGACACCAGCCGCTACCCGTACGCCACCTGCGAACTGGGCGGCGGCATGGCGATCGCCTACCACCGCCGGCCCATCGTGCCCGCCGAGGACGTCACCTCGCTGGCGCTGACCAAGCTGGGCAGCGGTTCGGTCTGGCAGGGCTACTACCTGTACCACGGCTGCTCGCAGCGCACGGACCTGAAGGAGCCCAACCAGGAGAGCCACGACACCGGCTACCCCAACGACATGCCGACGGTGACCTACGACTTCCAGGCACCGCTCGGCGAGTACGGCCAGGTCCGGCCCTCCTTCCACGGTCTGCGCCTGCTCCACCTGTTCCTGCACGGCTACGGCTCGGACCTGGCGCGGATGCCGCTGGCGCTGCCCGACACCGAACCCGCCTCGCTCGACGACCGCGTCACCCTGCGCTGGGCCGTCCGCTCGGCGGGCGAGAGTGGCTTCCTGTTCGTCAACAACCACCAACCGCACGACAGAATGCCGGACCACGACGGCGTCCAGTTCCGGGTGCACCTCGACGGCGGCCGCACCGTCACGCTGCCCGCGCAGCCGGTCCGTGTGGCCTCCGGAGCGCACTTCGTCTGGCCGATCGGTCTGGACCTCGGCGGCGGGCTGCGGCTGGACTGGGCCACCGCCCAGCCCGTAACCCGCCTGGACTCCGCGGCCGGAACGCTCACCGTGCTGGCCGTCGTCGACGGTATCCCGGCCGCCCTGTCCCTGAGCGGGGACGTGGATGTCGAGGGCCCGGCCCGGGTGGAGCAGGGTGCGGACGGCACGCTGGTCACGGTGACCGAGCCGGGCACTGGAGCGCTGCTGACCCTGAACGGCCCGTCCGGCACCGCACAGGTCCTGGTGCTGTCGCACGACGAAGCGCTGCGCCTGAACAGGATCCGCGTCGACGGACAGGACCGGCTCGTCCTCAGCGACGACCTGGTCCTCGCCGACGGAGACGAACTGCGCCTGCACATCGCCTCCACCGCGCCGTCCATGGCACTGCTGCCCGCACCCGCCACGCTGCACGGAGACGGCGTCGGACGGCCCACCCAGGACGGTGTGTTCACCCGCTGGCCGCTGAGCCCCGCGCCGCAGTTGCCGCAGCCGGCCCTGCGCTGCCTACAGGGAGACGCGGTTGCCGCGCCGGCTCGTACCGGCGGCTCCCACCTGCGGGCCTCGGCCCCGCGCGACGCGGACTTCGGCAAGGCCGCCGTGCACCGCGTCGACGTCCCGGCAACGGCCCTGGACGGTGACGGCGAGGTGCTGCTGCGGCTGCGCTACACGGGGGACGCCGCCCGCGCCTACATCGACGGACAACTCGTCGCCGACCACTTCTGGTACGGCCCGGAATGGGAGATCGGGCTACGCCGCTTCGCCGAGGCCGTTCGACTGCACGGCATCGAGATCCGCGTCCTGCCCCTGGACCCCGCAGCCGACATCTACCTGGACGCCTCCGTGCGCGACGGACTGGAAGCGGCCTACACCCGTGCCGCCGTCGAGACCGCCGAGCTGGTGGCCGTACCGCGTACGGCCGTGCGTGCCAAGGGCGTGGACCTGCCCGGCTGATCCCCGCAGCGGTCTGCCGCACGCGGGCGGCGCCCGGTCCCGGACCGGCGCCGCCCGCCTGTGCCGGTCCGCCCCGGGAGGGGTCACCACTCGGCGAACGAGCCGTCCCCATGGCGCCAGACGGGGCTGTGCCAGTCCGGTGCCCTGTCGTCGGCGTGGCGTACCGCCTGCTCGTCGACCTCGATGCCCAGTCCGGGCCCGAGAGGCCGGCGGATGTGCCCCTCGTCGAACCGGAAGACCTCAGGGTCGACCACGTAGTCCAGGACTTCGGCGCCTTCGTTGTAGTGGATGCCGATGCTTTGTTCCTGGATGAGGAAGTTCGGTGTGCTGAAGGCTACTTGGAGGCTTGCCGCCAGGGAGATCGGGCCCAGCGGGCAGTGCGGGGCCAGTAGCACGTCGAAGGTCTCCGCCAGCGACGCCATACGCCGCACCTCGGAGATCCCGCCCGCGTGCGACAGGTCCGGTTGCAGCACCGCGATACCGGCCTGCAGTGCGGGCAGGGCCTCGGTGCGCGAGTAGATGCGCTCGCCCGTGGCGATCGGGACGGACGATGCCGCGACGGCCTCACTCAGGCGGTGGGCGTACTCGGGCAGGACGGGTTCTTCGGCGAACAGCGGGGCCAGCGGGGCGAGATGGGGCAGGACACGGCGTGCGTTGGCGGCGCTGAATCGCCCGTGGAAGTCGATCGCGAAGTCACGTTCGGGTCCCAGGACTTCGCGGGCTGTGGCGGCCCGTTCGACGACGGCGGCGATGTCCGCTGCGGTGGCAAGCCTGTTCATCCGCCCGCAGGCGTTCATCTTGACCGCGGTGAAGCCGGCTTCGACCTGTGCCTTGACGGCATCGGCGATCTCGGCGGGCTCGTCACCGCCGACCCAGCTGTAGGCCCGCACCCGCTCGCGCACCGGACCGCCGAGCAGCACATGGACCGGCACTCCGAGTGTCTTGCCCGCGATGTCCCACAGAGCCTGGTCGAGTCCGGCGACGGCGCTGGAGAGGACCGGGCCGCCGCGGTAGAACGACCCCTTGGTCATCACCTGCCAGTGATCCTCGATCCGCATGGGGTCCTGGCCGATCAGATGTTCGGCGAGCTCGTGCACGGCGGTGCGGACGGTCGCCGCCCGGCCCTCCACGACCGGCTCGCCCCATCCGACCGCGCCGTCGTCGGTCTCGATGCGGCAGAACAGCCAGCGGGGCGGGACGGCGAACGTTTCAACCCGGGAGATTCTCAAGAGGTTTGCTCCAAAAGGCGAGGCGTGGGGGCAAGAGACCGGTCGCTGAGGTCCGGCGAGGTTCACGAGGAGTTCTTCAGGACACTCCAGCCACCGTCGACGACGAGCGAGGCACCGGTCATGAACGAGGCGTCGTCGCCGGCCAGGAAGGCGACCGCGGCGGCGACCTCCTCGGGGCGGCCGAGTCGCCCGACAGCGGTCTCCGCGGCTGTGGCCCGCCGGTCCTCCTCGCCTATGCCGTCCCAGGCGCGGGTAAGGACGGGGCCGGGCAGCACACTGTTCACCCGGACGCGGCCGCCGTACTCGACGGCCAGCTGCCGGGCCAGCCCCGTCAGGCCGGCCTTCGCCGCGGCGTATGCGGGCCGCCCGGGCAAGCCCACCAGGGCGTGCACCGAGGAGACCAGCACCACACTGCCGCCGGTCGCGATCAGATCGGCGAGACAGGCGCGTACACCGAGGAACGATCCGGTGAGGGTTACCGCGAGCTGCCGGTTCCACTCGGCCGCGCTGGTCTGATGGGCCGCCGCGACCCTTACCGCGTAGGCATTGCTCACCAGCGCCTGAACCGGGCCGTAGGCCTCACGGGCGGCCTTCACCGTGTCGTCCCAGGACGACTCCTCGGAGACGTCGCAGCGCTGGAACAGCGCGTGGCCGCCGGCCTCCCGGACGGCAGCCGCCACGGCCTTGCCCGCCTCCTCGTCGATGTCTGCGACGACGACGCGTGCGCCTTCGGCGGCGAGCCGGTGCGCCGTGGCCGCGCCTATCCCGGAGGCGGCGCCGGTGACCAGCACGCAGCGGCCGTCGAGGCGGTCCGCTGGGGAGGTGGCGGTGGGAAGCATGAGAGGACTCCTCGGGAAGGGCGGCGGCAGCCCCTAGATTAAATATGAATTATTAAGGGGTGCCAAGAGAGGATCCCGTCCCGGTTCCGTCATGACGCCGGCGGTACGGCATAGCGGGCCGTGAGCCCCCGTCCACACGCCAGTCCGCCCCGGTCACGAAGGACGCGGCCGGAGAAGCCAGGAAGCACACCACCGCGGCCACCTCATCGGGCGTTCCGATGCGGCCCAGAGGGTGGCCTCGACCACGGTCCGCTCCAACACCGGGTCGGAGCTGCGGGCCGGCCAGTCGTCGACCGGGGCCGTGCGGATCCATCCCGGGCTGACGGCGTTGCCCCGGATGCCGTGGCGGACCACCTCCAGTGCGATGCTGCGGGTGAGCCCGACGAGACCCGCCTTGGCGGCGGCGTAGGGGAAGTACCCGGCACTGGTCTGCTCGGCATGGATGGATCCGATGTTGACGATCGCCCCGTGGCGCGCCTCGATCATCGAGGGCAGCGCGGCCCGGCTGAGCAGCCAGGCGCTCTTGAGGTCGACGGCGAACACCGCGTCCCACTCGGCGGCGGTCATGGTGACCGGGTCGGCGTGGGAGTTGCGGCCGGCGTTGTTGACCAGCACGCTCGGCGGACCGAGAAGCCGGGTGACGGCATCCGGGGAGACCGGCCTCGCCCGGCACCGGGCCTGTGTCCCGTGGCGCGGTCAGGGCCTCGGCACCAGCGGTCCGATGAGCTGATCGGAACGGGAAGCGGCAGGCGACGCTGTGGGCGCTGTGGCGTCGCAGGGGACGGACAGCACGGCTCCGTCCAGCGGGCCGGGAGCGTCGAGGCCGTACCGGGCGGTGGTCACGATCAGCCGGTCGCCGGTCAGGCAGACACTCGTGGGCTGTCCAGTTGGGAGGCCGAGTCTCAGCAGGAGCTGTCCGTCCGGCGCGTAGCAGCGGACCTCTGCCGCTCCCCACACCGCCGACCACAGCCGGCCCTCGTCGTCCACGGTCATCCCGTCGGGGCTGCCGTTGCCAGGGGCGAGCCGGAAGAAGACCCGTCGGCCGGACAGCGCCCCCGTTGCCTGATGCATGCGGTAGGCGTACACGGCGCCGTGGGCACTGTCGGCGAGGTACAGGGTGGCTCCGTCGGGGCTGACCGCCGGGCCGTTGGGCACGGTCAGGTCCTTCAAGACGGTGACGACCGTGCCGTCCGGATCCAGCCGGTGCAGGGCACCCGCGCCGGGATCGGCGTCGTAGGCCATCGAGCCGGCCCAGAAGCGGCCCTGCGCGTCGCATACGGCGTCGTTCATCCGGCGCAGTGGTGGCCCCTCCAGGTCCGGCAGGCGCTTACGGCTGGTGAGAGTGCCGTCTTCGGCGAGCCAGGCGAAACCGGTGCCCGCCGCGGCGAGGAAGCCGGCCCCCGTGTTCAAGGGCGCGACCGCGCCGAGCGGTTCGCCGAGGCGGGCCAGCTCGATCAGAGCGCCGTCGGGATCGTAAGGCAGTGTCAGCAGCCGGCCGGTGAGGATGTCGACGAGCACGATGCGTCCGTCGTCCAGGAGACGTACCCCCTCTCCCAGCTCGAGCCGGTCGGTGGCGAGGGGCGTGAACTCGGTGCCGACTTCGGGTGTGCGGGTGGGCGCGGGCATGGATGGGGACTCCGGTGGTGGGTGGTTGGGGGCGGGGCCGTCAGCGGATGGCGCTTCCGGGCGGGGCGTCGAGGAGGGCGAGTTCGTCGCGGTGGGGCAGGCCTTCCCAGTCGCCGCGGGCGGCGACCGCGAACGCGCCGGTGGTGCCCGCGCGTCGCAGGCGGTCGGCCGGCGGCAGACCGTCCAGGAGGCCCGAGACGTATCCGGCGCAGAAGGCGTCCCCGGCGCCCACCGTGTCGAGGACCGGGACGCTGTGGGCGGGCTGGTGGAAGTGACGGCCGTCGGCGCCGTACAGGTTCGCGCCGTCGCCTCCGCGTTTGACGACCACTTCGCGTGCTCCGCCGGCCAGTAGCCGGCTCACCCGGGCAGCTTCGCCCTCCGTGTCGTCGTCACTCACGACCAGGGGTAGTTCGTCGTCCGACGCGATGATCACGTCGACACTGCCGCGGAGCCGACGCAGGGTGTCCGCTGCCTCGTCCCTGCTCCAGAGGCGAGCGCGGTAGTTGATGTCGAGGACCACGGTCCAGCCGTGTGCCCGCGCGTGTTCGACGGCGGTGGTCACCGAGGCGAGGGGGCCGGTGCCGAGGGCGCAGGTGATGCCGGTGACATGCAGCACGCGGGCGCCCGCGGCCAGTGCCGGGGCGAGGTGCTCGGGTCGCTGGCGGGAGGCGGCGGATCCCGATCGCCAGTAGTGCACACGCGTCACGTCGGCCACGAGGCGTTCGCGCAGCAGGGCGCCCGTGGACGCGTCGGGGTCGGTCGTGGCGTGGTGCACGTCGACGCCTTCGCCGCGCAGCGTCCGCAGGATCAGGCGCGCCGGCTCGTCCGCGCCGAGGCGGCCCGCCCAGGACACGCGGTGTCCCAGACGGGCCAGCCCGACGGCGACGTTCGACTCGGCCCCGGCCACCGCGGTACGGGCCGGGGCACCGGTGGCCAGCGGCCCTTCGGACTGGAGGGACAGCATCGTCTCGCCGAAGGTCAGGACATCGGCGGCTGCTCCGGACGTCACGCGGCGGGTTCCTCTCCTTGACACACGGCGCGGAACCGGCGGGCCCGCAGCCGCAGTCCGTCCAGGTCGCCGCCGCGAGCCGCGTCGCCGACCAGCGGCGAGCCGACGCCGATGGCGAGGGCCCCAGCCGCGAAGTACTCCGGCACGGCCTGCGCGTCCACTCCGCCGACCGGCACCACCGGAAGGTCGGGGAAGGGGTCTTTCAGGGCTCGGAGGTAGGCGGGGCCGCCGAGGGAGGCGGGGAAGAGCTTTACCGCGGTGGCGCCGACGGCCATGGCGGCGGCGGCCTCCGTGGGGGTCAGGGCTCCGGCCAGTACGGGCAGGCGCTGTTCCACGGCGGCGGTGACGCCCTCACCCACGACGGGGGTGACCACCCATGCGGCGCCGGCGTCCTGGGCGCGCAGCAAGTCGTCGCGTGTGACGACGGTGCCCGCACCGATGAACGCGTCCTGGCCGGCTGAGCGGGCGGCCTTCGCGATCACACCGCAGGCGTCGTCGGTGTTGAGCGAGACCTCGATGAGGTCGACTCCCTCCTCGACGAGAGTGAGAACGGTATGCAGGGCGGCGTCCGCCGAGCGTCCGCGCACGATGGCGGCGAGCCTGCGACGGCTCAGACGGCCGAGGAAGTCTGCGAGGTCCAAGAGGGGGCTCCGGTGGGGACGTGAAAGAGTCTCTGGAGGAAGGCTGTTACCACCAGTCCGACGATTAAATATTAATTAATAAGGATTGCCAAGGGTGGAGAGTGCTCGAACTGCTCCGGTGACCGAGTCCCTGGCCTCGCACTCGGCGCCGTCCACGGACAAGCCGGGAGCCGTCCTGCGGCTCTCGCCGGGCTGAGGCGTCCACCGGGTTGGGCATGTTGATGAACAACCCGACAGGCGGGGGCCGACGGCCGCGTCGGTCCTGACCTCATGCGGCAGGTGCTGACCTGGTGGTGGCAGCCGAGAAGATTGCGTTATGTGTTCCGGCGCGGCGACCACTGGTATCTGATGATCGCGGAGGGCGGCACCAGGGCCGGCCACGCGGTGAGCATCGCCCGCGGCCCGAGTATCGAGGGGCCGTTCGACGGAGCCCCGCACAACCCCTGCCGCTGTCAGGGCTCACCGCCCCGCCCGCTCCAGCGCCCCGCGCAGCTCCGCCGCGCTCGCGCAGCCGATCTCGGGGTGCTCCCGCAGCGCCGTGTCGATGACCTCCGCGAGGCGTCGCGGGATGGCCGGGTCGCGGCGGCGGATCGGGATCGCCGGCTCCTGCAGGACCACCTGCCAGGGGTCCTTGGCGCGCGGGAACTCGCGCGGGGGCCTTCCGGTCAGCGTGTGGTAGAGGCAGGCGGCGAATGCCCAGACGTCCACGGCGGGGGTGGCCTTGCGGAAGTCGATGACCTGTTGGCGCGGCATGAACATCGGTTTGCCCGCCGTGGTGCCGGTGCGTGTCAGCCCGCTCAGACCCGCCTGGTCAAAGGCCTTTCCGATGCCGAAGTCCGCGATCTTCGCCGTCGTCGAGCCGTCGGTCTCCCGGTGCAGCAGGATGTTGGAGGGGCTCAGGTCGCGGTGGACGACGCCCTGCCCGTGCGCGTGTTCCAGGCCCTTGAGCGCCTGCACCGCGATGGGCACCGCTTCCTCGACCGGGAGTCGCCCGCCGCGTTGGGCGACGAGCCGGTCCAGGCTGCCGCCGGTGCAGAACTCGGTTGTCAGATAGAAGGTTCCGTTCGCGAAACCCGCGTCGTGCAGCGCGACGACGTGCGGATGCCTCATCGCCCGGGTGAGCGCCACCTCCCGCAGGAACCGGGCGCGCGCCGTCTCGCTCGCCGCCACCTTCGGCAGCATCACCTTCAGCGCCACCTCGACGCCGGTGGCCTCGTGCCGGGCCAGGTACACCGCGCCCATGCCGCCACGACCGAGCTCCCGGATCACCGAGTAGCCGCGGATGGCCTTGAGGTCGGCGCGGCCGCCGTGCGCCAGCTCGAGCAGCAGCTTGAGCACGGCGTCGGGCCGGGCCTGACAGGCGGCGCACAACAACTCGCCGGGGCGGCCGCCCGCCTCGTCGTCCAGCTCGCGCTCGCACTTGGCGCAGCGCGCGAGCCTCAGCGTGGCGACCTGCGGCCGCGTGATGTCGACGCGGAACACAGTGTCACCGAGGCGGATCCGGTCGCCGTCCTTGAGGTCGTGCTCGGGGTAGGAATCCGCGGCGGCCTCCTCGGGGGTGAGGCCGCGGCGCCGCTGGCCGATCTTCTCGCCGTTGACGTACGTGCCGTTGAGGCTGCCGAAGTCGCGGATGCGGATGTCCGGCGGGTTGATGTCGAGCAGGCAGTGGTGGCGGGAGACGGTCTTGTGGTCGGAGTCGTCGGGCAGTTGCGGCGAACAGTCGGTGGAGCGGCCGAGGACGCAGGTGGTGCGCTCCTCGAAGACGTACGCGCCGGGCTTCACCCGGCCCTCGACGAGGGTGAGCGTGACGGTGGCCGAGGGCGTCACAGAGGATCGTCTCCTTGTGTGTGAGGGGAGGGCTTCGGGGGACGAGACGGTGAACGTGAGCGTGCCGTCCGCGGCGTCGGACGGTACGCATCCCGCTCCGCTCAGTCGGCCGCCAGCTCCCAGTCGAGGTCCCAGAGCCGGATGCCGTCGTCTCCCGCCGAGACCAAATTGCGCAGGTCGGGGGTGAGTTCGAGGTGCCGGATGCGTTGTTGGTGTCCTTCGAACACGTGCAGGCATCGGCCGGTGGCGACCTCCCACATCCGTACCGATCTGTCGTGGCCGGCCGAGAAGGCGAACCGGGCGTCGGGTGTGAACCGCACGGCGGAGACCCAGCCCTCGTGCCCCGCGAACTCGCGTACGGAGCGCCCGGAACCGGCGTCCCACAGCCGGATCGGTTCGTCCTCGGCGCCCGAGGACATGATCTGGTGTGTGGACATGGCCAGGCGGCCGTCGGCGCTCAGGCACGCCGACAGGATCGGTTCCCGGGGGCCGGTCCAGGTCCGCAGGCAGGCTCCGGTGTCGAGATCCCGCAGCCGGACCACACCGTTGCTGTCGCCGACCGCCGCGAGCCGCCCGTCCGCGGACGTGGAGATCACGTTGACCGGGCCGTTCCCGCTGATCGTCGCGGTGCAGCGGTCGTCGTCCAGGTCCCATCGGCGCAGGACACCGTCGCCGCCGCCGAGCCAGGCGTACCTTCCGTCGCCGGCGAACGTGATGGTCCTCCTCATGTCCCAGTCCGGAGTCAGCCGACGGCACTCGCCGTCCGCCAGTCGCCGCCGAATGATCGCGAGCGGCTTGGTGCCCTGGCACAGGACGTACTGGCCGTCGTCGCTCAACGCCACCCCGCCCACCCTGCCCGGGTGATCGTCGAGGACGTGCGTGCACGCGCCGCTGTCCAGATCCCAGATCCGTACGGTGCCGTCGCTCTGCCCGCTGACGGCGAGCCGGACATCCGCGGCGACACCGATCGCCGTGATGGCGCCGAAGGAGAGGTGGCCGGCGTCCAGTGGCCGCGACCAGGCGGAGCGCAGCCGTATGCGGCGCGCCGAGCGGCCCAGTTCGTGCCAGGCGGCCAGGACCTGGGGCGCGCGCTCGTATCCCGGTATCTCCCGTGCGCGGGTCAGCAGGCCGAGGGCTGACCGGTGCCGGCCGTTCGACATCGCCTGGCGTGCGTCGGCGAGCAGTTCCTCGGCCAGTTCGCCGAGCCGGTTGACCTCCGCGTACTCGCGCGGCTTGATCACGTGCGGCTCGGCGGCGTATTCGGTATCGGGCAACCGCCAGCTATGCATGGGGAGTTCGGGATGCCCGCCGACGGAAGCGCCGAACCGGTCGTCGCGGTCCGGAAATCCGACGTGGTGCATTCCGTACGCGTGGGCGGTGAAGGTCCGCAGACACCGGCCGCTGCTCAGCTCCCAGATCTGAACAGTGTGGTCGCCGGTCGTTCCGGACAGCAGCAGCCGCCCACTGTCGCCGAAGGCCAGGTGACCGGCCGCGGCGGTCAGCCCCGTCAACGTGCGCAACATACGGACCCGCCGGCCGTCCCCCACATCCCACAACCGGATCACCCGGTCCTCGCCGGCCACCGCGACCATCCGCCCGTCGGGACTGAAGCACAGCGCATGCGTCTCCGAGTCAGCGGGCAGCACCCGGCACCGGCCATCGGCCACGCTCCACAGCCGCGCCCCGTCCTCCTCGGCGGTGAGCACATGGTGCCCGTCGGCGCTCACCTCGTACGGCGAGCCGTCCAGGTAGTTGTCCCTGAACGCTGCCCCGAGCGACCACCGGCAGATCCCGGTCCGCGGTTCCCAGACCTGAACGCGCCCGTCCACACCCTGCCACACACCGATGCGCCCGTCGGCACTCAACCTGACCGGGCACCCCGTGGCGCGTGCGGCGGAGCGGATGACGCGGGTACACCTGCCCGCCCTGAGATCCCAGAACTGCACCGTGCCGTCGCGGCTCGTGGACAGTGCGTACGAGCCGTCAGGGGTGAGGTCGACGCCGAGCACCTGCGTACCGTGGCCCCTGACTGCCAGCCGCTGTGCGCAGGACGCTGTGTCCCACAGCCGTAGCACGCCGTCCCAGTGGCCGCTCAGCGCGAGGCGTGCGTCGGGAGTGAACCGGATCGGCAGGTAGCCCATCACCTCGTGCCGGGCGAGCAGTTTCACCGGCGCGAACGGCACCGCGAACGGCTCGCGAAACTCCCGGGTGCTGGTGTGGCGGGCATCGGCCACGGTTCCGGAGGCCGCCACCCGCAGCGCCGCCCGTACGTCGGTGTCGTCGGGCCGTTCGCACGCGAGGGCGTCGAGCAGGTCGCGTGCCGCCGCGAGGTCGCCGCGTTCGAGGTGGACCCGGGCCAGAAACAGCCGCACCTGCCAGGAGGACGCGCCGGACCCACGTGGGATCGCCTCCAATTGGGCGACGAGTTCCCCATCGGTGATCGCCCCCGTACGCCACCGGAACAGGCCACCGTTGTACACGGCCCCGACGTGGTGCGGGTCGACCGCGAGCGCCTGGTCGAAGGCATGTTCGGCGTCGGCGGCCCGGTCCAGGTCGAGGAGCGACAGGCCACGGTTGTTGAGCTCGTCGGCGCGCAGATCGGCGGCCTGCGACGTGGGACGCGGATACGCCGAGCCGGTCACCTGCTCGTAGATTCCGGTCAGTACATCCGCGATGTCCGCCATCGAGGCCGGCCGGTGGGCCGGGTGCTGCCGCAGGCAGCGCCGGAGCAGGTGGGCGACTTCCGGCGGCGCCGCGACCGGATTCGAGGGGTCGGCCAGGTATTCCTCCAGTGCGAGACCCGCGACCGAACCAGCCGCCCAATGCACACCGCCGGTGAACATCTCCAGGACCGAGACCGCGAAACTGTAGACATCGCTGCGCCGCCCGACGGGCTCGCCCGCGAGCTGCTCCGGGGACGCGTAGCCGACGGTCATGCCGCCGAATGGCACCAACACGCTGACGCCCGGCGCCATTTGGAGGTCAGCCGGGGCCGTGGTGGCCTTGGACCGGGCGAGACCGAAGTCGGTGATCTTCGCGGCGCCCGTACCGTCGAGCAGAATGTTGGCCGGCTTCACGTCCTGGTGCACCAGGTCTCTGCCATGGGCGTGCTCGAGTCCACGGGCCGCTTGGACTGCCGTGTCGAGAACACGGGCGAGGGCCTGCCGCGCGTCCCCGGCGTGGAGACGCCCGTCGCCGATCCACTCGGCCAGGCTGCCGCCGTCGACGTACTCGGCGAACACGCGGGGGACACCGTCTATCACCCGCACGTAATGGCAGGCGCAGACGTTCGGATGGAGCCCGAGGGACACCCACGCCTCGGCCTCCCTGACGAACAGCTCCTGATCGCCGGGGCTCCGGAACAGCTCGGGCCGTGAACTCTTCACCGCCATGTCGATGCCCCAGGCGAGATGCCGTACCCGGTGCACGACGCCCATCCCGCCCCGGCCAAGCTCGCCGATCACCCGGTACCGGCCGTCGATGATCTCGCCGGTCACCCAAGCGGCCGGCGACGTAGGTGCGTTCACTGCGATTCCTCATCGTGATTGCGGCAGAAGTCGCCGTCCTGGAAGGCCCGGACGCAGAAGGCCCCGTTGTCAGATTTCGACGAGGGTCAGTATGTGACGTCGTCGTTCCTGGTGTCGATGTTTCAGGCTCACCGCGGGGGTGCGGGAGCGCGCCGTTCAGTCCTTCGCCGAGATACCCACCTGCGGGGAGGTCTGATGGATGTCATTATTGCCGCACGGTGGTTGACTGGGGGGCTTTGCGATGGCCCGCGTATGGGCATGATCAGTGATCGTGGGTCTGCGACTGCTCTGCCTGGTGTTCTGCCGACTGCTGGGCTGCCTGCTCCTGATGGGCCGGTCGACCGCCGCGTACACCGAGATCGTTGTACTTCGTCATGAGTCGCTGTGCTTCGCCGGCAGATCGGGCCGCTGCCATCTCCGTAGGTGCGCCAGGCCGCCGCGCGTCGCCATGGCCGGCGGTCGGGCGAATTTTCTGTGGCCAGAGAGCAACATGATGAGTTGAGACATCTATCCCGTTGTACGAATCGGCATTTTATGACCTCTTCCAGAGGTCAGTACGGTCGGATTCATGGACTGGAACTTTCAGACGGCCGAAAAACTCGCGGCCGCCTTGCGTGCCGGTGAAGTGACATCGGTGGAGCTGACCGACGAGGCAATCGCCCGTATCGAGCGGGACGACAAGGTGATCAACGCGATCTGCGTGCCGGACTTCGACCGTGCGCGGGCCGCCGCGCACCATGCCGACCAGGCGCGTGCCCGCGGCGAGGATCGGCCGCTGCTCGGTATTCCGGTGACGGTCAAAGAGTCCTACAACATCGCCGGGCTGCCCACGACCTGGGGCATGCCGATGTACCGCGACTTTGTGCCGGCCGAGGACGCGGTACAGGTGTCGCGGCTCCGGGCCGCCGGCGCGGTGGTGCTCGGTAAGACCAATGTGCCTTTGGGGCTGCAAGATCTGCAGAGCTTCAACGAGATCTATGGCACCACCAACAACCCGTGGGATCACGCTCGCACGTCGGGCGGCTCCTCCGGCGGATCGGCGGCGGCCCTGGCGGCTGGATTCGGCGCGTTGTCCATCGGCTCCGACATCGGCGGTTCGTTGCGCACCCCCGCGCATTTCTGCGGTGTCTACGCGCACAAGCCGACACTCGGGCTGGTGGCGAACCGCGGCATGGTCCCGCCGACCACGCCGGCATTGCCGGTCGACCTCGACCTCGCCGTCGTCGGCCCGATGGCGCGTACCGCCCGCGACCTCACGCTCCTGCTCGACGTCATGGCCGGACCGGACCCGCTGACGCTGGGCGTGGCGCACGACTTGACGCTGCCGCCCGCGCGCCACGAGCGGCTCGGCGACTTCCGGGTCCTGGTCCTCGACGAGCATCCGCTCATTCCGACCGGGTCCGCTGTGCGGGCGGGCGTGAACCGGGTGGCCGATGCACTTGTCGACGGCGGCGCCCGCGTCGAACGGCACACTCCGCTGCTGCCCGACCTGGCCGAAGCCGCTACGCTCTACACGCAGTTGCTGTTCTCGGGCTCCGTCGCGCGTTTTCCCGTCGAAGCGTACGAGCAGCTGCGGACCCGCGCCGCCGGACTGAGCGCGGACGACCAGAGCCTCGACGCGGCGCGGCTGCGCGGGATGGTGTTCAGCCACCGCGACTGGATCGAGGCCAACAACCATCGCGAGCTCCACCGTCACGGCTGGCGGCAGCTCTTCGCCGAGTTCGACGCCGTGGTGTGCCCGATCACGCCGACTCCCGCGTTCCCGCACGACCACAACCCCGATCTGTTGGAACGCCGGATCGACATCGACGGCGTCGAGTACCCCTACTTCGACCAGCTCGTCTGGGCTGGTCTGGCCACCATGCCCGGCCTGCCCGCCACCGCCATACCAGCGGGTCGGCCCTCCGAGGGCCTGCCGGTGGGAGTGCAGCTCATCGGTCCGATGTTCGAGGACCGCACCCCGCTACGGCTGGCCGACCTGCTCGAGCAGAGGATCGGCGGCTTCCACGCACCGAAGTAGGGCGTACTACAGGGTGTCCGTCGAGGATGAGGTGCGGATGACGAGCGAGGCTGGGGCCCTTCAACCGGCTGTGCGCCTCCGGCCTCGAGGCGGTCATCCAGGCGGCCCGCGCCATCGCCGCCGGGGACGCCCACATCGCCTTAGCCGGTGGTGTGGAGTCGATAGCAACGTCATCACCATGCCGCCCCGATGAGCTTGCGCGGACGAACGAGTCTCGGGTGGATCGTCGCAAGGGTCCGCAGGTCACAGACCATGGAGCGAGGTTTTCGCATCTATAGTTGACCGCATGGGTAAACTTGACTCTCTAGTCAAGCCCTGTCAATACGGTCGTGGAGTAAATATGAACGTCTCGCATGACGTGGGTGCACGCATACGACGACTACGCCGGGCCGCTGGCTTGTCCCAGGCCGATCTGGCTGGGGATGGTTTGTCGCCGAGCTACATCTCTTTGCTTGAGGCGGGAAAGCGCACGCCGTCGGTGGAGGTTCTGGCCGCGCTGGCGAAACGGCTCGGCTGTGACGCGTCCGAATTGACGGGTGCCACGGTGGAGGCCTCCGTCAATGAACTGCAGGTCGAGCTCAACTATGCCGAGATGGCCCTGAACAACGGTGACCCCCAGGCGGCGCTGGAGGCGTACCAATCCGTTCAGGGTTCGGTGACGGCCGACTCCCAGCCCGAGATCTGGTACAAGGCGGAGCACGGCATAGCCCGTGCCCTCGAGCACGCGGGGCGACTCGAAGAGGCCGTGACCCGGCTGGAGGCGCTGCGCTCGCACTCCGTGCGGCGGCCGGACCTGGTGTCGCGGCTCAGCCTGGTGATCGCTCTGTGCCGGTGCTACCGGGAGCTGGGAGATCTCTCGCACGCCATCGAACTGGCCGAGTCCACGCTGCGGGAACTGGAGGAGCTCCAGCTCGCGCCGACCGTGATCGGCGTCGAGCTGCTGTCCACGCTCGTCGGGGTCTACATGGAGCGTGGCGATCTGAACCGCGCCCGTTACCTGGCCACCAAGGCGATCGACCAGGCCGATACGATCACGGACTCCCGGGCTCTGGGCGCCGCGTACTGGAACGCCAGCGTGGTCATGCACCGCAATGGCCAGACCGCCGACGCGCTGGTGCTGATCGAAAAGGCCCTGGCCATTTACGCCGAGGGCGAGGACGAGCGGGCGCTCGCCCGGCTGCGCAACGCCTATGCCATGGTGCTGCTGCAGTCGGAGACACCGCAGCCGGAGACCGCGCGCCAGGTGCTCGAACAGAGCCTGGCGACCCTGCGCGACGTCGGCAGCAGTGTGGATGTCGCGTACTGCCTCTCGGCGCTGGCCCATGCCGAGCTCCGCCTGGGGAACGCGCCCGAGGCCATCCAGCACGCGGAACGGGCACTGTCCCTCCTGGGATCCGACCACCGTCTGCAGAGCGCGCGAAACCACCTGGTCCTGGCAGCCGCCCGGCTGGCACAGGGCGAGCGAGCGGCCGCCCAGGAGTCATACGAACGGGGCGCCCTGATGCTCGAGGCATCGGAGGCCAGCCGGCAGGCCTCCTTCGCCTGGGCCGAACTGGCCGAGATTCTCCAGCTGTGCGGCGATGACGAGCGCGCCGTGTGGGCGTACCGGCAGAGCCTGCGATGCATGGGGCACCGGGAGACCTTCACGGGACAGTCGGTGGCGTCGAGCACCTGACGCGGACGCCGAAAGGCGTCACATGCTGTGGGGGGCCGGCTTTCTCCAGTCGGCCCCCCACAGCCGTCCGGTGAGCCTGTCAGCAGCAGACAGGGATGTCGGGGTCGTTGTTGAGCATCGAGAGGACCTCTCGGGCAACGGTGGGGATGCCGAAGGTCGCCTGGGCGGCCGCCGTGTCCACCCGAGGGATCACCCCGGCCTTCGTCTGTGTCGCCGTCACCTGCAGGCTCAGTCCGCATATCAGCAGTGCGGCGACTAACGAAATCCGCTTCGGACGCGAGTGCGTCATTTTTCTGTCCTCTCCTGGGCACTTCAACGGGGGGTGGAGGAGTGCGAATAAAACAAGCCGTTATGTGCTTTGTGGCCGCCTTACCGCACGGTCAGGAATGTTGACACGCCTTGACTGGGCCAGTCAACATGCGACCACGGTCAGAGATTCACCCAGGAAAGGGGTGAATGCGCCTTTTGGTGCTGGACTTTTTAGGGCGATAACAAATTGTTTGTCCGCATATCGCATGACTGGCACCCTGCCCCAAAATTTAGTGACTCTTATAGTGACTCCCCATGATCGAATTTATGACAACGGTAAAGTTTGGTTTGACAGGTGATGCGAGGTACGAGGGGGAGGGGCCCGAGTGGGTAGTGGCATCGCAGAGTCCCGGGCAGATGGACCCGGGGCCGATGCGGCGCTGACATGCGCGGAGAGTCTGGTGCGGGCCGGTTATCGCAGACGGCCGCCGCGACCTCTGTTCGCGGGCGAGGGAAGATCCACGTTGTTCACCTCCGTCGCGGACGTGGAGTGGAGAAGATCACTGGCGAGCTCCTCGAGACCGGACGCGGGGGGTGCCGTGGTGTTGCAGTGGATCCTCAACACCAGTCGGCTGGCAGCTCTCCCGCCGGCCTCCCCGCCCAGCGCCGGACGCACGGTCGGGGCCGTCTGGGTCGGTGCGCGCCCGTACGCGGCGGCCCTGCGGGACGTCATGGAGGCACTGGGCCGGTCCGGTACGGAGATTGGGGAACTCACCTTCCTGCTCTCCGCGGAGCCCGAGGACGCGACGCGGGTGCGGCGGGGCCTGCTGGCCCTCGAAGTCGCCTGGGACAGGGTCGTGCACAGTGACCGTCTTCCCGGGGCCCCGTCGAGAATGGACCCGGCGCTGGGGCCGTGCCTGACGCTGCGGCGGCCTTCGGGGGCACCTTTATTCGCCCACTGTGGCCCCGGATGCGTCTGCGGCTGCCACGCCTCCGTCGCCCACATCCAGTTCGTCGAGCGCCGGGCCAAGGCCGGGCGGCTGACCGCCGCGCGACAGCCTCTCTTCGAGATGGTGGCCTCCGAGCACGGGCTCACGCGCCCCGACGGCACCGGCCCGTCGGCGCCAGGGGGCGGCGTGTCCTCGCTACTGGCACGGCTGGCGGCCGACATCTCGGCGGTGACGGCCGACGCGCCGACGGAACCCGGCCCCAGCTCCGTCTTTCTCGCCGATGTGTCGAGTGCGGCCGTCCTGCTGCTCGGAGAGGGGATCGCCCCCGGTCCCCGGGGCCGCCACCACGTCCTTCGCAGGCTCATCCGGACGATCGGCGGCGAGTTGGCCGTCCACGGCATCCCGGTACCCCTGCTGTCCCAGGTCATCGACGTTGCCGACGCCACGTACCGGATACCGGCCGGGTTCTCCCCGCTGTCCGTGCGCTCGCGGGGACACGTCAGGGACGAATGCGCGGCGTTCGAACGGGTCGTGAACCGGGGCCGCGAGTACGTCATGAGTTCGGGTCTGCTGTCCGGCGGGCCGAACGAACTGGCGCGGAACCTGGTCCGAATCCGTGCGGAGCTGGGGGTGCCGCTGGGGCTCTCCCTGCGCTGGTGCCGTGAGGCGGGCGTGGAGCCGCCGCTGGCGTCCGTGGCGTTCGAGGATCTGCGGACGCGGGGAGACGGATGAACTTGACTGCGATTATGACTGACTTGACAACTCAGCTTTATGTGAAGGCTCGTCAATTTCTGAGGTTCCAGCGGTACGTCGGAACGAGCGGTGGCTGGAAGCGGGCAGAGAGGAATGAACATGCCAGCCGAATACGGTCCCCTCGGTGTCCGCCGCCTTCGACGGGGTGCACTCGTAGCCTCGCTTCAACCCCGGCGCCTCCCGCGCGTCGATGAAGGTGTTCTCGAACAACCACAACGGCAGGCTGGGCAACATCGACGCTCGCGCGCGCGGCGCCGACCGGCCGGTCTTCCTCAACGACAGGGGCCACGTCACCGAGTCGTGCGGCTCCTGCATCCCCCCTCGTGAGCGGGACACCGTCCGCGCCGTCACGTGCTCTCCCCATCCCCAGGGCCCGGAACGCCGTTGCCGCGTTCCGGGGCCGCTGTTCGTTCGTGTGCCGTCCTGCTGTCTCAGCCGGGTCCCCAGGCGGCGAACGCGTGCCCCTCGCCGTCGCGGCGGTCCATCAGGGACAGGAGCAGGTCCGCGGCCATCTCGGCGGCAGCGGTCCACGGCAGGAGCTCGCCCAGGCCGGTCCCGGCCTCCTCGATGACGGTTCCTGCATCGCCCGCATCGGCTACGGCGTCCTGCGCTCCCGCAGTATCGATGGCCTCCACCAGGAGGTCTACGCCCTGCTCACCGCTTACCAAGCTCTGATCCGCGCCTGCGACGACGCCCTGACCGGACGGCCGGAAATACCCATGGAACGGATCAGTTTCAGCGTCCTGCCGGCCGCCGCAACCGACACCGTCACCACCGGCCAAGGAATCTTCCCCCGCACCCCCATCGACCTGGTCGGCACGATCGGCCACGCTGCCCGGACCGCGACCCGGCGGCATCAGACCACGGGCGAGGCGCCGCCGTCCATATTGATCGCCGTCCCGGCCGTGAAGCCCGCATGATCCGAGCACAGGAAGCAGGCCATGGCGGCGAACTCCTCGGCCTTGCCCATGCGGCCGACCGGGATATTGGCGCCGGCCTTGGCAACATAGTCCTCGAATGAAACGTTCGTGCCCTCGGCCCTGTAACGACGCGCGATCTGATCCGATACGATCCGGCCGACAAGCATGCCGTTGACCAGGATGCCGTGCGGGGCGCCCTCACCGGCGAGGACCTTCATCAGCGCCATGCCGGCCGCACGCGACACCACCGTGGGGGCACCATTGGCCTGCGGTGTCTTGGCCCCGGTGTTGAGCACGTTGATGATCCGGCCCCAGTTGCGTTGCTTCATGCCCGGCCAGACAAGCCGGGTAAGGCGGATCGCCGCGAAAAGCTTCAGATCCAGGTCTTCCTGCCAGATGTCATCGGTAATCTGGTCCGACGGCATGGACCGGGTCTGGCCGGCATTGTTGATCAGGATATCGACCTTCCCGAACGCGCCGACGACCGCGTCATAGGCTTTCTGGATGTCGGCGGCCTTGGAAACGTCGCAGCTGAAGGTTTCGACCCGTCCCTGGGCACCGGCCGAGGCAACAGCCTTGGCTTCGGCCAGCGAATCGGGATTGCGGGCCAGGATCGCCACATTGGCGCCGGAGGCGGCAAATTCCTTGGCCATCGCGAGCCCAAGGCCCTTGCTGGCACCTGTGATGATGGCGCTGCGGCCGTCCAGACGGACTTCCATCGGTTTCCTCTCGTGCTGTGGTGACGTGTGTGGGGGAGGGCACGCCAGGCCGAACCGGCCTGGGTGCGCGGGGCCCTTGACCGTCCGTAACCAACAGGTCCGTCGTCAACCGTTCTGGGCCACTCCAAGGGCGACAGTGTGCCGTGACGCGTCGCAGTGGGCGGCAAGGAGGTCGTCGCCGAAGTCACCCGAATGGCGACGCCAGACGGTGTGGATGTGGTTGGCCTCGTTGAATGTGTTGTCGTACTCGATGAGCAGTTCCGGGCCCTGGACGCGGTAGTAGTGGCCTTCGCCGCGACGCGGCGAGCCCTCCCACGAGAAGTGCAGGCGTTCCCGGTCGATCTGCGCGAACTCCTTGTCGGCGAGCTCGTGCCTGAGCCGGTCGAGGTAGAAGCGGACGATGTCGACCAGTAGCTCGCCGGCGGGCTTGTCGAGTTGCGCCGGTGTCACGCCGACCGGTTCTGATGGGTTGATGCGGGGGGAGTTGCTGCTGCGGATGTCGTGTGGCGTGAGGTCCGACACGACGGCGAGGCGGCGGGCGGTCGGGCCCATGCGGTCGAGGAGTTCGCGGGCGAGTTCTTCTTCGAGCTGCAACGGTTGGCCGACGACGCGGCCGCGGTAGGTGACGCGGGCCGGGTTCGCACCGAGGAAGAACGGTGTCGCCGAGACGCGGCCGTCTGCGACGACGACGTTCACCGACAGGTGGTGGCCTTCGATTCGCCATCCCCACGGTTCGTCGCCGTCCGGGGTGCCGAAGAGGATTGTCCAGTAGTCGCCGCTGTGACGGTCGCGGTGCCCGCCCTCTCGGTGGTCGAGGACGTCTTCCAGCGCCATGACCGCCGCGGCCTGCGTGTAGGTGTGAGGGCTGAGCACTGTCGCGAGCATGCCGTGCACCGCCTTGCGCTGGTCTCGCCGGAGATCGCCGAGCACCAGGCCAGGTCGTGTGCCGGGTGCATACCCCCAGCGGTGCCTGAGATCGTCGTCGGTGACCGCGCGAATCGCGTGTTCGCGTTGGTCAGCGTCCAGCAAACCAATGAACCGGCGCGTGGCGCCGGTGATGTCGTGCAGCATGTTTCGAACTCCCATCCACTCGCTTCCAGAAACTGCTTGACGCCCCTCGGCCTCACCTGTCGCACCAGGGCTGGTGAAGCCGAGGCTCGGCGGTCTTGATGCGGGCCGCGCATAGGTGCGGATCGAGGCCGAAGAGTCGGGCTTGGGCCAGGCGTACGAGCAGCACCGGATGCGCCCCGCGCCGGTACAGGGCGGCCACGTCGCCCCGCAGTAGTTCGTCCACCTCTTCCGCGGACAGCGGGCGGCGGGTGAGTTTCGGTCGTGGATCCGTGCGCAGGGCCTCCCCGGCGACGGTCCGGGCCTCCTCGATCCGGCTCGCGGTGGCCGCGCCGACCAGGACGTTCAGCTCCCCAGGGCTGACAGGACGGGTGCCGCCACCTCGTGCCGGGCCACACGATAGATGTCCTGGAGCAGGATCAGGGTGTCCAGCCCGGCCCGGTCGTCGGCGATCATCTTGTGCCCGTCCCGCACGGCCGCCGCGAAATCCGCGATCTGCCGGCGGTGGGAGATGCCGTAGTAGCCGATCCCCGGCGGAGCCTGCTCCACCTCCGCTGAGGCGAGCTCTGCCGCCGCCGCGCGCAGCTCCTCGTTGCCTTCCGCCACGTGCAGGGTCCCGGGGTGGTCGAGGTCGAACAGGACCGACCCTCCGGTGCCGATGATCTCGACGCGGGTGCGCCAGGTGATGCTGCTGGCCACGGTGACCTGGTAGGTCACGAGCGCGCCCCGCGGGCCGCGCAGCAGAGCCGCGAGGGTGTCCTCGGTTTCCATGCCGCCCCGCGGCGCGGTGTGCCCGGCGGCCGCGCCGACCACCGCGAGCCCGCCGGTCAGCCAGCGGGTCACGTCGAGCGCGTGGTAGCCCTGGTTGACCAGGGCCGAGCCGCCCTCACCCGTGTAGGTGCCGCGCCAGTCACTGCCCGCGTAGTACGCGTCGTCGCGGCCGCACTGCAGGCTGACCACACCCGAGACGAGGCTGCCCAGCAGGCCGGCCCCGATCCAGTCCCGGACGGCGGTGACGACGCGGTCATAGCGGTGCTGGGAGACGACCGACAGCACCCGTCCGGCGCGCTCGGCGAGGGACGTCAGGGCCGCGCCGTCCTCGACGCTGAGGGCGAGCGGCTTCTCCACGAGCACGTGCTTGCCCGCTTCGAGCGCAGCCGCGACCAGCCCGTGGTGCGTGGCGTGCCCGGTCGCGACGGAGACGCTGTCCACCTCCGGGTCGGCCAGCACCTCGTGCACGTCCGTCGTGACGCGCGGCAGGCCATGCGCACGAGCCAGCGACTCCGCGGTCGTGAGATCGCGGTCGCAGGCCCAGCGCACCTCCACCTCGGGCAGGACGGAGAAGCCGTCGACATGGTTGGGGGCGACACGGCCGCAGCCCACGACGGCATGGACGAGACGCTTCACTTCGAACTCCCGGCATCGCTCGAACCAGTGGGGGAGAGGAACGACGGCGCGTCAGGAGCTCGGTCGAGGTGCACCGGGGTCAGCCATTCGTCGTGCTTGCCGGTCACGGCTCGCACGGTGTCGTGGTAGCAGGCCTCGATCGCCTGCGTGATCTCACCCGAGGTCTTGCCGTCGCCGATCGGGAAGCCGTCCACCTCGACGGCGGGCAGCACCTCGGCCGAGGTGCCCATGAGGAAGATCTCGTCGGCGAGGTACAGCTCGGTGCGCTCCACCGGCCTGGTCTCCACGTCGAGGCCGAGCTCCTCCTGGGCCAGCTGGATGAGCGTGCGCCGGGTGATGCTGTCCAGCACACCGTCGGACAGGGCCGGGGTGACCAGCCGGCCGCGTTTGACCAGGGCGATGCACGACCCCGACGACTCGGTGACGTGGCCGTTGGTGTTGAGGAAGAGCGGCCAGTCGGCCCCGCGTGCTCTGGCGTCGATGTTGCCCAGTCGGCCGTTGTGGTAGTTGGAGAACACCTTCATCGACGCCGGTGAGGCACCGTGGTTGAACCGCGGCCACGAGCTGACCGCGAGTGTGCAGGTGCGACCCTGGCCCAGCTTGCTCTCGAACTCCCAGGTCTCGATGGCGATCTCGGCCGGGGTGCCGCGCGGCACCATCTGTTGGCGATGCGTTCCGGCGGCGAAGCCCCACGGGCGGATGTGCAGGTCCTTGCCCGTGGTTTGCCAGGACGTGAGGAGTTCGACCGTCGCGGTGACGAGCGCGTCCGCGTCGAACTCGGGCTCCATCCAGCTCATCCGCAGCGATTCGAGCAGGCGTTGCATGTGGTCGCGCAACCGGAAGCCGTGGAGGGTCTCCCGCGTGCTGCTCCAGTACGAGTGCACGCCTTCGAACGCGGCTGAGACCGAGGCGTGGCCCACTGAGCTGATGTGGACGGTGGCCTCCTCCCACGGCATGAGGACGCCGTTGCGCCAGATCAGCCGCCCGTAGCCAGCAGACATGAATGTTCCTTTCCGGAAAGGATGGGACGGAGAACGGGGATGTCGATGCGCGCAAAGCCGTATTGGCCGGCAGGGTCAGCTGTCGGGGCCGGTCGGACGGGGCGTCGATGTGCCTGAGCTGCACGCCGATTGACATCCGCACCCTGTCGTTCGTGCCGTGCCAGAAATCATGGTGCTCCCTCGAAGTGAATTGCTGGTACGTGCAGCTCGATTCGCAGCCGACCTGTGGTGATCACGGATGCCTTGGCTCCGATCACAACACGGCAACCAGCAGCTGTCCAAGTTTTCAAGGCGTCGACAATGCTTCATTTAGACGAGGTATAGATGGGCGTTTAGGTGACATTTACATTACTGGCAACCGGGCGATCCAGGCTGATACAAAAAATGCGGCACGTTTCTTTCGGGTCCACCGGGAGCGACAGAGACGACCGTTCCACGTCGTGATCGAGGGCGACAGCAACTCCTTCGGTGCGGATGTCGAGGTCTGGGACCCGGATCGAATGTGCGAGGAGGGTCTGGTCCGGCCGGGCACGGTCGTGCTGAACGTGAACTCGCATTCGGGGATCTGCGGCGCGTTCACTGTCTTCGGCTCCGGCGTCCGCGCGATCGGTATGGTCAGCATCTGTCGGTGACACTGACTGAACAAACCTGCGGCTGTCGGAGCGTCAGTTTCGGAGCCGAATTCAGTGGGGGATTCTTTCGCTGCAAAAGACCGACTAGGGAGACGGAATTGTCCATTGTGACTTCACTGGATTCGTCCATCGAGGAGCACGTTCACCGTGAGGTGGACAACGAGCAGCTGTGGGTATCGCGCAAGTCGTTCTACGAAACGGGCTTCGCGCTCGTGTCGTACCTTCTGCCGGACGACGTGAAAGCCATGGTCTCGGCAGAGGTGAACGAGCTGCTGGCCGGACAGTCCGTCCGGCGCGATCTGCACCTCGCGGAGACCAGCAACAGCCCGCGGTACATGCGCAACATCACCGCTGCCGACATCCGCGCTCACGCGGGCGCGGCCGTCGCTCTGTACAACAGCCCTGCCTTCGTCAAGGCGTTGAGCAGCGTCGCGGGTGAACAGGTGTTGGAGTGCCCGTACGAGCCCGAGCACTACATCATCACGCACCTCGAACGGCCTGGTGACACGCATGGCTGGCACTGGGACGACTACAGTTTCGGCGTGATCTTCGTGGTCGACTGCCCGGACGTCGAGTTCGGAGGATTCGTCCAGACGGTGCCGAACACGGCATGGGACAAAAAGAACCCGCAGGTGTTCAAGCAGCTCGTGAACCACCCAATCTATTCGTACGAGCTGCGGCCCGGTGACGTCTACCTGCTGCGTACCGACACCACGTTGCACCGTGTACACCCCGTTGAGGAAGGCGCCACGCGCACGATCATCAACATGGCTTACGCGGCCGAACGGGATCTGAGCAAGGAAATTTCGCACGAGACCATGGAAGACCTTTTCCGCATCTGAAAGCCGGGCGGCTTTAACCGCGCTTATCCGGCTCATTCCAACCCCGTTCACGCGAGGAGTGTTCCTTATGTCGAACGCGGACGAACTGGCCAGGCGGGCCCGACTCCGCGTCGTCGAACTAGCGGCGCGCAAGGCCATCCACTTGGGCCCCGCGCTTTCGCTGATCGACGTGCTGGCCGCGCTCTACACCAGGATCCTGCGTCGCGACCCAGCCCGCCCCGACCGGCCGGACCGCGATCTGCTCGTCCTCAGCAAGGGCCACGGCGTCTACGGCCTGTACGCCGTGCTCGCCGAACTGGGCGTGCTGACCACGGACCTGAACGAGCTTCCAGGGCACCCGTCGGACGGTATTCCCGGTATCGAGGCGGCCACCGGGGCGCTGGGCCACGGCCTGTCCCTCGCAAGTGGCCTGGCGCTGGGCGCACGGCTCGCCGGCAAGGACCGCCGGGTCTACGTGCTCACGGGCGACGGCGAACTCGACGAGGGGAGCAACTGGGAGGCGGCGCAGTTCGCCGCCCACCACCGGCTCGGCAACCTCGTGGCCGTCGTCGACCGCAACCGCCTCCAGCAGGAGGGTGACACGGAGGACGTCTGCGCGCTGGAACCCCTGGCGGACAAGTGGCGCGCCTTCGGCTGGCGGGTCGGCGAGACCGACGGCCACGACATCACGGCCATCGGTGACGCCCTCATCGCCCTGAAAGCCGGTGACGGCCCGGCGGTGCTGATCGCCCACACCACCAAGGGCAAGGGAGTCCCCTTCGCCGAGGGCGATCCCGCCTGGCACATGGGAGAGCTGGACGCCGTCCAACGCCGGATCGCCGTCGCGGCGCTCACCGCGACGGCGTGAGGAGACCACCTTGACCACCACATCCATCACACCGCACCGCGTATCCGTTGCGCCGCAGAGCATGCGGGCCGCACTCGCCCCCGTGCTGGCCGACGCCGTCGACGCCGATCCCGGGCTGATCGCCCTGGGCGCGGACGGACGGGCCTTGTTCCAGCAGGTCCTCGAGCGGGATCCGCGTCGCTACGTGGACGCGGGCATCGCCGAGGCCAACCTGGTCGGCGTCGCCGCGGGGCTGGCGCGCAGCGGCCTGCGCCCGGTGGCCGCCGCCATGGCGCCGTTCCTGGTCCGCCGGGCGTACGAACAGATCCGGCTGGACGTGTGCGTGCCCGGCCTTCCGGTCGTGCTGCTCGGCGTGGGCGGTGGCCTCGGCTACGGCCCGCTCGGCCCCACCCATCACGCCACGGACGACATCACCCTGATGTCGGCCATGCCCGGCATGAGGGTGTACTGCCCGGCCGACGCCGCCGACGCCGTCTCCGTGGTGCGGGCCGTGCTGGCCGACACCGCGGGCCCGGCCTACGTGCGGCTGTCCGCGCGCCCTGATCCCGTGCTGCCGCCTGCCGCTTCAGCCGGTGATCCCAGCGCCCCCCGGCTGCTGCGCGACGGCGACGACGTCCTGGTCCTGGCCACGGGGCGGTGCGTGGCCGAGGCGCTCGACGCCGCCGACGGGCTGGCCGAGGACGGTGTGGCGGCGGCCGTCGCCTCCGTGACCACCCTGCACCCCTTTCCCGCCGCCGCGATCCGGGAGCTCGCCGGCCGCCGGCCGCTCGTCGTGACCGCGGCGGAATCCCTGGCGCCCGGCGGTCTCGGCCAGTCCACCGCGGAGGCACTCGGGCGCCGCGGTCCGGCGGTGCTCAGCCTGCACACCGACCACCGGTACCCGCCGGTTGCCTCCCACCAGGAACTTCTCCGTTTCTACGGCGTCGACGGCCAGAGCATCCGGTCCGCCGTACTGAGCTACCGCAACCGGAAGACGAGGGAAGCGTGACGATGAGGATCTTCTCCAGCGCCCAGGCCTGCGGCTTCGGACCCATCTCCAAACTGACCGCCATATCGCCGATGTTCCACGGCGCCACCATCGACTTCACGGGTCGCGATGTCGCCCTGGACTTCGCGCGGCGCCACGTGCACCGTTTCACCCGCATCAGCGAGGGCGACACCCAGCGGCACGAGGACGTCGCGGACGGTCTGGCCGAGGCCGACTTCGTGGTCAGCGTGATGGACGCGGAACTCGTGTTCTGGGCGGTCCGCGCCGACGTGCCGGTGCTGTTCTTCGACAGCCTGCTGAGCTTCTGGCTCACCGAGCGCAGCATCGAGGAACTGGCCGCCCGCGCTCAGCTCGTGCGCTGGTCCGACGACGAGACCGCGCGGTTCGTCTTCGACACGCTGACGCCGCACGAGCGCATCCTGCTGGCCCACCTGCTGGCCACCCGCTCGTACGCGCAGAACTTCCCCGGCGTCGCGGAGCGCATCGAGTCGCTGACCAAGGCGGGCGCGAGCCACATCGAACTGTGCGGCCCCATCGTGGACCGCGGCGCGCTGGAGGCCGCTCTCTCGGTCCCCGCGCCGGAACGCAACCCCGACCTGCTGATCAACCTGGGTGGTTTCCAGAACTTCTTCCTGGACTACGAGTCCCACAACGCCTATCTCGACCTGCTGCGCCGGTGGGTCGCCGAACTCGCGGCCGGGCAGCCGGAGCTGCGCCGCGTCCTGGTGTGCGGCGGCGCGTTCCGCGAACCGGTGACCGAGACCCACGGCGGCGTCGAGATCGAGTACACGATGTTGCCGCACAAGGACTTCCTGCGGCACCTGGCCCACGCCCCGTTGTACGCGGTGCCGCCCAGCCTCACCTCGCTGCACGAGGCGGTCATCCTGCGCAAGCTCCCGCTGCTGCTGCCCGAACAGCACTACGGGCACGTCACCAACCTGCGCGCCCTGCGCGGTACCGCGATCGGTGACAACGCGGCCAGCCTGATCGACCTCGGCACCCGGTTCGAGGTACCGGAGGACGACCTGGAGGGCACGCGGGCGCTGGACCAACTCACCCGCGAACTCCTCTCGGACGAGGCCGAGTACCGCTCCTTCGCCGACTACCTGAACAAACGGCTGGCCGACTACCGGCAGCTGACGAACCAGGAACGCGACGCCGCCGTCGACGAGCTCACCGGCCTGCTCGGCGGCCCCGCCCTGGCCGACCTGCTGGCCGACATCGGTGACCGCCTCACCCTCGCCGGGAGGACCTCGTGACCGCCGCCGACCTCGCGGAGCGCACCGTCGACACCGACGAGATCACCCAACTCATGCTGGCCGCCCACCGGGAACGCACCGGGCAGGGCGAGGTGTCGCAGGAGCGCGTGAGCACCAGGACCTGGACGCCGGCCAGTGCCCGCAAGGTCCGCCGTCGCACCTTCGTCCGCCTCGACGTCGATGGCGAGCCCGTGGCGGTGGCCAAGATCCCGCTGTCCCAGAGCGATCCGAAGCTCGCGAAGGAGTTCGAGGTCCTCCGCTCGTTCCGCCCTCCGTCGCCGCTGGGCTGCCCTGCTCCGCTCGACTCGCTGGGCGGCGGGTTCACCATGAGCTACCTGCCCGGCGTCGACCTGCCCGCCGCCGTCACGGGCGCGGACACACCCGACGGCCTGTGGCAGGTGCTGCGCCCGGCCGTGGACCGCGTCGTCGAACTGCACCGCTCGGGCCCCGTCGTCACCAGTACGCCCGAACTCGCGCTGGAGACGGCCGCCCACTACGTCCGCACGCCCGAGTTCGGCGTCCGGCACGCCGACGAGGCCCTGCGCACGGCGCTGCTGGCGCCGACCCACGGCGACCTCGGTCCGTGGAACGTCCGCTGCGACCCGCGTGACGGCACCGCCAGGGTGCTGGACTTTGAGGACTACCGCGCCACCGGCATCGCCGCCATGGACGTCGTCAACCTGCTCGTCACGACGGCGCTCGCGGTCTTCCCCGACTACCAGGAGCGCGGCTTCGACTGGCTCTACGACCAGGTCTTCGCCGGCGAGCACTGGTTCGGTTCCGTCCTGGCCCGCGGCCTCGACCACTACGGCACCCACACCGGTCAGCGGCCGGACCGCGTGCTCGACCTGCTGCCGTTCACCTGCCAGTGGCTCATCGAGCGCATCGAGGCCGAGGGCCGCGACACCAGCCGCCTCTTCTACCGCCCCTTCCTCGAGCGCTACCTCGAACGGCGCCCAACGGCCCACGGGAGCAACCATGTCTGACACCAACGCCACGCCAGTCCGGACCGACGCCGTGGTCATCGGCGGTGGGCCCGCCGGACTGTTCGCGGCCCTGACCCTGGTGCGGGCCGGCCGCCGCGTCGCCCTGCTGGAGGCCGGCGGCGACATGCGGGAGAGCCTGTGCTCCCGCCTGGTGGCCCGGATGGACGGGCGTTCCGTGCGGGACGCAGAGAAGTTCCGGCTGCAGTGCCCCCGCTGCACCTGCCTGACGGGGCTCGGCGGTGCCGCCTTCCACTTCGACACCAACCTCGGCTACATCTCGTCGCTCACCCGCTCCAAGATCGAGTCGGCGCCGGACGGCACCGTCCGCTCCTACAGCGGGCTGGAGCGCGCCCTCGATTCGTTCGACCGCGCCCAGGAGCTGATCTCCGAGGCGTACCGGATCTTCTACGAACTGGGGCTGCCGCCCGCCGAGCCCGCCGAAGCCGATCACGACGACTCCTTCGGCTCGATGTTCCAGCACGTCGACACCGCGTTCTCGCAGAGCGTCACCGTGGACGACTCCCTGGTCGTCATCGCCCGTCTCAAGGCCGAGCTGGAGGAGAACGGCGGCCGTGTGCTGCTGTACCACCGGGCCGAGGACGTCGAGCCGCTCACCGGCGGCGGGTTCGAGGTGCGCGCGGCGACTCCCGACGGGCCGGCCGCCTTCCACGCCGACGACGTCGTGGTGGGCGTGGGCAAGCTCGGCCTGCCGTGGGTGCGCGAGCTCATCGGCAGGATCGGCGTGCGCCACCGGCCCAGCAGGCGTGTCGATCTCGGCGTGCGCCTGGAGGCGCGGCGGGAGGACCTCGACCGGCTGCTGGACGGCTGCCACAACCCGAAGCTGTCCTTCCTCAACGAGGAGGGCCACTCCGTGCGCACGTTCTGCGTCTGCGGGGGTGGCCGGGTCATGCAGTACGGCTTCCTGGACGCCGTCGCCCTGGACGGGCAGCACTGCCTCAACCAGCCCACCAGCAAGTCCAACCTGGGTGTGCTCACCACGGTCGACCTGCCGGAGGGAATCGACGGCACCGAGCACGCCGCCGCGTTCGCGGCCAGGGTCGCGGCCTACGGCGGAGGGCTCCCGGTCGTGTCCACGGTGGACGAACTGGCGGGGCGGCCCGCCCCGGAGGGCCCGCTGACCACCAGCCTGATCAGCTACCACCACGGCGATCTGCGCGAGTGCCTTCCCGCGTCGCTGGTCCGCGACGTGCTGGCGATGGTCGACCGGCTCAACGCCCTGCACCCCGGACTCGTACCCGGCACGGCCACCGTCGCCGCCCCCGTCGTCGAGCGGCTCTTCCCCGACCTCGACCTCTCCGACGACCTGGAGTCGTCGATCCCGGGCCTGTACTTCGTCGGCGACAGCTCCTCGAAGATCATCGGCATCACCTACGGCGCCGCGACCGGCATGGCGGCGGCCCGGTCCGTGCTGCGCCGCCGGGCCGGCCTGGCGACCGTGGCGGGCGGGGACCGGTGATGATCAACCTCCCGCAGCGCATCCCCGATCGCGGCGAGCCGAGGCTCCGGCACGCCACCGCACCGTTGACCGCGCCGGCGGCCGCCCGGCTGAAAGGGCCCGACGCCTCGGTGCGACTGGCCGCCCTGAGCCGGCTGCTGCTGCACCGCTACGGCGCGGGCTGGACCGTCGTCGGAGTCTTTGACGACGGCCACGCCCTCGTGCACCACGACAGCGATGCCGACCAGGAGACCACCCCGCTGGGCGCGCTCGCCGATGCCGTCCGGCCGCGGTCCGCCGCGCTGCCGGCCGACGGAGAGCCCTACGCCGCTGTGCTCCCCGCCCGCGTCGAGGAGCCGCCGGCCGTGCTCGGCCGGCCCGCGTGGACGCTCTCCGCCGACGGCGACGCACTGGACCTGCTGCACGACACCACCGTGCTCGACGCCGGCAGCGCGGACCGGGTCGCGGAACACCTGGCGCTGCTCGCCCACGAGATCGCCGAGCACCCGGACAAGGCCGCCGGTGACGTCGAACTGCTGCTGCCCAAGGAGCGCACGCTCCTGCTGACGGCATGGAACGCCCCGCACACACCGCACGCCGACGTCACCCTGCACCAGCTCTTCCGCGAGCAGAGCGCCCGCACTCCCGAGGCGGTGGCCCTGCGGCACGGCGACACCGACATCACGTACGGACAGCTGGACGCCGCCTCCGACCGGTTCGCCCACGCCCTGCTCCCGCACATCGGTGTCCCCGGTGACCTCGTGGTGCTGACCGGCGAGCGGGACATCGACCTGTTCACCGCGATCCTGGGCATCTGGAAGGCGGGCGGTGGCTTCGTCTACCTCGACCCGGCCCTGCCAGGGCCGCGGGCCGCGGACGTCCTCGGTCTCGCCGACCCGGTGGCCGTGCTCACCACGTCGAGCGGGCACACCGCCGTCGGCGACCGGGCGCTGAAGGTCGACGCCCTGCTCGCCCTCGACCAGCCGGCCGGACCGCCGCCGGATGTGGCAAGGCCCGACACCACGGCCTACGTCCTGTTCACCTCTGGCAGCAGCGGCACGCCCAAGGGAGTGGTGCGCCCGCACCGCATGCACACCTCCCGCATCCGGCTGGAACAGGGCATCTACGCCCTCGGGCCGGCGGACCGGCACCTGCTCAAGTCGCCCATCAGCTTCCGGGAGTTCGTCTGGCCGCTGGCCGGTGGCGGCACCGCGGTGCTGGCCGAGCCCGGCCGCGACCGGGATGACCGCTACCTCGCCCAGCTCATCCACGACGAGCGCGTCACCACCGTCAGCTTCGTGCCGTCGATGCTGCGGTTGCTGCTGACCCAGCCCGCGTTCCGCACGGCGCCCGCGTTACGGCACGTGTTCGTCGGGGGCGAGGCGCTGAGCCAGGACCTGGAGGACGAACTGCGCTCGCTGGGCTTCGAGGTCCACAACACCTACACCCTGAGCGAGGCGGACTACGTCTGCCACCGCACCGCGGCCCCGGCCTCGCCCAGGACCGGCGGCCCGGGCACCAACGTCGGCGTCCCGCTCGACATGCGCGTGTACCTGTGCGACCCGGCGGGCCGCCTGGTGCCGCCCGGCATCCCCGGCGAGATCCACACCGGCGGGCCAGGGCTGTCCGACGGCTACCTCGGGCGGCCCGACCTGACCGCCCAGCGGTTCCTGCCCAACCGGCACGACCCCGGCCACCCGCCGGTCCTGTTCCGGACCGGGGACATCGCCCGGTACCTGCCCGGTGGCGAGATGGAGTACCTCGGCCGGGCCGACGACCAGGCCAAGGTGCGTGGGCAGCGCGTCGAGCCGGCGGAGGTCGAGACCGTGCTGCGGGGCCATCCGGGTGTGGCCAACGCCGCCGTCGTCAGCGCACCGGATCCCGACCAGGGCGCGGTTCTCGTCGCCTACGTCGTGCCCGAGGGCGAGGAGGTGCCCGTCCAGCGGCTGCGCGCGTACCTGGCCGAGCGGTTGCCCGACTTCATGGTGCCGGCGCGGCTCGCCTCGGTGCCCGCTCTGCCGCTGCTGGGCAGCGGCAAGGTCGACCGCAAGGCGCTGCGGGTCGTGTCCCGCGGCCGCCCTGAGATCGACGTTCCGTACGTCGAACCGGCCACTCCCGGGCAGCGCAGGGCCGCCGAACTCGTGGCCCGCGTCCTGGGACTGGACGAGGTCGGCGTCGACGACGACTTCTTCGCTCTCGGCGGCGACTCACTGCGCCTGATGTTGCTGCGGGGCGCGCTGGAAGCCGCGGCCGGCAGGCAGTTGGCGCTGTCCGAGGTGTTCGCCGCCGGCACCCCGCGGGGCTGCGCCCGCCTGCTGGACATCGAGGAGCCCACCCGCACGCCCGCCCGGCGGCCGTCCGACCGCCGCCGACGCGTCCGCTCGCGGACCGCCACCCACGTCGAAGGAGGTGACCCGAGGTGAACGAGCTCAACCACGACGACGACGCCGTCGCGGTCGTCGGCCTGTCCGTGCGGCTGCCCGGCTGCGACAGCGTGGAACGGTACTGGTCGATCCTCGACGCCGGTGAGGACAGCATCACCCGGCGGGAGGCCGCCGCGGGTGCCACGTTCGTGCCGGCCTACGGATCCGTGCCGAGCCCCGGTCACTTCGACCCCGGCCGCTTCGGGATCGCCCCGTCCGAGGCCCTGCTGACCGACCCGCAGCAACGACTCCTGCTGGAGGCGGCGGACGAGGCGCTGACCACGGCCAACGTCGACCGGGCCCGCACGATGGCCGTCAGCGTCTACGCCGGAGTCGGTCACAGCGACTACGAGCGGTGGGTCGGCAGCGCGCTGGCCGGCCGCCCCGGCGTCGATGCCCAGTCCCTGGAGGTGACCAACCGCGGCGACTACGCCGCCACCCGGATCGCCTACCGGCTCGGCCTCCAGGGCGCCGCCGTCACCGTGCAGTCGGCCTGCTCCACCGCGCTGACCGCCGTCCACCTGGCCGTGCAGGACCTGCTCGGTCACGGCAGCGACCTGGCCGTGGCCGCCGTGTCGTCGGTCCGCGTCCCCGCCCCCGGCGGCTACGACGCCCCGCTCGGCGGCATCGGCTCCCCGGACGGGGCGTGCCGCCCGTTCGACGCGGCGGCCGGCGGGTCCGTCCCCGGTGACGGTGCCGGAGCGGTCGTCCTCAAGAGGCTGGCCGACGCGCTGCGCGACGGCGACGAGATCTGGGCGGTGGTGCGCGGCACCGCCATGAACAACGACGGCTCCGGCAAGTCGGGTTTCGCGGGCGTCGACGCCGCCGCCCAGGTCGAGGTGGTCCGGGCCGCGCTGGACGTGGCCGGGCTCGACCCGGAGGACATCGACTACGTGGAGGCGCACGGCAGCGGAACCCGCATCGGCGACTCCACCGAGTGGTCGGCGCTGGCCGAGGTGTTCGCCGCCGTCGGCCACCCCGTCCACGTCGGGGCGGCCAAGGGCGGCCTCGGGCACCTGAGGGAAGCGGCCGGCCTGGCCGGCTTCGCCAAGGCGGTGCTGTCCCTGCGCCACCGGCGTCTCGTCGCCACGCCGCACTTCGAGCGGCTGCCGTCCGACCTGGCCGCCCGGTCCGGCCCGCTGCGGCCGCTGGGCGAGGCCCTGGACTGGCCCGCCGTGCCCGGCCGGCCCCGGCGGGCAGGGGTGAGCGCCTTCGGGCTTGGCGGCACGAACTGTCATGTCGTCCTGGAGGAGGCGCCCGTCGTATCGGCGACGCCGTCGTCCGACGACGCCGAGTTGCTGTTGCTGTCGAGCCACCACCCGGACGCCCTGAACGCCGACCTGGCCGCCCTGCGCGACCACCTGGCCGAGAGCCCTTCGCGTGTCACGGACGCGGCCTGGACGACCCAGACCGCCCGCCACCGGCACCCGCACCGCGCCTACGCGGTGGTCCGTTCGCAGGCAGAGGTGGCCGACGCCTTCGCCGCCGACCGGCTGCGGATCCAGCGCGGCCACACCACGACCGACGCCCCCGAGGTCGTGTTCGTGCTGCCGGGCATCGGCAGCCACTACCCGGGAATGGGCGCCGAACTGGCCCGCACGGACCCTCTGTTCGCCCGCAACCTCCGAGCCGTCGTGGCTGTGGCGGACACGCTGACCGACGGTGCCGTCGGCCGGTCGTTCGCCACCGAGCCCACCCGCCCGGAGCGTGGGGGCGACCGCGTGGACCTGCGCGCCCTGCTGCGCCGCGGAGACGCACCCCCGGTCCCTCGTGAACTGCGTGAGGTGCATCTATCGCTGTTCTGCATGGAACACGCCATGGCCCGCACGCTGATGGACCTCGGTGTGCGCCCGGCCGCGTTGCTGGGCCACAGCCTGGGGGAGTGGGTGGCGGCCGTGCTGGCCGGCGTCATCGGACCCGAAGACGCCATGGCCGCCATCGCCCGCCGGGCCGACCTGGTCAAGACGGCCGGGCCCGGAGCCATGCTCAGCGTGCTCGCCGCCGCCGAGGAGGTGGAGAAGCACGCCGTCGACGACACCTGGATCGCGGCCGAGAACGGGCCCGGCCACTGCGTGTTCTCCGGCCGCCCGGAGGCGGTGTCGGCGCTGGCGGACCGGCTGCGCGACGAGGGGTTCAGCACGCTGCCCGTGGACGCCGCGCACCCGTTCCACACCCCGCAACTCGCCGGTGCCGCCGCGAAGCTCGGCGAGGACCTGCGCCACGTGGACCTGAAGCCTGCCCGGATCCCCATCGCCTCGAGCGTGCTCGGCGCGTGGCTGGACGGGGAGGTGCCCGAACCCGGCTACTGGCGTGACCACATGGTCAGCCGGGTGCGGTTCCGCACGGCGGCCGGACTGGTCCTGTCCCGGCACCGCGTCCTGGTCGAGGTGGGTCCGGGCACCGCCCGTCCCTGGATCGCCCAGGCCGACCCGGACGCCGTGTGCGTGCGCACCGTGCGGCAGTCCTACGAGAACGCCGGCGACCGGCAGATCCTGTTGGAGGCGTTGGGCGAACTGTGGACCCACGGCGTCGAGGCCGACTGGCCGCGCCTGCATCACGGCCCGCGGCGCCGGACCACCCTGCCCCCGCGCGCCCTGCTGCGCCGCCGGTACCTGCCCGACACCGAGCCGCCCGCCGACCCCTGGTCGGCGCCGGTCGCGGCGCGGCACACCGAGACGGTGCCCGAGACGCCCGCACCGCCGCAGCCGGGCGAGGCACCCGGCTCCGCGGTCGGGCAGTTCCTGGCCCACCGCTTCCGCATCCTGCTCGGCCTGCGCGAAGTGCACCCCGACGACCACTTCTTCCACCTCGGTGGTGACTCCCTGATGGGTGTGCACCTGATCGCGGGCCTCAAGGAGCTCACCGGACGGGCAGTGCCCTCCTCCGTCGTCTTCGCCTCCGCGACCCTCGGCGGCATGAGGCGCGAGGTGGAGGCCTGGCTCACCGCCACCGAGCACGAACCGGAGCCCATCGACCACCAACCGGAGCCCATCGAGCACGAACCGGAGCCCATCGACCACGGGAGCCCAGCGTCATGAGCACACCCACGCTCGGAGTGATCGGAGCCGGCGTCATCGGCTCCAGCGTCGCGCACGCCGCCGCCGCGGCGGGCTACGCCGTCACCCTCGTCGACACCGACCCCGCAGCCCTGGACACGGCCCGCGCGGCCGTCCGGCGGCACGAGAGGCTGGCCGCGCTGCTCGGCGGCCGAGGACCGCGGCACCTGGACATCCGTCCCACCACCGACCTCGCCGACGTGGCCGACGCCGGGTTCGTGGTGGAGAACACCACCGAGTCGGAGCAGGGCAAGCGCGAGCTGTACCCGTTGCTGGACAAGGTGTTGGCGCCCGGCGTCACCATCGCCGCCAACACCTCCGCCGTCCCCATCGCGCGGCTGGCGGAGTGCCTGACCGACCCAGGACGCGTCGTCGGCGTGCACTTCATGAACCCGGTCGACCGCATCGACATGGTGGAGGTGGTGCGGGCTCCGTCCACTTCGGACACCGCACTGGCCGCAGTGGACGAACTGCTGGGCCGCATGGGCAAGAGGTCCGTCGTCGTCAACGACGCCCCCGGCTTCGTGATCAACCGCGTCCTGATGCCGGTGGTCAACCTCGCCGCCGCCGTCGTCGCGGACGGTGTCGCCACACCCAGCCAGGTCGACGAGCTGTTCAGGGGCTGCCTCGGCCACACCTCCGGGCCGCTGCGCACCGCCGACCTGATCGGCATCGACACGGTCGTGCGCACTCTCGAGGTCCTGCACGAGCACTACGGGACCGATGAGTTCGTCACCCACCCGCACCTGCGCCGGATGGTCGACGAGGGCCGGACCGGGGCCAAGAGCGGCCGCGGCTTCTACTCCTACGACGGGAACTGAACGATGACTGCTCAGAGCACGACCACGACCGACGAGGTCACCGCCGTGGTGCGGGAGTTCATCACCCGGCTCAGCGGCCGTCCCGGCATCGAGGACGACCGGCCGCTCATCTCCGGCGGCGTGCTGGACTCGATCGCCGCTGTCCAGATGGTCGACTTCGTCGAGCGCACCTTCCACGTCGAGGTGACCGACGAGGACCTGGAACTGGTCAACTTCGACTCCGTGCGGGGACTGGCCGCCCTGGTCGCCCGCAGGGTGGCGGCGGCGTGAGCACCACAGCGCCGGAACTGGTCCTCGACGCGCTGCGGGGCGGGCAGTTCGCCGACCGCGCCACGGCGTGGGAGCGCGCGGGCGCCGTCCCCCGGGAGGACGTCGACCACCTGGCCGGCCTCGGACTGCTCGGCATCACCGTCGACACGGCGCACAACGGCAGCGATCTCCCGCTGGTGGACGTCGTCGACGTGCACAGGCTCGTGGCCGCCGCCTCGCCCAGCCTGCACAGCCTGCTCGTGGTCCATGCCATGGTCTGCCACGCCCTGCGCCGCTGGGCCGCCCCGGAGGTCCGCGACGCCGTCCTGCCCGAGCTGGCCACCGGCCGGGTCATCGCCGCCTTCGCCCTCACCGAGACCGAGGGCGGCGCCGATGCCGGGGCACTGGCCACCAGGATCGACCGCGCCGGCGACACCCTGCGCGTCACCGGTGTGAAGCGCTGGCTGTCGTTCGGCCAGATCGCCGACGCCTACCTCGTCTTCGGTCTCACGGACGGCCTGGACAGCTGCGCGCTCGTGGACGCGGGCAGCAGTGTGCGGGTCGAGCCCGAACCCCGCACCGCGGGGCTGCGCGCCGCGCGGCTGGCCCGCGTCACCTTCGACGGGGCGACCGCCCCCGCCGTCCGAGCGGTGGGGCGACCGGGAACCGGCATCCCGTTCGTCGCGACGTCCTGCCTCACCCTGGGCCGACTCCTCGTCGCCGCGGGGGCGGCGGGTATCGCACAGGCCGCGCTGGACCTGGCCGTCGGCCACGCCGCCACCCGCTCCACGGGTGACCGGCCGCTCGGGGACCACCAGCTCGTGCGCGGACTGCTCGCCGATGCCGCTCTCGCCACCGAGTCCGCGACCCATTACGTGCGGGCGGCGGCGCGGGAGGTCGAGGACCGCGCGCCGACGGCGGCGGTGACCGCCGCTCGCGCCAAGTTGCTGGCCTCCCGCGCGGCCAGCGGCGTGACCGCCACCGCCTCGCGCCTGCTGGGCGCCGAGGGACAGACCGAGGACCACGCCCTTGCCCGGCTGGTCGCCGCGGCCCGTGTGCACGAGGTGATCGAGGGCCCCACCGAGGTGCTCCAGGACGTCGTGGCCACCGCGCTGCTGCGCGATCCGGGCGCCGCGTGGAAAGGACGGCAGCGATGACCCCGGCCACCGCCGAGAAGACAGTCAAGTGCGTGGTCTGGGACCTGGACGACACCCTCTGGGACGGCACGCTCCTGGAGGGCGACGAACTCCACGTCCCCGACGCCAACCGCGAGCTCGTGCGCGTCCTCGACGAGCACGGCATCCTCCAGTCCGTCGCCAGCCGCAACGAGCCCGGCCCCGTCGACGACCGGCTCCGCGCCTTCGGGCTCGACGAGTACTTCCTGCACCCGCAGGTCGGCTGGTCGGCCAAGTCCGCGTCGCTGCGGACCCTGATCCAGGTGCTCAACATCGGTGCCGACAGCGTGCTGTTCGTCGACGACTCGGACTTCGAACGCGCCGAGGTGGCCAGGGAACTGCCCGAGGTCAGGTGCATGACCCGGCAGGAGCTGCACGAGCTGGTCGCGGACGGCCGGGTCCTGCCGCGGCACGTGACCGCCGATGCCGCCAGGCGCCGGGAGATGTACCAGGCCGAGGACCGCCGTCGCTCGCACCAGGAGACGTTCCAGGGGCCGAACGAGGAGTTCCTGTCCTCGCTGGACATGACGCTGCGGGTGCGCCACGCGACCACGGCCGACCTCGACCGCGCGGCGGAGCTGACCCAGCGCACCCACCAGCTCAACACCACCGGCATCACCTTCGACCAGGAGGAGCTCGCCGCCCTCGTGCGGGATCCCGGCCACCGGGTGCTCGTCGCCGAGCTCGACGACTGCTTCGGCACCTACGGCACCATCGGGCTGGCCGTGCTGTCCACCGGTCCTCAGTGGACGATCCGGCTGCTGCTCATGTCCTGCAGGGTGATGGGCCGCAACGTCGGCACCGTGCTCATCGCGGCGCTGGCCCGCACGGCCGCCGCGCACGGTGCCCGCACCGTCGCCCACTTCCGGCCCACGGACCGGAACCGGCAGATGCTCGTCACCTACCGCTTCGCGGGGTTCGTCGTCGAATCCCGCTCCGAGGACCACGTCGTCCTCACGCTGCCGGACGACCGGATCCCGGCTGTTCCCGGCTATGTCCGCCTTCTCACCGATGACACCACCGCCGCGGTCAGCGGCACGACTCAGGAGATCACCCGATGACAGCGTTCACGCAGAGCTGGACCGACACCTTCTCCACCGTCTACGCGAAGGAGGCGCTGGCCAAGCTCTCCTGGTTCAACGCGTCCCCCGGCCTCGAACTGATCAAGCGAGTGATCGACGGCACGCTCAAGCCGGGCCAGCGGCTGATCGATCTCGGCAGCGGCCCCGGCGTCGACGCCGTGTTCCTCTCCGTGCAGGGCCTGGACGTCACCGGCGTCGACCTGTCGCCGGACGCCGTCGCGAGGGCGAGCCGCTGGGCCGAGCTGGCCGGTGCCGACGCCGAGTTCATCCAGGGCGATGTGCTCGACGTCCCGCTGCCGGACTCGTCGGCCGACGTCGTCACCGATTCCTTCGTGTTCCACAACATGCGCGACGAGGCCAGGGCGCGCTACGCCGACGAGGTGCACCGCCTGCTCAAGCCCGGCGGCCTGTTCCTGCTGAACTCGTTCTCGGACAAGATGGTTCCCGGCACCGGCCCGCGCCGCATCACGAGCGACGACATCCTCACCACGTTCACCGCCGACCGCTTCGAGTGCGTGGCGCTGTACGTCTACCGCAACGTTCCCACCCGCGCCAAGCCGGACCAGCTGCACTGGTTCGGCGAGTTCCGGGCCCGCTGATGCGGGTCGTCGTCACCGGGGGAGGCCGGGGGATCGGGCGAGCCGTCGCCCTCGGCTTCGCCGCCCGCGGCGCGCGGGTCGCGGTGCTGGCCCGCACCGAGTCCCAGGTGAAGTCGGTGGCCGGCGAGATCGAGGAGCTCGGGACCGAGAGCGTGGCCGTGGCCGTCGACGTGGCGGACGAGGCGGCGATGGGCGAGGCGGCCGAGCAAGTGGTCGACCGGTTCGGCGGCCTGGACGTCCTCGTCAACGCCGCCGGCGTCTTCGACCTCGGCCCCACGACCGGTTTCCCGGTCGACTCCGCCCGGACCCTGTTGGACACCAACGTTGTGGGCACCTTCCTGGCCTGCAAGATCTTCGGCCGGCACCTGCTCGAGCAGGGTCACGGCAAGGTCGTCAACTTCTGCTCGCTGTTGTCCTACACCGCTTTTCCGGAACGGGCGCTGTACGCGGCGAGCAAGGGTGGCGTGCTCCAGCTGACCCGCAGCCTCGGGGTGGAGTGGGCGCCGCACAACGTCAACGTCAACGCGGTCGCCCCCGGCATGATCCGCATCGAGACCCCGCACCCGGCCGCGCTCGACGAGGACGCCATCGTCGGGCGCATCCCCTCCGGCCGGCGCGGCCGACCGGCCGACATCGTCGGACCTGTCCTGTTCCTGGCCTCCCCGGAGGCCGACTACATCAACGGCCAGACCCTGGTCGTCGACGGAGGCTGGCTCAGCTATGGATACCTCTGAAAGCTCCCTGTCGCTCGGGGTCTTCTGCGGCTTCTCACCGGGACCGTCGGCCCGCTACGCCGAGGTCGCCACCGCGCTCGGCGCCGGCCTGGCCGCCCGCGGTCACCGGCTGGTCTACGGTGCGGGCGGCGTCGGGCTGATGGGCGCGGTGGCACGCGGCGCCTCCGGAGGAGGTGCGCCGATCCTCGGCGTCATCCCGGAGTTCCTGCGCGCCAAGGAGATGGGCGACGACCTGCCGCCCCAGGAGATCGTGCTCACGGGCGACCTCCTGGAACGCAAGCGCGTCATGATCGACCGCTCGGACGCCTTCATCGCGCTGCCCGGCGGCTACGGCACGCTCGACGAGGTGCTCGAGGTGGTGTCCATGGCCGCGCTCGGGCAGGACGTCGGTCCCATCGTGCTCCTCGACGTGGACGACGACTGGCGGTCCCTGCTCGATTACGTGGACGGGCTGGAGCGACGGGGTTTCGTGCGCGACGCGGGCATCCTGCGCGTGGCCGCGACCCCGGAGCAGGCCCTCGACATGGTCGCGCCGGCCGGTGCCCTCGCGGGGGCGGGAGCTCCGCTGGGCGGGCAGGCGGCTCCGTGACCTCTGCGGCGCCCCGAGCGCCCCTGCCGGGTTACGGGGCCTTCCTGACCGGCTGGGGAGCCACCACGTTCGGCAGCGGCCTGATGCTCCCGATCACGGTGACCTACCTGCGGGAGGTCCTGCGATTGCCGCTGTCGGGCGTCTCGCTCTACTTCGCCCTGTACGCGTTGTCGGGCCTGGTCGTGAACCCGCTGGCCATCCGGATCGGCCGGGCGCACGGACCGGGTACCTCGGTGGCGGCGGCCGCGGTCCTCCAGGCCTCGGGCTGGGGCCTGTTCACCATGGCGGACTCGATGCCGCTCGTCGTGGTGGCCGCCGCGCTGTCCGGCGCGGGAACGGGCATGTACTACGCGGTGCAGACCCCGTTGCTCACCCGCGTCTTCGGCGACGGCGCGCTCAGCAGAGTCCTTTCCGGACAGAACCGGACCACGGCGCTGACGATGACCGTGGGCACCCTGGTGGGCGGCCAGGCCGTCCACCGCTTCGGCGCCGACGGCTACACCGCCTGCCTGACCGCCAACGCCCTGAGCTATCTGGTCCACGGCGCGATCCTGGTCAGCCTGGTGCGCACGTACGAAGGGGCGCCCGCGATCCGGCCGCAAGACGCCGGCGCGCCACGGCGGGCGCGCGGCTGGGCCCTGCGCGATCCGGTGTTCCTGTGCCTGCTCGTGTTCCAGTTCTCCCTCGTGATCTTCGGCCTCGGCCAGTTCGACTCGGTCGTGCCGGCGATCCTCGGCAACGCCCAGCTGTCGGTGACGGCGATCAGCGTCGTCATGGCCTGCAACACCGGCGGCGTCATCGTTCTGCAGGGACTGGCCCTGCGCGTGGTCGAGCGGATCGGCTACGTCGGAGCGCTGGTCGCCGCGATCGCGTCGTGGACGGCCGCGCTGGCCGTGCTCGGCTGCGCCCTGCTGACGTCCGGCACGCTGCCGAAAGTGGTGCTGGGAGCCGTGTTTGGCGTCCTGTTCGCCGTGGGCGAGTGCCTGATCGCCCCCAGCGTCCAGCCGCTCGTCACCACAACGGCGCCGCCGGACTCGCTGGAGTCCTACGCCGCGGCCACGTCCCTGGCGCACGGCCTTGGCGCGTTCCTGGCCCCGCTGGTCCTCCTGCCGGTCGTCGAGACAGCCGGCACCGGGGCGTACTTCGTGCTCCAGCTCGGCGGTTTCGGCCTGGCCCTGTACGCCCTGCTCTCCTTCCGGCGCCGCACGGCGCGCCGCCGGGAAACCACCCCTGCTTCCCTCTGAGGAGTATGCACATGGATCTGCCGCTGCCGGCGCGCCCGGCCTCACCTTCCACCCTGCTGCTGGTCGGCTCCGGCTACCAGATCGGCCACGAACACCTGCTGTCCCATCTGGGCACCGCGGCCGATGTGGTCCTGCTGGACGCCGCCGAGCCGACCTGGCAGAAGCCGTGGCTGAAGGACTTCGAGACCTACGACCGCGACGAGAACCCGTTCCCGCTGGAGCAGGCGCGCCGCCTGGTCGAGCGCCACGACGTGCGGGCCGTCATCACCTACAACGAACCGGACGTCCTGCTGGCTGCCCAACTCGCCGAGGCCCTGGGGCTTCCAGGTCTCCCGGTCGAGGCGGCGGAGATCAGCCGGGACAAGAAGCGCCAGCGCGAGCTGCTCGCCGACCTCTCGCCGACCACGTCCGTGCTCGTGCACGAGGTCGAGGACGGGCTGCGGGTCGCCGCGCAGATCGGCTACCCGTTGATCGTCAAGCCACGCGGGCTGTCCGGCAGCGCGGGCGTCTGCCGGATCGACAACGCCGACGACTTCGCCCAGTACTTCCAGGTTGCAGCCGACATCGACAAGAAGGGCATGGCCAGCGATGGACTGCTCGTCGAGGAATACCTGAGCGGCTTGGAGTTCGACGTCGACGTATGGAGCAGCGGCGGGCGGGCCGAGGTCCTCTACTGGTGCCCCAAGACGTTCGATTACGACCCGCACCCGATCGAGGTGGGCTACGTGTGCGGCGAGGGCGCGCTCGACATCGAGCCGCTCGCCGAGGGCTTCGCGCTGGCCTGCGCCGCCGTGCTGGCCGCCGGGATCGATCGGACGCTGGCCCACGTCGAGGTCAAGATGACGCCCAAGGGACCTCGCATCATCGAGCTCAACGGCCGCCCTGGTGGAGACATGCTGTCCAAGATGGTCCACCTGGCCTTCGGCCTGAGCATGGGTTCGCTGCTGGTGTCCGCTGCCCTCGGCGAGCCGCTGAAGGCGGAGATCGTGCCCAATCGGGCCGCCGGTTTGAAGTTCATCTACCCCGAGCGCCCTCAATTGTTCGAGGGGCTGGCCGAGGCTCCTGAGCTCCGTGCCCAGCCGTGGGTCCACCAGGTCGGGGAGCTACGGCCCAAGGGCACGGTGATCGCGCCCCCGCCGATCGACTTCTGGGGCCGGGCCGGCTGGGTGATCGTTGTCGGAGAGCACGCCGACGAAGCCCGCGAGCGGCTGGCCGAGGCGGGCCGCCGGCTCACCGTCGAGGGACCGTACGTCTGAGCCCGCGGTGCTCCTCGCCACGGCTGGTGGGCGCCCGCGCCCGGGGACGCACTGGAAGGAAGGAGAGGGACGCATGCACAACATCGCGGTATTCGGGGCCGGCTACATCGGCCTGGTCACCGGGGCCTGCCTGGCGCAGCTGGGACACCGGGTCACCGTGCGGGACATCCAGCCGCGGCGCGTCGACGCCCTGCGCCGCGGCGAGGTGCCGATCCATGAGCCGGGCCTGGGGGAGTTGATCGCCGAGAACCGGGAGCGGCTCTGGTTCACCCTCGACGCCCATGAGGCGCTACGGGCGGCCGAGGTGGCCTTCATCTGCGTGGACACGCCGCCCACGTCGTCCGGCGACGCCGACCTGTCCCGGATCTGGTCCGTCGTCGAGGACTTGCGAGGAGCACCTCGCCTCACCACCTTGGTCATGAAGTCGACCGTGCCGGTGGGGACCGGCGACCAGGTGCGAAGCGCTCTGGACGCCGCAGGCATGGCACACGTCGGATACGCGTCCAATCCCGAGTTCACAGCCGAGGGCACGGCTGTCCGGGACTTCCTGAAACCGGACCGCATTGTCGTCGGTGCGGCCGACCCGGCGGTGTCCGATCTGGTCGCCGAACTGCACCGGGGCATCGACGGTCCGGTGCAGACAGTGTCGGTGGCTTCCGCGGAAATGGCCAAGATGGCGTCGAACGCCCTGCTCGCCACCAAGATCACGTTCATCAACGAGATCGCCGCTGTGTGCGAGGCGACAGGTGCCGACATCGAGGAAGTGGCGGTGGTCGTCGGCCTGGACCACCGGCTGGGCCCGCACTTCCTGCGGGCCGGCGTGGGCTACGGCGGATCCTGTTTCCCCAAGGACGCTCGAGCGCTGCGAGCGACCGCCTCCAACTGCGGGCTGCCGCTACCGCTGCTCGGCGCCGTCATCGAGATCAACGACCTCCAGGCCCGGCGGGCCGTCGCGCGGCTGAAGTCCCAGCTCGGCGGTCTGCGCGGACGTCGGGTCGCGCTGCTCGGGCTGACGTTCAAGCCGGGCACCGATGACATGCGGCAGGCGCCCAGCGCGGTCATCGCGGCCCGGCTGTTGTCCGAGGGAGCCACGGTCACCGGATGGGATCCGATGGCTCCCCAGCTGACCGACAGCCCCTGGGACCTCGTGGAACGCAAGGACAGCGTGCTGGCGGCGGTCGCCGACTGCGACGCCGCTGTGCTCGTCACGGAGTGGCCTGAGCTCAAGGACGTGGACTGGGGCAAGGCCGCCGAGGTGATGGGCGATCCGCTTCTGTTCGACGGGCGCAACCTGCTCGATCCGGCAGAACAGGTACGGCGCGGGTTTACGTATATGAGCGTCGGCCGCCGCACCGTCCGACCGGACTAGCCAGGCGGTGCGGGGAGCCCATCTGCGCTCCCCGCACGTCCGATGTCAGGACTCCACCGGCGACCGGTGCGAGCTCAGTCGCGAGGTTACGGCGCTCGAGATGGCCCGCTTGGCCCGGCCGACGTCGTCGGACCGCACGATGTCCCGCACCTTCACCAGGTCGCCGCCGGGCTCCAGACCGAGCCTGTCCGAGAACGTCCGACAGGCGTTGCCGAACACCCGTAGCGCCTGTGCACGATGACGGGCCAGGAGAAACGCCAGCATCAGCTGCTGGTGCAGGATCTCGTTGAGCGGATTCCGTGGCAGTTGCTGAGTGAGGAAGCCGATTGCCTCGTGGTACAGGCCGGCGCTGAGCTGTGCCCATGCGGTGAGTTCCACGCATTCGGTGCGCGAATGCCGCAGCCATGAATCGAACGAGCTGAGGATCGGTCCCGAATACACGCCCTCCACCAGGCTGCCCCGGTGCAGGGCGAGCGCGTTGCGCCACGCCCGCGCCGCCTTTTCGTGATCACCGTTGGCCATGCTGAGATGGCCGTCGGCCCGATACCGGCCGAACAGCTGCACGTCCAGCTGCTGACCGCGGACAAGCATGGTGTAGCCGGGGAACTGGCTGTCGACGACCCCATTCCCAATCTGGTCCCTCAGCTTGGAGATGTAGACGTAGATGGCATCCCGGGCCCGCCGTGGCGGCTGGTGCCACACCTCGCCGATCAACTCCTCGACGCTGACCACGCGGCCACTCCGGACCAACAGGGTGGTCAGGATCACTGACAGGTTTCGCGACCGGATCGCGTGGGGGCGACCGTCGACGACGAGGCGGGGTGGACCGAGGATCTCGAAGCGCAAGTCGTGGGTCATGGTTCACGCTCCTCCGGGATCGACGCAGGACCGGGGGGCCGTTCCGGCATGAAGTCTCCTCGGGCCCTCGCCGTGTCGTTGCGGTGGCGCGGGATCCCGATCCCGTCGACTCCCCGCAAGGCGGTACCGATCGGCATAGGTGTTCTCACCGAAGATGAGCCAGTCCCCGAGGCACCAACACATGGTGTTGACCATCCCGGCCGGCCGATGGCCGGCGCGTTCCCACTCCTCGAAGGACAGTAAATCCGGGAACTTCAATCCTGCAGGAGTTACAGGTAACTTGTCGGCGTGCTCCAGGGATTTGGCGCCAACATCGCTATTACTCTGATGGATTGCGCGCTCATTGTTTTCTTCGCTGAACGTATTCATGCCCTCGTTCCTTCGTGCAGCGCTACTCAGGAGAGGTTGTCCTCTAGCTGAAGGATCGCTTTAGAGCCTGCTGGGACAGACGCCTGGCCGTCGCTCCGTGGCCTCGGCGACCAGGGTGTGCAGGTCGCCGAGGCGCAGCCGGTCGGAGACCGTCCGGGCCCAGGCCGGACGGGGGACACCGGCGTCTGCGGAACCCCGGCGACGGCGACGATCTCCGCCACCGGTGGTCACCCGCGCACGGCGACGGACGCCACCAGGTCGGCGCCGGCGGCCGCTTCGGCGGGGCCCGGCGCGGGCGCCGTGTCCACCCGGCGGGCCGAGCGGTACAGCTCGTCCAGCAGCCGCAGTGTGTACAGGCCCTCCTCCCCGCTCGCGGCCATCACGTGGCCGTCGCGTATGGCGGCGGCGAAGTCGGCGATCTGCCGCCGGTGCGAGATGCCGTAGTAGCCGATGCCGACGGGTGCCGGCTCCGCCTCCCGGTCGATGACGGCCCGGGCGGCGGCCCGCAGGGCGTCACCGCCCTCGGCCAGGTGCAGCGTTCCGGGGTGGTCGAGGTCGAACAGCACCGAGCCCTCGGTGCCGATCAGTTCGATCCGCGTCCGCCAGGTGATGCCGCTCGCCACGGTGACGTGGTACGTCAGCAGCGCGCCTCCCGGCGCGCGGAGCACGGCGGCGAGGGTGTCCTCGGTCTCCATGCCCCCGCGCGGTGCCGTACGGCCGGCGGCCGCGCCGGCGACGGTGAGACCGCCGCACAGCCAGCGGGTCACGTCGAGGGCGTGATAGCCCTGGTTGACCAGGGCGGACCCGCCCTCGCCCGCCCATGTGCCGCGCCAATAGCTCTGGGCGTAGTAGTCCGCGTCGCGCCCGCACTGCAGGCTGACCGTGCCGGAGACGAGGTGCCCCAGCAGCCCCGCGGCGATCCAGTCCCGTACGGCGGTCACGACCGGGTCGTACCGGTGCTGTGACACGACCGACAGCACGCGCCCGGTGCGCTTCGCGAGCGCGTGCAGGGCGGTGCCGTCCCTCGGGTCGAGCGCCAGTGGCTTCTCGACCAGGACGTGCTTCCCGGCCTCGAGAGCGGCGGTGGCCAGCGCGGCGTGCTGAGCGTGGTCGACGGCGATGGAGACGCTGTCGACCGCCGGGTCCTCCAGCACGATCCGCGGGTCGGAGGTCGTGCGGGGGACGCCGTGCTCGCGCGCCAGACTCTGCGCGCGCGTGAGGTTCCGGTCGCACGCCCAGCGGATCTCGGCGTCCGGCAGGGCGGAAAGTCCGTCGACGTGGTTGGGGGCGACGCGTCCGCACCCCACGATGGCATGGGCAAGGGGTTTCACCTGGGACTCCTTCATACTCGGGTCCCCGCCGGTGACGGCGCGAAGAATCGCCGCACGTACGGGTTCGCACCTCAGTAAATGTGAAACGATTTCACCGTGTCAATGCGCAGAATGCCTTCACCGAGGGTTAATGACCGACCCTTGACTGAGTTTGTTGACAACAATCTTGACGTGTAGTCAATAAGTTGCCTACGGTTGCCTCGCCCGGCGCTGCCACGAGGAGGTATCGCATGCATCCGCCCAGCGCGCTCGCGCCGGTCGGCACATACACCGACCGCACTTCACCCGACCACCGCCCCCCAGGGGGCACGGCGCACGACCCCGACGAGCTCGCCCGGCGGCGGGCCGTCGAGCCGGCCGCACGCAAGGCGATCCACCAGGCCACCGACGCGTGACCCTCATGCCGGCGCTCCCCGGCATGAGCGTGCTCTGCCCCCGTAGCGCTTCAAAACGGCTTCACTGGCCGTGAGCTGGGGGTGACGGGCGTAGTCGTGGGGGAGTTGCACCGTGTGGCTTCGGCCAAAGAAGTTCGTGGTGCGGTCGCCGAGCTGCCAGAGCAGCTGTCGGGCTTGCTGGGTGGACCGGGGGCTGGACGGGACGGTCGGGATCCGCGTGACGTTGTGAAGTGCGGGCCCGGACGGACCGGACCCCGCACAAGAGGGTGCTCACGATGCCTCGTACATCGTGCTTACGGCTTGTCGAGCACCGTCCCCGTCAGCACCGGCCTGTCGGGCAGCGGCTCGGCGTTGCGGTCGGTCAGCGCGAGGCGCATCGACTCGGTCGGCTCGGCCACCTGGTCCCGCAGGGTCGGCACGACGAAGTCCACGCTGGTGCTCCCGGGCGGGATGTTCAGCCACACCCACAGGTTCGCGTCGGACAGCGGCCGCTCGGGGTCGGGCACGTCACCGGACGACTCCTGGAGCCACTGCGGGTCCACGTCCTTGGTGGACAGCTCGGCGCCCTCGGTGACCGGAAGCACCCGCACCGGCTGCCAGATGTCCACCGCCGTGGGTGCGTCCACGGACATCCGCCAGGTCAGCGTCTCTCCCTCGGTCGCCCGGTCCGCGACCGGCGACAGGGTGATCATCGGCTCGGGGTCGTCATTCTCGACGGTGAGCCCGCCCCGGTGCTTGCCGACTACGGCGTTGTGGTCGGCCTTGACCGCGATGTCGTGCTCTACGTCGTCGCCGTAGACCGTGTCGCCCTTCACCTCGACCGGAACGTCGATCGCGTCGCTGCCGGGCCGTACGGTCACGAGGCGGTTCTCGGCCCGGCCGCTGTCCGGGCCGAGGACGTACACGCGGACCTGCCCGCTGCCGTGCCCGGAGATCTCGACCGGGATCCGGTAGGTGCGGGTGCCCGAGTCGCCCTCCTTGACGATCGTGCGGCCCACGTCGACACGCGGCAGTGTGGCCGCCTTCACCGCCAAAGTGCCGGGCGCCCAGCCCCAGGCGTCCATCAGCCAGGCCCGTCCGGACCGCGAACGGGACGTCAGCTCAAGGGACTTGACATGCCTGAGATCGAGCCCGGCCCGGGTCGCGGCCGACAGCGGGACGCGCAGCTCCTGAGCCCAGTAGGAGGCGGTGTTCACGGAGCCCGGGAGCCCGTCCGCCTGGACCGAGCCCAGCGTCACCCGACGGTTGGAGGAGTCGGTGACGGACACGTCGAACTTCGTGCCGGTCGTGTTCGGCGGTACGAAGACCCGGAGCGCGAGCTTCTGGGAGCCGCGGAGGGAGAGCGGCTTGGCCGGAGTGATACGCGCGGCCGTGCCCGGCGCGGACCACTTCAGGTCCACCGCGCTGCGGCCGGTCTCCTGTTCCGTCTCCCACCCCGCGAAGTGCGGTGACGATCCGAGGGTCTCCGGGTCCAGACAGGCCACGGCCGGGTCCGGGTCGATCGCCGAACACAGCCGGGCGCCGGTCACCTTCGCTCCGCCGTCCGGCAGGAAACCGCCGCTGCGGCGGCCGCCGACCGCGTGGGTCAGCACCCGGGCCGGGTCCGCGGACGCGGCCCGCTTGCCCGAACCGTCGAGCAGCGGACGCACCCGATCGTCCCCGGCGAGGAAGAGCCGGGCCGCGGCGGCGATGTACGTGGCGCCCGCCCCGTGCTGCTGGGCGGCGGTCAGCCGGGCCGCGGCACCCGGCGCGCACACCGGGTCCGGCTGCTCCGGGTCGGTCCCGAAGTCGTCCCTGGCCGGTGCGACGGCCTCGCCCGGGGTCCACTCGCTGTTGAAGTAGTTGTGGTTGGCGCCGACCATGTAGACCGCGCTGTGCAGTGCCGTGCCCCGGCTGATCCCGCGCGTCCCGTCGACGAAGTCCTCGCCCTGCAGGTCCGACACATCGCCGTCACAGCCCGGCAGCAGCGTCACGGACGGCACGTCGGCGACCGGATTCTGGCCGAAGATCGTCGGTCCGATGAGCACAGTCCCGCGCACCTTCCAGCGCACCGGGCCCCGGTAGCCGTCCTCGGCGGCCGGTGGCGGGTAGAGGCTGTCCATGGCGGCCCGGTTGACGCCCTCGCCACCGCGCGAGTGGCCGACGAGCAGGACATGGGAGAGGTCCGCCTTCGCCGCCTCGCGTACGACGGCCGGGGCGGAGGAGCGATGGGCGGTCCAGGCGGCCCAGCGGGCGAGGTGCTGCCGTACCAGCGAGGAACGCGCCTGCGCGCCGGCGTCCTCGGCCTCCCAGTCCTGGGCGTTGATGCCGTTCGCCGAGATCGACACCGTCACATAGCCCTGGGAGGCGAGCAGTTGCTGGTCGCGCAGGTAGCCCAGGTAGCTCGGGATCGGCTGGTAGCCGTCCGCACAGGGCCAGTCGCCGGTCACATCGTCCTCGGAGCCCGGCTTGTAGCAGGTGTCATGGCGGCCGTGCAGGAACACCGCGAGCGGCCGGCTGCCGGTGGCACCCTTCGGCGCCACCACCTCGGCGGTCATCTCCACCGGGGTGTCGACCCCGGGCAGGCGCACCGGGTCGAGGTCGTACTTCCCGGTGACCGTGCGGTACGAGCCGGGCTCGCCCGGATCAACGCCGTTCGCCGGCGCCTGCGCGGGCATCCGTGCCCCGCGCGAGCCGGGCTTGTGCGTCTTGTCGGCCGCCGCGTCCAGCCGACGCCCAGCGGCCGTCACTTGAAGATCCGTCAGCTGCTTGGGCCGCGTCTCGTCGAGGGCGAGCCGGAAGGTCCGCCCGTCCCTCGCCGGCTTCGGCACCCCGAGCAGCCGGTCCCCGGTACGGAACTCGACCCGCGCATCCCCCATGGGCACGGCCTTCGGCGCACGCCAGACCAGCTCAGGTGCCCCGCCCGCCCCGTCGATCCGCCACCCCGGCGGAAGTGGGTTGTCGTCCGTCGCGCTCAACGGCCCCGGCCCGTAAGGCGGTTCAGCCTGTGCCACTCCGGGCGAGCCCGCTAGGGCCGCCAGCACCGCCACGGCGGTCACACATATTCGCCGGGCACGGATCAATGGCCTTCTCCTCAAAACCCCTTGCGCAGACGTCCCGTCGGTCCCGGGCGCCTCTCGCGTCACCTAGGACGGGGGCGAGGTGTCTGTGGGTTGTCTGTGCGGGGACGCCGATAGCGGGCGAGCAATGCGATCAAGCCAGCGCAGCTGATCACGGGCCGATCGTGCCGTGCTCTCCGCCCTCGCCTGCCGGCTGCCACCCGCCTGGCAGCTCGGTCATCGGGTTGCCGCCGCTACCGTCGGCGCGTCCTGTGCCGCTCTCGTCCACCGAACGCCCCCTGATCCTGTCCTTCTCCTCCAGCGATGACTCCCCGCCCGTACGCTCCGGCAGGTCTTCCCCCGGCTGCATCATCACGATCACGCACTGTCGAGTCTGGCGACTCTGTCGATGATGGCGTCGGCGGCGCTCGGTTCGATCCAGGGCATCCGGGAGACGGCGCGCTGGTGCGCCAGTCCGTGCAGGCAGACCCAGAGGGTGACCGCGTCCGTCTGCGGGTCGGTGGTTGCCGATTGCCCTGCCGCAGCACAGTCGGCGAGGGTATCGGCAAGCAACTGCATGGCGTCCGCACCGAGGGTCGTCAGGTCCTCGGCTGTCAGCGAGTTCTCCCCGAGGGTCGGCATCCACTGGCCTCCGAACATGGCGCGGTAGCGCCCGGGGTGTTCCTCCGCGTAGCCGAGATAGGTGCGGCACAGGGCGTACAGCCGATCCCGGGCATCATCACCGGCGGCATTCGCGGCGGCCCTGAGATGGGATTCCGGCGTGTTGCCGCGCACGCTGGCTGCGGTGACGGTAACGAAGCGGCGCCTGCGGGGAGTTCCACTCGCGACATGCGTTGTCCGGGTTGTAGGAGTCGTCCCAGTGTCCGCGGTCCGGGCGTGCTGGGTCAGTTCGTCTCTGGCGCTCGGGAAGGCCGGGCAGCCCCCAGGGCCGTCGGCCGCGTGTCGCGCCGACGGTACTGCCGGTCACCGCCCGCTCCTGGCGGAGAGGTTCCTCTGGAAGAGAACGTCCTCTCCGGCGTCAGTTCGTGTTGAAGTCCTGGCGATACCGTTACCAAATGTTGCCCAGTTCTTCACCTGGCGCCGCCAACGTCCACGCACGTGAAACACTCTCCATTTCTTCCTCCAGCGCTGAGCGCGGCGACGCGTCGACGTTTCCTCACAGTCACGGGTGCCGCCGCCGGGCTCGCACTTTCCGGCATGCTGCCCGGGATCAGCCCCGCCACCGCCGCGACCACCTCCGCCACCAAGCAGGACCCGTTCACGCTCGGGGTCGCCTCCGGCGACCCGCTGCCGGACGGTGTCGTGCTGTGGACCCGTCTCGCCCCTGACCCGCTGGCGCCCTTCGGCGGCATGGACCAGCGGACCTACTCGGTCCAGTGGGAGATCGCCGCCGACGAGCGCTTCAGCCGGGTGGTCCAGCGCGGGACGGCGAAGGCCGCACCCGAGTACGGCCACTCCGTGCATGTGGACGTCCGCGGCCTCGAACCGGCCCGCGAGTACTACTACCGCTTCCGCACCGGCGGGTTCGTCAGCCCGGCCGCCCGCACGAAGACGGCTCCGGCGCCGGACCAGCTGCTGCCGAGCATGACCCTCGCCGTCGCCTCCTGCCAGGCCATCTGGGAGGGCTGGTTCACCGCCCACCGCGACCTGGCCGCCCGCCACCACGACGTGGTGCTGTTCCTCGGCGACTACATCTACGAGTTCGGCAACGACCGCGGCGTCCGTCCCGGCGACGACGACCCGCTGCGGACCCGTCAGACCGTCACCCTGGACGAGTACCGCCAGCGTTACGCGTACTACAAGACCGACCCGGACCTGCAGGCGGCGCACCATACCGCCCCGTGGGTCGTGGTCTTCGACGACCACGAGGTCGTCGACAACTGGGCCGACCGGTACGCCGGGAGCACGCCCACCGACGAGTTCCTGGTCCGGCGGGCCAACGCGTTCCGCGCCTACTGGGAGAACCTGCCGCTGCGTGCACCGCAGTTCCCTGCCGGTCCCGAGATGCAGCTCTACCGCCGCCTGCGGTACGGGCGGCTGGCTGAGTTCTCCATGCTCGACACCCGCCAGTACCGCAACGACCAGGCGAACGGCGACGGCGTCAAGGCGCCCAACGCGGCCACGGCCGACCCCAGCCGCTCCATCCTCGGCTTCCCCCAGGAGAGATGGCTGCTCGACGGCCTCACCGCGTCGCAGTCCACCTGGAACGTCCTCGGCCACCAGACCGCCATCACTCTCCTCGACACGGTCTCCGGCCCCGGCGTGGCCGTCCCGATGGATGCCTGGGACGGGTACAGCGCATCGCGCGACCGTCTCCTCGGCGGCATCGACGAGCGCGGCATCCAGAACGTGGTGAGCCTCGCCGGCGACCTGCACCGTACGGTGGTCAGCGACCTCGCGCTCGACTTCACCGACCCGGACTCGAAGGTCGTAGCCACCGAGTTCGTCGGCACCTCCATCTCCTCGGCGCGGGACGGCGAGGACCTGGACGCCGGCGGGCGGGTGCTGCTCGAGGAGAACCCGCATATGAAGTTCGGCAACTTCCAGCGGGGCTACATCAGTTGCGAGATCACGCCGGACCGCTGGATGTCCGAGTTCCGCGTGTGCGACCGGGTCACGGTGCCCGAAGGCACCGTGAGCACCCGCACCAAGCTCGCCGTCGAGAGCGGCGTCGCCGCCATTCAGCAGGCATGAGAAGAGGAACGACCATGAAGAAGACCCTGACCGCCGCCGCGGTCGCGGGCGTGCTGACGGCCGGCGTCACCCTCGCCGCTCCCGCCCAGAACGCCGTCGCCGCTCCGGGAGGCAAGGCCCGCCCGAGCGTCGTGATGTGGGCCTCGCCCGCCGCGGTGTCCGCCAGCGAACTGCCGTGCCTGCCCACCTCGATCGCGGTGACCTTGACCAACACCGGCACCGAACCGGTCTTCGCGGACGCCACACTGAAGGCCGAGGCACCGCTCGTCCTCTCCGACACGCTCTTCCAGACATACCTGCCGCCCAACAACCCGGCCCAACCGGTGACCAAGTCGTTCGGCGTGCTCGTCCCGCGCGGGACGAAACCGGGGACGTACGACGTCACCGTGACCAGCGGCAAGCAGAAGGAGGTCGTCCCGGTCACGGTCCAGCCGGTCCCCGAGCGCGGGCCCGGGGCCAACCTCGCCTACGGCGAGCAGGCCATCGCCTCCTCCACGCACGGCAACTTCACGCTCTGCGGCGCCGTCGACGGTGACAAGGACCAGAGCCACTGGGACACCCTGACCGGCTGGAACGACGCCACCCGGGACGTCTTCCCCGACTGGTACGGCGTGGAGTGGCCGACGGTCCAGACAGTCGACCGGGCCGAGCTGTGGACCAAGACGCCCGCTACCACGAGCGGTATCCGGGACTTCGACATCCAGGTCCGTGACGGCGACACCTGGCGCACCGTCGCGCAGGTCGTGGGCAACACCGAGGAGCACATCGTCACCACGTTCCGCGCCGAGCAGACCGACGCGGTACGCGTCTTGATCCACTTCGGCGGCAGCAACTACTCGCGTCTCGTCGAATTCGAGGTCTACGGCCCGCAGTAGAACCCGAGCCCGACGCCGGGGCGTCCCGCCTGTTGACCCAACGGGCCGGGGCGTCCCGGCGCCCACCGCGCGAGTCCGGGAAGCACGTTATCGAGTGCTCTGGGTCCTCTCCTGAGAGATTGAGGCAGGAAGTGGCACCAGACGGCGGTCGGATCCGGTCGTCCACGATTGCCGGGAGAGGCAGTCGCGCTCGTCCAGAGCCTGGCTGGACCTCGAGGAGAGCGCCGCTGGGTGCTTCGGGTTCCTCATCCGAGACCGGGACAGCAAGTTCACCGCCGCGTTCGACGCCGTCTTCGCAGGCAACGGCACAGCCGTCATCTTGACTCCGCCGCAAAGCCCACGGTCCAACGCGTTCGCCGAACGATGGATACGCACAGCCCGTGCCGAATGCACCGACCGACTCCTCATCACTGGCGAACGACACCTGTGTACGGTCCTGACCCGGTACGCCGAGCACTACGACGCCGGACGAGCTCACCGAAGCCTCGACCTACGTACTCCAGACGGTGACCCGAACAGCATCCCCCTGCCCGCCGCCACGGTCAGGCGCAAGCAGGCACTCGGCGGACTGCTCAACGAGTACCGGGCGGTGCCCGGTCGGGTCATGCTCGGGTGAGCACGATCTTCTTACCGCCGGCCCGTCCGGTGACCACCCGGGCGAACGCAGCCGGTCCCTCGCTCAGCGGCAGGGGTTCCGGTGCGAGTTTCAAGGTTCCCTCGGCGGCCTGCTCCGCCAGTTGGAGAAGCTGCGCGGCGTTGGGCTCGACGTAGAGGTCCCAACTCGTGATGCCTCGTTCCTCCGGAGGCGCGTCCGAGGTCAGGGAGCACAGTCGGCCGCCGTCCCGTACCAAGGGCAGAGCGGCGTCCGCCGTGCCGGTGGCGATGGTGAGGGCGGCGTCGAACCCGCCGCGTACCTTGGCCGGCCAGCTCGGGTCGTGGTAGTCGACGACCTCCATGGCTCCCAGACCCAGCAGGCGCTCTGCGGCGGCAGCAGACGCGGTCGCGGTCACCTCGATGCCCTTGGCCGCGGCGAGCTGGATGGCCAGGGCTCCGGTGGCCCCGCCTCCGTTGGTGATCAGGATCCGCTGTCCTCGGCTGAGGTCCAGCTTCTCCAGGGCCTGCAACGCGGTGAGTCCGTTGACCGGCAGCGCCGCCGCGTGCACGGCGTCCAGCCCGGGTGGGCAGGCTGCCGCGTGATCCGCGTTGATCAGAACGCGTTCGGCCCAGAAGCCGCTTCCCCCGGGCAACGGGGCCTCGTGTGCGAGCACCCGGTCGCCTACGGCAACCCCGGTGACACCCGCGCCGACGGCCAGCACCTTGCCCGCGCCCTCCACTCCCAGCGCCGCCGGGGGGCGCAGCCCCACGTCCCAGCCAGCGCCGTTCAGCAGTTCGTCCCACGGGCCGACCCCGGCCGCCTCAACCGCCACCAGGATCTGACCGGGCCCGGGAGATGACGGTTCGGGCAACTCCAGTAGGGCGACTTCCTTCTCGTCCCCGGACACTCCGCACGCCTTCACAGCAGATCTTTGTCCTCTCACTCAGTCCGGCCGACCGGGAGGTAGGCGCCGGAAACCCGAAGCAAGCACCAGTGTCGACCACGGGATCCCCTACAGAGGTCGCTCGTGGTCTCAGCCGCATTGGTGTCGGGCCTATGCAGCTGGTGACCCGGGCATATGCTCGATTTGAAGAGTGACCAACTGGGCCAATCGTGGAATAGATCTGCGATGCGCTCGAGTTCGTCCTGCGGCACGAGCCGCTGCAATTCGATCTCGATGCCGCGTTGTCGACGGCGACCGAGCGTCGGGGGAGTGCGGCGTTCGTGCGTACGCTCCTGGCCGCCGGGGCTCGGCCGGCGCCGGGATGGCAGAGGTTCCCCCTGTGGGCCGCGGCGAGAGTGGGGGATGTGGATACCGTGCGGCTACTCCTGGAAGCCGGCGCGGACCCGAACGCACGCACGGACGATCGGGAGGCAGTCGGCGTGACCGCAGCGGTTGACGTCCGCCGCCCACAGGGCGTCTTCGGAGAGCTCCAGTACGTCTGCGCACGAACGACCAGCTCAGACCCACGCTTGGAAGGAGGACAAGCTCAGCGCAGCCGGCGTGCGCGCAGCACCAGGTCGTCGGTATGGTGCGCGCCGGCGCCGCCGTCGGGTGCCACGCGTGGCCGCTGCTCGTCCACCTCCACCTCCCAGTCGTCGCTGAGCAGAGCGGCGACCATCGAGGGCCAGACGTAGTCAGCCGGGTCGAAGCCGCTGTCGTGCGCCTGCTGGTTGTCCATCCCCGCGTGGTGCACGAGCAGCAGCACGCCGCCGGGCGCGACTGCCGCGAGCAGCGCTCGCTCGGCTGCGGCGTGGGGGGTGCGCAGCAGGGCTGGGTACTGCGCGGAGACCAGGTCAAAGGAGGCCGGCGGGAGCGCCGCCTCCGTCAGGGCGGCGTGTACCCAGCGAACGGTGACGCCTGCGTCCCGTGCGTGCCCGGCCGCCCGCTCCAGCGCCACGCCCGAGACCTCGAGCGCGGTCACGTCCCAGCCGCCGCGCGCGAGCCAGACGGCGTCCGCGCCCTCGCCACAGCCGACGTCGAGCACCCGCCCAGGTGTGAGCCCGGCGACCTCGGCCACGAGCGCACCGTTGGGTTGGCCGCTCCACAGTTGTTGTCGGTCGGCGTACCGATTGTCCCACTCCGCCCGCACCGCGGGGTCTCCGACGTAGCCGTCGGTAGGCGAGGGGGTGCCGGACGCGGGCGATCCTGTTGCGATGTTGTCGGTCACGGACCCACCGTCGCCCATCGTGTCTTGGGCACGCCACTACTGTTGCCGGTCCGGCAAAACGGCGCCCAAGGGGCAAGAACAGGTCGTCACGCCGGCCGGTCGGCCGCCATCTCCATCTGACGTCGGTGGTGGGGTTCGGCCGTCTTCCGGTCTCGCTTCTTGCCCGGCTCAGGGCAAGAAAGGCGGCCCGTCCTGGGGAGGCCCTGATTTCTGAGTACATAGCTGAGTATCGGATCGGATGCGGGGCGGGCGGCCTCTGCCGATTCTTGTCCGCATGAGTGAGACATCAGTCAGGCAGCAGAGCACGGCCGCGTTCTACGGTCAGGCGGTCGCCTCCTTCGCTGTCGCCATGGCGGCCACCGCTATCGGTATCTTCCGGCTGAACGCCGACGCCTGGGTACGCGGCTTCCTGGCCATCGCCGTCCTCTATCTGGTGACCTCTGCTTTTACCCTGGCCAAGGTGATCCGGGACCGGCAGGAGGCCGGGCAGATCGTCAGCCGGGTCGATCAGGCACGGATGGAGAAGTTGCTCGCCGAGCACGATCCGTTCGAAAAGCTGTGAACCGTGAAGGGTGCCTCTCAACGAAATGATCTCGTGAGGTGACTTGGCCAGGGGATCCCGCGAGTCGCGATGAGTTCTGCGGCGCCCGGCGGTCGTACTGTCGAACCCGTTGCCGAGGAGGACTCCTGATGCGTAGCGTGACCTATTCGATGAGCGTCTCACTGGACGGCTACATCGTCGGGCCGGACGGCGGCTTCGACTGGACGGCGCCCGACGAGGAGGTCTTTCGCTTCTGGATCGACGAGATCCGAGAGGTCGACGTCCATCTGTTGGGACGACGGCTTTACGAGACGATGCTGTACTGGGAGACCGCCGACCAGGATCCATCGCTCGACGACGCACAGCGCGAGTGGACCGCGCTCTGGAAGCCGCTCCCCAAGGTGGTGTTTTCCACCACGCTGTCAGCGGTGCAGGGCAATGCCCGCCTGGCCTCTGGGGGCCTGGCGGAGGAGATCGAGCGGTTGCGAGCCGAGCCGGGGGAGGGTGAGATCGCGATCGGCGGCGCGACTCTCGCCGCCGAGGCTGCCGCGTCGGGTCTGATCGACGAGTACCGGGCCATGGTCTACCCGGTGCTGGTTGGCGGTGGCATTCCGTTCTTTCCCCAGTGCGAGCGCCGGGTGGATCTCGAACTCGTCGAGACCCGCACCTTCAGCTCGAGAGTCGCCTACCTCCGCTATCGCATGGCGCATTAGTGCTCTGACCGGGAAGGTTCGCCGTGTTGCTCGCGCCCCTGGGCGTCTGGATCGGCTGCGATCCGGTCGCCGCCGACGTGGATGAGCGATGGCCCGCCGGCCGCCGCGGTCTCTTACGGGGTGTCCCGGCGAGGATGCGTACGGTGGGGGGCTCCGCCGTCTGGACACGCAGCTGTGGCAGCTTCGACGTGCCGGTCGGCAAGGAAGGGCGCGCTCGGTCACCACTTCTCGGTCCTGCGCGGCGCCGGCCTGGTCGAAGTCACCCGACCCGATCGACCGCAGCGGCTGCCGCTGAGCGGCCGGCCCTGCGGCCGAACACCGACCCGGCGGTCAGTCCGGAGCCGCCCGGATAGTTGAAGTAGAAGAGCCCGCCGACGAGTTCACCTGCCGCGTGCAGCCCCGGTACGGGCAGTCCGCGGGTGTCGAGGACGCGTGCGTCGGGGTCGATGCGCAGGCCGCCGAAGGTGAAGGTGATGCCGCAGGTGACCGGATAGGCGGTGTAGGGAGGCGTGTCGAGGGGCTGGGCCCAGTTGGACTTGGGTGGGGTGACGCCTTCGGTACGGCTGCCGTCCCTGACCGTCGGGTTGAAGGGGCCGCCCGTGATCGCGGCGTTGAACTCCCTCACGGTAGAGGCGAGTTGGTCCTCTGCGATACCGAGTTCCCGGGCCAGTCCCCGCACGCTGCCGGACGTTACGCCGGTGACGTCCCCCGAGGCGTACTCCTCCGGGCGCAGCAGTCCCGCGGCCTTGGCGTCAAAGATCTGGACAGCGGTGGATCCGGGCTGCCGCAGGATCTCGGCGCCGTACTTGGCGTAGGTGTAGTTGCGGAAGTCCGCGCCCTCGTCGACGAAGCGGCGTCCGTCGGTGTTGACCACGATGCCGAACGGGTAGCCGCCACGGGTGAGTTGGTTGGTCAGCTCGCGGTCGCCGGTGGGCCGTGCCCCCGCGTCCCAGGCGACGGCGTGGCAGCCGCTCCAGTGGCCGTACGCCTGGGCGCCGGCGTCGAGGGCCATGCGGATGCCGTCCCCCGTGTTGTAAGGGGTGCCGCGGACCAGGGCCAGGTCCCAACCGGGACCGAGGTGGGCGGCGCGCATCTGCGGGTCGGCCTCGAATCCGCCGGCGGCGAGGACCACGGCCCGGGACTCCAGGACCTCTCCGTCGGCGAGCACCACGCCGTTCACGGTGCCGTCGGACGCGGTGGCCAGGCGGGTGACGGGGGCGTCGAAGCGTATCTGCACTCCGGTGCGTTCGGCGGCCGCCAGATGCTGCTCGATCATCCCTTTGCCGCCGCCGGCCACGCCGACCGCCAGACCGCCCCAGAAGCGATGGCGGCCGTCCACCTCGTACGCCTGCCGGTGGTACATCAGCTCGAACCGCAGACCCAGGTCGCGCAGCCAGTCCATCGTCGCGCGGGACTCGCCGACCAGGATCCGGGCGAGGTCGGTGTCGGTGCGCCCGCGTGTCACCCGGACCATGTCGTCGAGGAAGTCGGCGTCGGTGTAGGGGGCGAGGTCGGTGCGGGGCAAACGGTCCTGCGCGGAGGGTTCGAGCGGTGTGAGGAGGTCCTTGAGGTCGGCCGGTCCGCCGTGGCTCGTGCGCATGGCGCCGGCGGTGAAGTAGGTGTTGCCACCGGCCCAGCGCCGCGGGGCCTTTTCCAGTACGAGGACTCGGGCTCCCTCTTGCCGGGCGGAGTGCGCGGCGCAGAGTCCGGCGTTTCCGCCACCGACGACGATGACGTCCCAGGGTGCTGCCATGAGTGCGGGTGCTCCTGATCGAGAGGAGGGGCCGGTCCGGAGCAGAGGCTCCGGACCGGCTGTGTGTGTGCGGGCGTCAGCCGACGGTGGGCACAGGGTCGCGGCCCGATCCGGCCGCCGCCTTCGGGCCGGCCTCCTCCGCGTTCTCCAGCTCCGCACCGGATGCGGGTTCGGCCTGCGGCTGGGGATGGATCTGAGGCCGCAGATCGGTCCGCGGCCGCAGATCGGTCCGCGGCTCAGGGGCGTGGCCGGCTTCGGGGGCCGAGGTGTACGGGATCTCGCCCTTCAGGACGGCCCTGGCGCGCTCCTCGTCGAGTTGCCCCTCCCACTTGGCCACCGCCAGGGTGGCGACGCCGTTGCCGACCACGCTGGTCAGGGCGCGGGCCTCGGACATGAAGCGGTCGATGCCGAAGATGAGCGCCAGGGCGGCGACAGGGACGTGCGGAACGGCGCTGAGCGTTGCGGCCAGGGCGATGAAGCCGGAGCCGGTGACGCCGGCGGCGCCCTTGGACGTGAGCAGCATGACCGCGAGCATGGACAGTTGCTGGGTGAGGCTGAGGTCGATGCCGAGGGCTTGGGCGAGGAAGACCGAGCCCATGGTCAGGTAGATGGCGGTGCCGTCGAGGTTGAAGGAGTACCCGGCGGGCAGCGTGATGCCGACGACGGGCTTGGAGGCGCCCGCGTGCTCCAGCTTGGCCATCATGCGCGGCAGCACCGGCTCGCTCGACGAGGTACCCAGGACGATCAGCAACTCCTCCTTGATGTAGCGGAGGAAGGGCAACAGGCGCAGGCCGTTGACGCGCATGACCGTACCCAGGACGACCAGGACGAAGAAGAGGGCGGTGAGCCAGAAGGAGCCGACCAGCAGGAAGAGGTGGCGCAGGGTGTCCAGGCCGTAGTTGCCGATGGTGAAGGCCATGGAGCCGAAGGCGCCGATCGGGGCCAGTCGCATGATCCAGCGGATGAGCGTGAACAGGACCTTGGACAGCTTCTCGATGCCCTGGGTGAGCCCCTGCCCCGACTGGCCGGCGGCGTTCAGACCGAAGCCGAACAGCACCGAGACCACCAGCACCGGCAGGATCTCGTGGCCGGTCAGCGCGCTGATCAGGGTGTCCGGGATCATGGCGAGGACGAACGCGGCGAAGCTCTCGTGACTCTCGGTCGCCTCGGGCGGCAGGCCCTTGGTGGAGAGGGTGGAGGGGTCGACGTGCAGTCCGCTGCCGGGCTGGACGACGTTGACGACGACCAGGCCGATCACCATGGCGACGGTGGTCAGCACCTCGAAGTAGATCAGCGCCTTGAGGCTGACCCGGCCGACGGCGCGCGCGTTGCCCATGGAGGCGATGCCGTGGACGACGGTACAGAAGATGACCGGCGCGATCATCATGCGGACCAGGGCGATGAAACCGTCGCCCAGGGGTTTGAGCTCGGCTCCGAAGGACGGCCACAGCCAGCCCGCGGCGGCCCCGGCGAGGACACCGATCAGGCACTGGACGTAGAGCAGGGACAGCAGTCGGCGGATGCGGCCGGGTGGAGCGGTGACGGTACCCGGGGCGGCGTCGTTGCGGCTCATGCGGGGCGTCCTTCCAGGACGGGAACGAGAAGTTCGGCTCGGGCGATGCGGCGGGCGGCGCGGTGCAGCAGCACCGTGGGCGACGCGCCGTCCGCCGCGGGGACGGCTTGGGCGGCGATGACGCCGGCGGGGGTGCCCAGGCGCAGCGTGCCGTCGGCGGTCTGCCGGGCGACGCGGTGGGCGAGGGTGCCGGGGGTGGCGGCGGCGATGGCCAGCGCGACGGCGGAGGTGAGGCCGATGGCCGGGTGGGGTGCGTGCATGGAGACCATTCGGACGGCCAGGTCGTACTCGTCCGGCCCGACCATGGTGCCATCGGTGGTGCGGTAGGTGACAGGTCGGGCGACGACGCCGACCTTCGGTACGGCGTGGCTGATGGGATCGCTCTCCTGGACCAGTCCCATGGCCAAGGCCGCCTGTCGGCGCAGCACGGTCAGCGCGGGCACGATCGCGCCGAACTCGGCGAGAGGTTCGGTGCCGTCGAGGCCGAAGGCCTTGGCGTCGAACAGCGCGGCCGGGGCGCCGGCGTCGACGAGGGACGCCTCGACCGGACCTGTGGGCCCGGTCAGGGTGTCCAGGGCGTGACCGGTCGGCAGGGCGCGTCCGGTGGTCGAACCGGCCGGGTCCTCGAAGCCGAGCAGGACCGGCACACCGAGGGCGGCGGTGCCCGGCACGGAGGCCGTGCCCGCGTCGGGGGCCGCACCCCCTGGGGTCGGGATGGTGCCGGTGAGGCGGGCCCCTGTGTTGACATTGAGCATGCGCACCGTGGTGGAGTCCGACGCGACCGGCACCAGGCCGTGGTGGACGGCGTACAGGGCGACGGCGGTGGCGCAGTTGCCGCAGTTGCTGGTCCACTCCACGCGCTCGTCACCGATGCCGACCTGAGCGAAGGCGTACTCGACGTCGACGTCCGGCTCGGCCGACGTCCGGACGATCGCGGCCTTGGAAGTGGTGGAAGAGGCGCCGCCGACGCCGTCGATCTGGCGGGGGTCGGCGGCGTTGTAGGCGGCGAGCAGCAGGGTGTCGGCGTCCACGCCGGTCGCCACCACGTCGTGGTGGTCGAAGATCCAGCACTTGCTGGTTCCTCCGCGGATCATCTCGCCCTGCAGACGCAACACAACAGACTCCTCGTGGAAACCCCGACGGCACATCCGTGCGGGCCGCGATCCACAGTGGGCGCCAGGAGCGTGAAGTACAATCTCGGAAATCTGCATGGGTATTAAGCTGGAGTGAAGGATGGAGGTGGCGAGGTGCTCGATGTCCGGCGCATCCTGCTCTTCACAGAGGTCGCCCGCCGCGGCTCGGTCACCGCGGCCGCACGGGCCCTCAACTACACAACGTCAGCAGTGTCCCAGCAGGTCAGCCGCCTGGAGGCAGAGGCTGGGCATCCTCTGCTTGAGCGCCATGCGCGGGGCGTCACGCCCACCGACGCGGGGCGCGCCCTCGCCGAGCGCGGGGAGCGGATCGAGCGCGAACTGAAGGCCGCGGAAAACGAACTCGCCGACTTCGCGGGACTTCGCGCGGGCACGCTTCGCGTCGGCACCTTCCCCACTGTCGGTGCCTCCCTCCTCCCCCGAGCCGTGATCGCCTTCCGGGAAGCGCATCCCGGCGTACGGCTGACGGTGCGCAGTTCCCGTATCGCGGGCCTGTGGGCGATGCTGGAGAACCGGGAAATCGAAATGTCCCTGATGTGGGACTACGACTGGAACCGTATCGACCGCGAGGACATCGTCGTCACCTCACTCGTCGACGATCCTCCGGCCCTCCTCGTCAGCGAGACACACCCGCTCGCCGGCCGCGGTTCGGCCGCCCTCGCCGACTTCGCCGACGACCCTTGGATCACCCGCGCCGAGAACCACCCCGTGGCCGAGGCTCTCGCTCGCAGCTGTCACGCCGCCGGCTTCGAGCCGCAGATCGCCTACGAGGCCCACGACTACCAGGAGGCCCAGGCCATGGTCGCCGCCGGCATCGGCATCGCCCTCGCCCCCACCCTGGCCCTGGAGGGCATCCGAGCCGGCGTCAGCGTCCTGCCGCTCCAACCCCCCGCTCCGGTGCGCCGCATCCTCCTGGTCCGCATGAGTGACCACGTCCTCACCCCTGCCGCCGAGGCGTTCGCTGGCTTCCTGCGCGACACTTCCGCGGCTTGAAGCGGCTGCCTGACGCGTATCACCCGCCAGTAGCCCGGGGCCGCCGACCATGGCGGACCCGGGCGCTGTGCCTTCGCGGCACCGACGGTTTGAGTGGACGCGCGCCTGCGGGGCGGGGCGTGGAGCGCGGTGCGGCCGCTACCCGATCTTTGCGCGCGGCACATCGCCGCCGGTGGTGATCACCTCATCGCACCTCCTGTGCGTACGGCGCGACGGTGATCCGGTCGATCAGCGGTGCGTAGCGGGAACGGAGCAGCACCCCGGGGAAGGTGTCCGAGGCGTAGGTGGTGCCGTCGAAGTTCGGCAGTTCCTCGGAGCGGAAGGTGATGGTGTTCTGCCCCTTCTCGAGGTGGACCGGGACGGTCAGCTCCCAGAAGTTGTTCTTGTGGAAGCTGTGGGGGAAGGTCACGCGCCGCGTCTCGCCGCCGACGGTGATGTCGGCGTGGCGGGCGAGTGGGTCCGGGTTGTAGTGGGTGGCTTCGGACTGCTCGGGGTTGGAGTAGCGGATGCGCAGCGCGTACAGGCCGGCTCGGTCGGCGTCGACGGTGAAGGCCGCGGTGTTGCCATTGCCGGGGTCGCCGCCGATGCCGGTGATCGCCGTGCTGTCGGTCGCCAGGGAAAGCGGGGTGAGCGTGGCCGAGCCCGCGAGCTTGGCGTCCTGGGCCTCGTACGTGCGCGCCGTGAGCGTGCCCTCGGTGGGCGTGACCGAGAGGCGGTCGACGAGGGTGGCGGACGAGCCTCCGGTCAGTGTCACCTTGTTGATGCCGCCGGAGAGGGAGACCGCGACGCTGTCCTTGCCACGGGACAGGCGCAGGACGTCGTGTCCGTTGACGGAGAGCCGGGCGTTCGCGCCGCCGAGGGTGTCGACCTTGAGGGTGGCCTCGCGGTCGGCGGGGGAGTACACCCAGAAGGTGGTGGTCCCGTTTTTCGGGAGCCGGATCGCGCCCGAGCCGGTGGCGGGGGTTCCGGCCTGCTCGGGCAGGTCGTAGACGGGCCGTGCGCCGCCGGCCGGCCAGGCCAGTTCGCCTTCGTACACCTGAGTGGTGGCGGAGGGCCCGGGGAGGGAGAGGGTGAGGCGGTCGACGATGGCGTCGCCCTTGGTGGCGCGCTTGCCGTCGAGGCTCTTCGCGGCGAGCGTCAGGGTGTGCTTGCCCTTGGTGAGGCGGACCTTGGTGTCCGTGTGGTCCCACACCACCCACTTGTAGCCGAGCGGCAGGTACAGCTCCCGCTCGCCGTCCGCCTTGCCGTCCACGCGCAGGAAGACGTTGGTGGGGCCCTGGTCCTTCACCTTGTCGAAGGTGTTGAGAGAGTTGGCGAAGACACTCAGGTCGTAGGTGCCGTCCTCGGGCACGTCCACGGTGAAGTCGAGCGTGACGTCCGAGCCGGTGCGCAGACCGCCCACGTCGTAGCCGCCGGAGGTGTAGAACTTCGACACGTCGCGCGGCGAACCCTCCGGGCCGTTCTTCGAGTAGCCGGACCCGGTGTGGGCGGCGTCCTCCGCTTCGTACGAGGCCTGCCAGCGCACGGACGCGGACTGCGTGTCCTTCGCCTTCCCGGCCGGACTGAGGACGATCTCGTACGCCGAGGACTCGTCCAGCTTCGGCAGCCCGCCGTCGCCGAAGTCGACGACGACCTTGCCGTCGTCACCGACCTTCAGGTTCGTCTCCGTGAGCAGCTTGGGGCCGGACGAGTCGCCCACCTGCCCGCTCCACTCGATCTCCCGCACCCAGGCGTGCACACGCTCCCCGAAGAGCTTCTTCGGGACATCCGCGAAGGTGATGTGGCCCTTGCCGGCGGACCCGCCGAAGAGCAGCCGGGCCTGCCGCTTCTTCTTGTCCAGGGTGGCGACGCCCTGCATGGTGTAGTTCTCGCCGGGGAAAGGCGGGGTCACATTCACCGTGTGCCCGCTCATCGAGGCGTAGGAGTGCAGCAGCCACCACTGTCCGTTGGCGCGGTTCGACTGCACGGCGGAGTCGGAGAGGTTGCCGTCGATGTTCCAGTACGCGATGTCGGCGTCCACCTTGGACTCCTCGATCGCGGACACCCACTGGATCATCTGGCCGGGGACGGAGGTGTGGTAGTTGAAGGCGTACTCGTTGATGTTGACGGGGAGCTGGGTGCCCTCTTTGTCGGTGCCCTTGAACAGTTGCTTCTCCCAGGCCCGGTACTTGGCGACGCTCTCGCGGACCGCCTCCGGGTGGCTCAGCTCATGCCAGGTGATGACGTCCGGGAGGGTGCCGGCGGCGAGGGTGTGGGTGAGGAAGCCCTTCACCTGGTCGTACAGGACGCTGGTGTTGGGTCCGGCGATGCGGGCGCTGGGCATCTTGCCTTTGATGAGCTTGTAAGCGTCGTCCCAGGCGGCGAAGTAGTCGTCCGGGTCGCTCAGCCAACTGACCTTGTTGTAGCTCCACTGGCCGGTGCCGAACATGTTGCCCTCGGGCTCGTTGAACGGCACGAAGACGATGTTGTCCTGGTACTGCTTCGGCAGGCGCAGGACCTGGTCGACCTGGGTCGCGATCTTCTCCTTGTAGAGCTTGAGCTTCTCCTCGGGGGTGTCGCCCGGCCACTCGTACGGGAAACCGCGGTGGATGTCGGTCATGTAGATGTACACGTCGCCGTCGGTGGAGTCGGCCAGCGGCTTGACCACCTCCAGAGCGTCGGCGCCGGGGTGCTGTGGGCCGTCCTGCGCCTTCGTGGAGACCGTGCGCAGGCCCATGCCCTCGAGGAGGTTGTTGGTGGGGACGTCCGGTCCGTACACGCCGTAGAGGGTGCCGGAGGCGCCGCCGTGGAACGCGCCGGTGTCCGAGCCGAGGTCGACGGTGAGCTGCCCCTCGCGGACCACGGTGACGGTCGCCTCCACCGCGCGCCCGGCGGCCGTTCCCGCCACGGTGAAGGTGCCCGGCTGGGCGTACTTGCCGGGAGCCACGGCGTCCCAGGTGATCGGCGTGTCGCGGTCGTATCCGTCGGAGAAGGAGGAGCGGACGGCGGCGGGGAGGGACGGGGCGGTCCCGGCAGTCGTACGGACCTCGAACGAGGTCTTCGAGAGCTGCTGGAGGGTAGGCACCTCCCCGGCCATGCCGGCCACCTGCTCGGGGCTGAGCGCCGAGTGCCATACGGCGAAGTCGTCGATCGCGCCCTTGAACAGCGGATCCGGGTAGAAGGACTTGCCGATGTAGCCGGCCGTCGTGGCCGAAGTGTCCAACAGCTCACTGGCCTTGATGCCGGTCGCGGCCGAGGAGACCGCCACGCCGTCGAGGTAGGTGGTGAGCCGGCCGGCGGCGGTGTCGAGGGTGACGGTGATGGTCCGCCACGCGTCCGCGGGGAGTGGTGCGTAGCCGCGGACCTGCGTCTCTCCGCCCCCTCCGGAGGTGGTCACGGAGGTCTGCAGCAGTCCGCCGCCGTTGGACGGGGTGGCGAAGAGGTACTTGGTGGTGTTGGTGCCCAAATCGAAGATCCGCTGCCACGGCGATGTGTCGCTGCTCCACTTCACCCGGGCGGAGACCGTCAAGCTGCTGGCATCGCCGACGACTTCGCGGGGCAGGCGGACGTACGCGCCGGTGGAGGTGGGCGCCCCGCCGGGCAGGGCGAGCGCCTTGCCCCCGTCCGTGCCGGTGACGGACTGGGCGGTGGAGCCGTTGACCAGACTCGCCGTCAGGCCGTTGCCGGAGCTGTCGGCGATCTTGCCGGAGGACAGGTCGTCCTGGTCGAAGGTGTAGCGGGCGGTGGGCTGGGGTGTGTCGGCCGCCTGTGCGGGGACGGCCGGCACGGCCAGCAGGCCCGCGCCGAGGGCCAGCGCCACGGCGGCCGGTGCCCGGCGCCGGGCGGATCTGTCAGCGGATGGCATGGATTGCGTCCTCATCCTTGAGTTGGCGGTTCCGGTCGGCCTCGGCCGGCCTCGGTCGGCTGCTCGTCCATGGGGCGCGGCCCGGCGGGAGAGTTTGCGGGTGGTGTTGGTGGCAGGCGAATCGGTTCGCTTTCCTGCGCCACGGGAACTTCTCCGGCCGGCCGGGGCGGCAGCTCCTCTCCTCGGGGGTGTACGGAGCGCGCCCAGGGTTGCCGGAAGGATCGCTTCGTCGAACCGGTTCGCGAAGCTAGCACCGGGAAACCCGACCAGCAATCCCTGCGACGCAACTGCGATTCCCAGCCTTTGGGCGGATCGAGAAAGTGATGTTCAGGGTGTTGACAGGCGTTCGGGCGGTTTCTACGGTCGCTTCACGCGAACCGGTTCGACGGCCGGGGCGCCCCTCTCCTCCCGTACCGCATCCCCACAACCGGCGGGCGCTCCTCCTGTGAAGCGTCGAACTGGTTCGAGCAAGGAGTTGCCGTGAACATCGGTGAGATCGCGCGACGGGCCGGTGTCTCGCGGAGCACCGTGTCCTACGCACTGAGCGGCAAACGCCCGGTGTCGGAGGACACGCGCCGGAAGATCCAGCAGGTCGTCGACGAGCTGGGGTACCGGCCCAGCGCCAGTGCCCGCGCCCTGGCCAACGGGCGGACCAGCACCCTCGGCCTGGTCTTCCCGCCGGCCGGGAACCACTACACGGGGATGCAGCTGGATTTCATCGGGAGTGTGGTGGAGGCCGCCGCGGCCTACGACTACGACGTGCTGCTGTCCCCGAGCGGCGTGGACAGTGACCGGTCGTTCCAGCGGCTGCTGGGGGAGCGGCGGGTCGACGGGGCGATCCTGATGGAGATCAGACTGGAGGACGACCGAGTGGACCATCTGGCCGCCCTGGACTTCCCTTCCGTCACCATCGGCCGCACCGCCCGTCCCGAGGGCGTCTGGTGGGTCGCCCTGGACCACACCGCGCTGGTGGAGGCGTGCGTCCACCACCTGGCGGATCTCGGCCACCGCCGGGTCGCCTTCGTCAACCGTCCCGAGCAGCTGCTGCGGGCCGGGTACGAGTCCGCGCACCGCGGCCTGGACGGTTTCACCAAGGCGGCGGCCGAGCGCGGACTGACGGTCCGGACGTACTGCTGCGGGGACGACGCCGCCTCGGGCCAGAGCTGCGTACAGCGCATCCTGCACGACGATCCCGCCACCACGGCCCTGGTCACGCTGAACGAGGCCGCGCTGGGCGGTCTCTACCGGGGGCTCGCCCAGGCCGGCCGCCACGTACCGCGCGACTTCTCCGTCACCGGAGTGGTGGCCAGCCGCTGGGCGGAGACGGTGACCCCGCAGCTCACCGCGGCGGACGTACCGGCGGCCGAAATGGGGCGGCGCGCCGTCGAACTGCTGGTGGAGCGACTCGACCATCCCCACGCGCCGCCCCGGCACCATCTCCTCACGCCGCCCATCTCCCTGCGGGCCAGCACCGGGCCCTCGGGAGGCACGCCCGCGGCGGACACCTGGCCCGATACGACCCCCTGACCGCACCCCACGCTCACCTCCTCACGCCCACCGGACGCTCGAACCGCTCAACGGCGCCGTTCGTCGTGCCCGCGCCCTCCCCACCACCCCCAGCCCTCGGCACCCGCATGCCAAAAACAAAGGAACCGGCCATGAAAAGCTCCTCCAGACGGCGCCGTCTCACCGCCGCGGCTCTGACCGCCCTGGCCGTCGCGGCCAGTGCCACCGCCTGCGGCTCGGGAGGCACCGGGGCGAAAGCGGCTGACAGCGGCACGTACACCATCTGGGACCCGTATCCCCAGTTCGACAAGGGCTCGGCATGGGTGAAGCTGCTGGACGCGTGCGGCACCAAGGCGGGCGTGAAGGTCAAGCGCACCGGCTTCGACACCAGCGACCTGGCGAACAAGGCGCTGCTGGCCGCGCAACAGGGCAACTCCCCGGACGTCCTCATCGTCGACAACCCGGTGGTGTCGACCCTGGCCGAGGCCGGCGTGCTCACCACCACCGACGACAACAAGCTCGACACCTCGAAGGCGGATCCCAACCTGCTCGCGGCCGGCCAGTCGGGCGGCAAGACCTACGGCACCCCCATCGGCGCCAACACCCTCGCCCTCTACTACAACAAGAAGGTCCTGAAGGAGGCCGGGGTCGACATCGCCTCCATCAAGGACTGGAAGTCGCTGACCGCGGCGCTGGAGAAGGTCAAGAAGGCGGGCAAGAAGGGCATCACGTTCTCGGCGATCGGCACTGAGGAAGGCAGCTTCCAGTTCCTGCCATGGTTCTGGGGCTCGGGCGCGAAGCTGACCGAGCTCGACTCCGCCCAGGCCGCTTCCGCGCTGTCCCTGTGGAAGGACTGGCTGGCCAAGGGCTACGCCCCGAACTCGGTACTCAACAACACCCAGACCACCAGCTGGCAGGAGTTCGCGACCGGCGACTACGCGTTCAGCGAGAACGGCACCTGGCAACTCTCAGGCGCCAAGAAGGCGGGCCTCGACTACGGCGTCCTGCCCATCCCCGGCATCGAGGGAGGCAAGGCGTCGGCCCCGACAGGCGGCGAGTTCGTCACCGTCCCGGTCCAGGACTCGACCGACCGCTACGCCACCACGCAGAAACTCGCGACCTGCCTGACCAGCACCCAGAACCTGTACGACACCGACACCACCCTCTCCTACGTCGCCCCCACCTCCGCGGTCCAGGACAAGCAGATGGCGGCCAACCCCGAGCTCAAGCCGTGGGTTGACGCGGTCAAGGCCGCCCGGGGCCGTACCAGCAACGACCTGGGCACCAAGTACCCGAAGATTTCCGAGCAGCTGTGGAAGGCCGTGCAGTCCGCCCTGAGCGGCTCGAAGTCTCCGAAGGACGCACTGAGCGCCGCTCAGTCCGCCGTCAAGTGACGTACTCCAGGGCCTTTTGATGAGTCACCCGACACAAGTGCCGCATCGCCGACCCGTGCCCGACCACAGGGCGGTCCCTACCGCACCGCCCCGGGCACGGCGCCGCCCCAGCTCCCAGCAGTGGGCCGCCTGGGCCTTCCTCACCCCGGTCACCCTCTACCTCGCCCTCTTCTACGCCTATCCGCTGTACCGCAACCTCGATCTGAGCCTGCGCAACTACACCGTCCGCTCCTTCGTCCAGGGCGACGCACCCTTCACCGGCCTGGCCAACTACCGCACCGTCTTCGACGACCCGACCTTCGCCCCCGCCTTGTTCCACACCGTGGTGTTCACCGCCGTGTGCCTGTTCTTCCAGTACGCCATCGGCCTGGCCCTCGCGGTCTTCTTCAACCAGCACTTCCGGCTCTCGGCCACCCTGCGCGCCCTGTTCCTGGTGCCCTGGCTGCTGCCGCTGATCGTGTCCGCCTCCACCTGGTCATGGATGCTCAACAGCGACTCCGGTGTCGTCAACGCCGCCCTGCACGCCGTCGGTATCGACCCGGTGAACTGGCTGACGTCACCGTCGTGGTCGCTGACCTCGGTGATCATCGCCAACATCTGGATCGGTGTCCCGTTCAATCTGGTCGTGCTCTACAGCGGCCTGCAGTCCATCCCCGCCGGCCTGTACGAGGCCGCCGCTCTCGACGGCGCGGGGCCCTGGCGCCGGTTCTGGAGCATCACCTTCCCGCTGCTGCGCCCCGTGTCCGCGATCACCCTGCTGCTGGGGCTGGTCTACACGCTCAAGGTCTTCGACATCATCTGGATCATGACCAAGGGCGGCCCGGCGGACTCGTCCACCACGTTCGCCACCTGGTCCTACCAGCTCGGCTTCGGCAACCTGCTGCCCGCTTTCGGCCCGGGTGCGGCCGTCGGCAACCTGCTCGTGATCGCTGCCCTGGCCTTCGGCCTGGTCTACGTCCGGGTGCAGAGAAAGCAGGCGCTGACATGACGCGAAGCTCCAAGCGCACCTGGGGAAAGACGACGATCGGCCTCCTGCTGACCGGGATCATGCTCTTCCCGGTCTACTGGATGGTGAACGTGTCCTTCACCCGCGACCAGGACATGCGCAAGAGCCCACCGGACCTGTTCCCCGTCAACGGCACGCTGGCCGGCTACCGCAGGGTCCTCGACGAGCAGTTGCCCTACCTCGGTACCAGCCTCGTCATCGGCCTGGGCACCGTCGTACTGACCGTGGCCCTGTCCGCGCCCGCCGGCTACGCGCTGGCCAAGCTGCGCCCGCGCGGCGGCGGGGTACTGAGCTTCCTCCTCCTGGCCGCCCAGATGATCCCCGGCATCATCATGGCGATGGGCTTCTACGCCATCTACCTCCAGCTCGGCCTGCTCCAGTCCGTGCCCGGCCTGATCGTCGCCGACTCCACCCTGGCCGTCCCCTTCGCGGTGCTCATCTTCACCGCGTTCATGTCCGGCATCCCCGGCGAACTGCTCCAGGCCGCGAAGACCGACGGCGCCGGCCCCCTGCGCACCTTCTGGTGGATCGTCCTGCCGATGAGCCGCAACGCCGTCGTCACGGTGTCCCTGTTCGCCTTCCTGTGGTCCTGGTCCGACTTCGTCTTCGCCAGCACCCTCGCGGGCGGCGGCGCACACAAGCCGATCACCCTCGGCATCTACCACTACATCGGCAACAACAACCAGGAGTGGAACGCCATCATGGCCACCGCCGTCGTGGCCTCGCTGCCGGCCGCGGTCATCCTCGTCCTCGCCCAGCGGTACGTCGCCGCCGGCGTGACCGCCGGCGCCGTCAAGGACTGACCTTCCCCGGCGATCCGATCCTTCCCTCGCCCGCCGGCTCCCGCCGCCGGCCCGCCACCGCCGAAGAAACGAGTAACGCTCATGACCGCCGCCCCGTCCGGCCCGGCCTTCTCCGTCCACGACATTCCGTTTAGCACCCACGGGTCCTGGTTCGGCATCTCGCCCGTGGTGGCCCAGAAGACCTATGCCGACGACCTCCATCTGGTTTCGCACCAGAACGGTATGCACGCAGTGCTGCGGTTCGTCCCCCTCGATGCCGGGACGGGTGCCCGGGCCACGACCCGTATCGAGGCGACACCCGGACTGCTCAGCTGGACCGGCGAAGGCGGCCGTATCGACCTCGCCTACGAGTCACCGGACACCATACGGCTGCGCGGCGAGGGGCTCGGCCTGCGTATCCGTGCCGCCGAGCAGACCCTGACCCCCTTCACCGGCGCCTACTTCTTCCGTGACCCGGTGGACGGGGCGTACGTCTTCACCTCGTACGAGACCGGTCGCCGCTACCGGATCACCGCGCTGTCCGCCGGCGCGGTCGGTGCGTTCGGCGCCCAGGACCTGGGCAGCGCGGAGCGCGGTCTGGCCATCGCGGCGGAGAACGGCGGGGTCTGGGAGGCCGCTGTCGAGGAACTGGACAGCGCACGCAGTCCCTACACCGCGCAGACGGCCTTCGATCAGGTCGTGACCGCCGCACAGAACGCCTTCGCCCAATTCGCCGACGCGGTCGCCCCGTGGCGCTCGGCCGACACCCCGGCCGCCGAACTGGCCGCCTACGTCCTGTGGTCCGCGACGGTGAACCCAGCGGGCTTCGTCACCCGGCCCGCCGTGCTGATGTCCAAGCACTGGATGGACAAGGTCTGGAGCTGGGACCACTGCTTCAACGCCCTGGCGATGGCTCCCGGTCTGCCCGCGTCCGCCTGGGACCAGTTCTGCCTCCCTTTCGACCACCAGGACGAGAGCGGGGCCCTGCCCGACTCCGTCTGCCACTCCGAGATCCTCTACAACTACGTCAAACCCCCCATCCACGGCTGGGCTCTGAGTCACCTGCGCCGACGCCTGCCCGAACCGCTCGACCCGGCGGAGCTGGCCCGGACGTACGACCGGCTGGCACGCTGGACCGAGTTCTGGCTCACCGCGCGAAGAGCGCCCGGCAGCGCCCTTCCCCACTACCAGCACGGCAATGACAGCGGCTGGGACAACGCCACGACCTTCGACCCGGAACGGGTGGTCGCCACCGCCGACCTCGCCGGGTTCCTGGTCCTCCAACTGCGCGAACTCGCCGGCCTGGCCGAAGAGCTGGGGCGGCCGGACGACGCCCGCCGGTGGACGCGGACCGCGGACGCGACTCAGGCCGCGATGCTCGACGACCTGTGGAAGGGGGACCACTTCGTCGCCCGCGGAGCGCACAGCGGGGACACCTGGAGCAGCTCCAGCCTGCTGGACCTGATGCCGATCGCGTTGGGCGAGCACCTGCCGCAGCACGTCGCCGCCGTGCTGGCCGATCGCATCGAGGCGCACCTGACGCCGTACGGGCTCGCGACCGAACTGCCCGGCTCACCCCACTACCTCTCCGACGGCTACTGGCGCGGCCCCGTCTGGGCCCCGGCCGTCGTCCTCATCGAGGACGGCCTGCGCCGCAGCGGTCACCAGAACCTCGCGGACGAGATCAGCGCCCGCTTCCGGACCCTGTGCGAGACACACGGCTTCGCGGAGAACTTCGACGCCCTCACCGGAACCGGCCTGCGCGACCGCGCCTACACCTGGACCGCCAGCGGCTACCTGCTCCTCGCCGAAGCCCACGCACTCCGACCCGCCACGCCCGCCCCGCGGACGGGCGGATGAAGAACTTCTGTTCACCGGCAGCTGTGCGCCGTCGCGCAACAGCAGCGGAATGCGGTCGAGCGGGGCGTCGAGTGTGGGCCGCGTGCCGCCCTCGTACGTGGTGCCCGTCCAGGCACACTGCCAGCGGGCGCCGGCCGGCAGGTGTACTTCACGGCGGACGGCACCGGCCTCGGTGACGGGGGCGACCATCAGGTCGGGGCCGAGCAGGAACTGGTCGGCCACGGTCCAGGCTGTCTCGTCCTCGGGGAACTCGAGGAACAGCGGGCGCATCGGGGGCAGGCCCTCACGGGCGGCGGTGGCCATCTGCTGGGCGATGTAGGGGCGGAGTCGTTCGCGCAGTTCCAGGTAGCCGCGCATGATCTCGTACGCCTCCTCGCCGTACGACCACACCTCGTTGGGGCCGCCGGTCATCTCACCACCCAGCGGGAGCCACGGCAGCCGGAAGCCGTGCAGCCGGAATATCGGGCACAGCGCACCGAACTGGAACCAGCGGATGAGGACTTCACGGTACGCGGGGTCGTCGGGGTCCCCGCCGTGGAAGCCGCCGATGTCGGTGGTCCACCAGGGGATGCCGGACAGACCGATGTTGAGGCCTGCCACGATCTGGGCGCGCAGGGCGGCGAAGTCGGTGCCGATGTCGCCGGACCACACGGCGGTGCCGTAACGCTGGCTGCCCGCCCAGGCCGAGCGGGAGAACGACAGGCCGTCGGTGTTGCCGGAGGCGGCCATGCCCTCGTGGAAGAGGCGGGCGTTCTCCCGGGGGTAGAGATTGGCCACCTCCTGGCCGTGGCCCGCGTGGTAGCGGAGATTGGCCGGGTGGCCCGGCTTCATCTCGGGCTCGCAGGCGTCGAGCCACCACAGGTTGATGCCCAGCCGCTGATAGTTCTCCTGGACCTTGGACCACACGTATGCGCGGGTATCGGGGTTCGTCGGATCGTAGAAGGAGACCATGACGCGGTGGTCGGCGCCCTTGTCGACCCAGGTGGCGTGGGCCGCGGTGCCGTACTCGTTGGCCGCGAACAGGCCGCGGCGCTCCAGTTCGTCGTAGTTCTCGCTCGAGCGGTTGACCGAGGGCCAGATGGACACCATCAGCTTGACGCCGAGCTCGTCCAGTTCCCGGACCATGGCGGCCGGATCGGGCCACTGGGCCGGGTCGAACTTCCAGTCGCCCAGCCGCGTCCAGTGGAAGAAGTCGGCGACTACCACGGACATCGGCAAACCCCGGCGCTTGTGCTCGCGGACGACGTCAAGGAGTTCCCGCTGTGTGCGGTAGCGCAGCTTGCACTGCCAGAATCCGGTGGCCCAGTCGGGAAACGCGGGGGCATGACCGGTGGCGTCGGCATAGGAGCGGAGGATATCGGCGGGCTGGTCGCCCGCGGTGATCCAGTAGTCGATCTGGCGCGCGCTGTCGGCCACCCATCGGGTGCCGGTGCGCACCAGTTCGACCCGGCCGACGGCGGGGCTGTTCCACAGCAGGCCGTAGCCACGGTTGGAGAGCACGAACGGGATCGTGATCTCCGTGTTTCGCTGCACCAGGTCGATGACGGTGCCCTTCTGGTCGAGCAGCCCGTGCTGGCGCTGCCCGAGGCCGTACAGCCGCTCTCCTTCATACGCCGTGAAGTTCTGTTCGAGGCGGTGGTAGCCGTGCCCGGTCGGCATGTGGACGCGGCTTCCAGGCCACCAGAAGTGTGCGGGGCGCTCCGCGAGCAGTTCCGCACCGTCCGCGGTACGTACGAAGCGCAGCATGCCCTCGGCGGTCAGCTCCGCGGTGATACGGCCGTTGACCAGGCGCGCGGAGGGAACGGCGTCGACGGGTGAACCGAGTCCGTTCCTGAAGACGGTCAGACCGGTCAGATCCGGGACGGTGATCTCGGCCGTGCTGCCGGGGTGCTCCAGCAGAGCGCCGGGGATGTCGTCGCGCACGGGGCCCAGGGCCGCCCGTACGCGGACGGAGTCCGGCCCCCAGGGCTCGATGCGCAGCGACTCGTGACCGCCGCGCCACTCCAGGGCGCCGTCGTGTACCCGGAAAGTGTTCAACGTACTGCTCCAGTGCATGAGGGGAGTTGCGGTTGACCGTGGGGCGGGGTCAGTCCTTGACCGAGCCGCCGGTGATGCCGACCGCGATATACCGCTGGGCGATGACCAGCAGCACCGCCGCGGGTACGGAGGCGATGACGGCGGAGGCCATCAGGGCGTTCCAATCGGTGGCGTTGGCGCCGATGAATCGATAGATGCCGACGGTCACCGGGGTCACGGCGTCGCGCGAGGTCAGTGTGATCGCGAAGAGGAAGTCGGCCCAGGAGAAGAGGAACGCGAACAGGCCGGCGGTGATCAGGCCGTTGCGGCTCATGGGGACCACGATACGAAGGAACGTACGCCAGGAGCCGGCGCCGTCCAGCGCCGCGGCCTCGATGACTTCGGTGGGGATATCGCGCAGCTGTGCGCGGAGCAGCACCGCGGCGAACGGCACGGAGAGGGTGGACTGGGCCAGCATCAGCCCGATGGTGTTGTTGAGCAGCCCGATCTCGCTGTAGAGCGCGAAGAGCGAGTTGGCCTTCACGATGCCAGGCACCATCTGCACGATCAGCAGGACGAACGTGAGCGCCGCGGCCCAGCGCAGCCGGAACTTCGCCAGCGCCCATGCCAGCGGGGCCGACAGGGCGAGGGTGAGCACCACATTGCCGCAGGCCACGAAGAGGCTGATGACCAGATGCCGGCCCTGGGTGTCGAAGGCGGCGCGGTATCCGTCGAGGGTCGGGTCGGTGGGGAACCACTTGGGCGGGATGCTCAGCAACGCCTGAGCCGGCTGGAGCGAGGCGTTGAACATCCAGTACAGCGGGAAGAGCAGCACGCCGACGATCAGCAGTGCGATGCCCGTGCTGCACCAGCGGCGGGCGGTGGTCAAGGCGGCAGGGGACATCGGGACTACCTCTCGGACTGTTCGGCGCGGACCGCCCGCAGATACACGAGCGCGCAGAGCATGGCGATGACGATGAGGACGTTGCTGACCGCGGCGCCCTGACCGAACCGCAGGTTGGTGAAGGAGAGCTGATAGGACCAGGTGGACAGCAGCTGTGTGGAATCGGCGGGGCCGCCCTGGGTGAGCACCATGACGACGTCGAACGCCTTGATCGTGTAGATCAGTCCGAGCATCACGACGACCGAGCTGACCGGGCGCAGCAGCGGCCAGGTGAGGTGGCGGAACTTCTGCCAGGCGCCCGCGCCGTCCAGCGAGGCCGCTTCGTACAGCTGCGGCGGGATGGACTGCAGGCCGCCGTACAGAATCACCATGTTGAAGGGGATGCCGATCCATACATTGGCGATGACGACGGCCGTCATGGCGTGGTCGGGGCTGACCAGCCAGGGGACGGGGTCGCTGATCAGATGCAGGTTGAGCAGCACCTGGTTGATGACGCCGTAGTCCTGGTCGAGCAGCCAGCGGAAGACGGTGCCGGAGACCAGCAGCGGGAGCAGCCAGGGCAGGAGGAGCAGGGCGCGCAGAGTGCCGCTGAGCGGGAAGCGGCGGCGGAAGAACAGCGCGAGGCCGAGGCCGATGGCGAACTGCAGGATCAGCGAGGCGAGGGTGAAGACGGCCGTGTTCCACAGCGTGCTGGAGAAGAGGTCGTCGGTCAGGATCTCGGCGTAGTTGGCGAGTCCGGTGAACGGTGCGTCACCGTCGTAGAAGGACGTCACCGAGTAGTTCTGGAAGGACATCACCAGATTCGCGACGATCGGGTATCCGAAGAAGATCACCAGGTAGAGCACGGCCGGCACATAGAAGCTCATGCGCGCCAGCCGCGCTCGACGGGCGAGGGCGGCCGCCCGGCCGTCCGAGTGCGCCGCCGCGCGGACGGGCTTGTCCAGAAGGGTTGTCATGGTGGGGTACCTCGCCTGATCAGTGGTCTGCCGACTGGGCCTGGCGCTGGGCGTCCGCGAGGGCCTTCGCCGGGCTCAGCTGTCCGGTCACGGCCTGTTGGAGTGCGGTGCGCAGCGCCTCGGAGACGGTCGGGTAGGCGGTGCCGAGTTCGGCTGTGCGGGACCGGGCCGTGGGCGCGCTGGCCACGAACGGGGCGAGCTCCGGCTGCTTCTTCACCAGCCGCTGCGCGACGGCCGGGTCAGCGGGGATGTCGGCGCGCAGCTGGGCCCACTGGAGCATATGGTCGCGGCTGAGCACGCAGTTGAGGACCTTGAGGGCCCGGTCCTGCTTGTCTCCCTTCGGTACCGCCCAGGTCTCGCCGCCGAGCGGGGTGACCGGTGCGCCGCCGCTGCGCCGCGTGGGAAGCGGGACGACGCCGTAGTCGAGCCCCTTCTGCGCGCCGAGTGAGGCCAGCTGCCAGGACCCGTTGATCATCATCGCGGCGTGGCGGCCGATGAACTGCTCCGCCACATCCGACTGCTGCCAGTTCAGTGCCGACGTGGACACCGATCCGTCGCGGAACAGCGACGTCCAGTACGTGAGCGCGGAGCGGGACCGGGCCGAGTCCAGCTGTCCGAGGTCCGCGCCGGCACCCCAGAAGAAGGGTTCGTAACTCCAGGTGCCCTCCTCGGTGGCGACGGCGGACAGCGCGAGTCCGTAGCGATGGCCCACGGTCAGCTTCGCCGCGGTCTCCCGAAGCTCTTTCCAGGTAGTGGGAGGTTCGAGGCCGGCCTTCTCGAAGACGGCCTTGTCGTAGAAGAGCGCGAGCCCGTTCACGCCCGGGGCGACGCCGTACAGCTTGTTCTGATAGGTGCCGGCCTTGAGCACGCTGTCGTAGAAGCCGTCGGTGCGCACTCGCCCCTCAAGCGGCAGGAGAGCGCCGGTCGAGGCGAGTTTGGGCAGATCGGGATTGTCGCTGAGGACCAGATCCGGGAGGCTCTTCGCGGCTCCGTCCCGCAGGAGTTTGGGCACCAACTGGGCGCGGGGCATGACCTCGCGTTCGACGGTGACGCCGACCCGGTGTCCGCAGGACCGGAGGATCTTGGTGAGTGCGGTGTTGCCCGGCTCAGCGGTGTAGTAGTCCGTGACGGTCAGGGTGTTCGGCGGTGTCTCGGCCGTGATGAGACCGCAGCCGCTGAGCGTCGCGGTCAGGGCGAGCGCGGCGCAGACGGCGGTGGCTGCGCGGGTGCACGGGGACAAAGGAGGTGCCCTTCGGGGTCGCAGGAGAGACCGCGCGCATGACTGCGGGCGGCATGGCGAGGGACGGCCGCTACGGCGAGGGGGGTGCCGGCCGGGTGGGAAGCTACGGCGCAGGGTGGAGGGGGCGGAGAGGTGAGGGCGGGCCGGCGCTGGCCCGGACGGTGAGCCGCGGTTCCAGCAGGACCGGAGGCTCGCCCGCTCCCCTGGTCCCCTGATCGATCCGCCGCCTGAGCAACTCGATGGCTTTTTCGGTGAGTCCGGCGGCCGGTACGGCGATCGAGCTGAGCGGAGGCGTGCCTGCCGTCGCCACCGCGTCCGAGCCCAGCACGACCAGCGACATGTCCTCGGGCACAGCACGGCCGAAACTGCGCAGCAAGGGCGTCAGATGAGGGGTGGCCGCTTCGTTCTGCACGATCAGCGCGGTGGCGTCCGGGCGCTCCTGGAGCACCCGGGTCAGGGTGCCCGCCGTGCTGTCCCAGTCTCCTTCAACCGGCCTGTGGATGAGCCGGACACCGCGGGCGGCGGCCCGCTCCAGCGCTCCCGCGACGGTCCGCACGGCGAATCCGGTCCGGCGCCGGTACGCGGCCTCGGGGGCGCCCAGAAGGATCACCTCACGATGGCCGAGGTCGGCGAGATGGTCGACGCACAGGTGGCCGGCCGCGCGGAAGTCCAGGTCGACACAGGCCAGCCCGGCGGGATCGTGGGGCAGGCCGATGAGCACCGTGGGGACGGGCAGGCCGCGCACCGTTTCCAGCCGCGGGTCATGAATCCCGATGTCCATGAGGATCAGCCCATCGAACAGCACCGCGTCCAGCACGCTGTGCTCGGCGTGGTCGGTGAGCAGCAGGACGTTGCAGTCGTGGCGGCGGGCGGCGACGCTCGCGGACAGCATGAACTCGGCGAGCAGTGGACGGTGCGCTCCGTCGTCGACGCGCACGGCCAGCCCGATGGTGTGCGAGCGGGCGGAAGCCGGTGGCCGGTAGCCCAGGCTGGCGATGGAGTCGAGGACTCGGCGGCGGGTCGGCGGGGAGATGGGGCGCTTCCCGCTGAGCACGTAGGAGACGGTGCTGACCGCGACACCCGCGTGCCGTGCCACCTCGGTGATACCGACCATACTGTGCTGCCCGTCTTCCGTCTCCGTAGCCCATGTCCGTCTGCCCGTCGAAGGGGTTCGACGCATCGGCGATGCGCTTTCAACTGCGCACGGCATCGGCGAGATTAGGTAGGGGAAGCAGGGCAGTCCATAGATCGCGGAAATTTCGACGGATTTCGACGCACGGACTCGTAGGCGAGTTCCGGGCGGCGTAGTGAACCGGCGTGGGGTTCGGAGTTCGTAGAAGGTGCCGTCGCGGAGCATCGCGGACAGCACCCTGACGCGGTGGCGGGCCAGACGGAGGAGGCTTTGTGTATGGGTCTTTCCGCGGGCCCGACACCGGCCGCAGAATCAGCTTGCGGAGTAGTTCGAATCCTATGCTGGTCCGCAGCAGCACAGGGGGAAGGGGCAGCGGATGGACTGGTTCTGGTGGGTTCTCATCGTCTTTTGGACGGGCGGCTTCGCGTGGGCAGCTGACAACGTCCGCACTGCACTGCGCAATCGGCATGAGCGCAAATTGCAGCTGCTGGAGGCGGCGAAACAGGAACGTTTGGCCGTCGACGCAGCGCACAAGCCTCCGGAGCCAGTGTGCGGATGCACGCACCATCTCGCCAAACACGACAAGCAGGGCCACTGCCACGAACGCGTCGAGGTGCCAACGGCTTGGGACGAGAACAAGAAGCCGCTGCGTTATGAGGCTGGTCAGTGCAACTGCCAGCAGTACGTGGGGCCGCAGCCTCTGTCGCAGGTGTTCGCGGAGGACCTGACAGATCTCGCGTGACCGGGATGGCGGGACCGCGGTTGTGTCGTGGTTCGGTGGTCCGCTGATGCCGTCGGCGAAGGTGACGGCAGTGTTCTGTTCGACGGCCTGCCGCTCGTGTCGACCGTCCAGCTTCGGCTGTGTACTGCTCTCGGCAGCATGGCCCGGCACCGTGTGCGCGGTGCCGGGCCGTGAGCGTGCCGACGGGTGAGCGGTCAGCCCTGGCGGGCCTTGAAGCGTGGGTCCTTCTTGTTGATCACGAAGGCCACGCCACGGCGGCGCACCACCTGGGCGCCGGGCTTGGTCTTCAAGGAGCGCAGGGACTTGCGTACCTTCATCGCGGTCTCCTTCCAGGATCGAACGGGTCCAGCGATCAGTGGCGCGTGGGGGCGGTGCGGCCGTAGCGCCGCTCGAAGCGCTCCACCCGGCCCGCGGTGTCCAGGACCCGCGAGGTGCCGGTGTAGAACGGGTGGCTCGCCGACGAGATCTCGACGTCGACGACCGGATACGTGGCGCCGTCCTCCCACTCGACCGTCTGCTGGGCGTCGATGGTGGAGCGGGTGAGCAGCTGGAATCCCGATGCGCGGTCGCGGAAGACAACGGGGCGGGAGCTGGGGTGGATGCCGGACCTCATGGGTTGTGCCTCCTCAGGGGGCCTCCGTCGCCGGACGACGGAGGCAGGTGTCAACGTTCTTCGCGGAACAGGACGTGCTCGCCGACCACCGGGTCGTACTTGCGCAGGACCAGCCGGTCGGGGTCGTTCAAACGGTTCTTACGGGTCACGTAGGTGACTCCGGTACCGGCCGTCGACTTCAGCTTGACGACAGGCCGCGTGGTGCTGCGTGCCATGGGGACTCCTTTCGCCACCATCCGAAGGGCTCGATTGACTCGGCCACGTCAGATGTCCCGTTCAACCACATCACCCGGCACCACATTCCCGGTGGTGACCGTCTCAGCGAGCACCGACCGCCGCGCTCCCGGGCGGCGCGCACGGCTGCCGACAGGCTGTCGTGCATGTCCCAGTAGCGGCCCTGCGCTGCCGCCGCCTCGGCGGCCGGCTCAGCGTGCACGTTCGGGCATTCGGAGTCCGCCGTACTCCACGATCGTCACCGGCGCGTGCCGAGGCCCGCGGACGTGGTCCCGGTCGGGATCGACCGGGACCACCAGGTCGGTGATCGTCTCGGCGTCGCCGAGCAGCGCCGCCATGGCGAGGCCGATGACCACGGGATCGACGCCCGACTCCAGTAGCGCGACCCACCCCACGAGGGCCAGCGGAGCGTAGACGACGCCCCGGCGTACCCCGAGCCCGCGGACGAGCAGGACGACGCCGAACACCGCGACCGCGACGAGCGGGGCCGACACGTCGACCTGCTCACTGTCGGCGACGGCTATGACACCCAGAGCGAGGAAGGCCGTCGACCACCGTGACGGTCCGGATGAAGAGGGGCACGTCTGCGAAGCCGGCCACGGCCCTGGGAGCGGGCAGTGTCCAGAGCACACCCGATGCAGATGCTGAGCTGAGTTTTACCAGCCTTGAACGGTGGCGTGCATTTCCCAGACGAGGATTTCGGCGGGTTCGTCGGCGGTGATCCGCTGGCCTCCGGTTGCGGTGAAGCGCACGGAATCCCCGGCTTCGAGCTTTCCGGATGCCTCCAGCGTGACGGTGCCGCGGGGAACGAAGAGGTGAAGGAACGGCGCCTCGGGAAGGAGCGCCGAGTCGCCCGGGTTCAGTCGTGCCGCGTGCAGCCCGGCGTACTTGTTCTTGATGCGGATCGCCGATGCGTCGGCATGCCGGTCCATTCCCGAGGCCACGGTGACCAGGCCGCCGTGCAACAGTGCATCGTCGATCTCCAACTGTTCGTAGCCGGGAGTGATGCCCTCCTCGTCGGGCACGACCCACATCTGCACGAAGTGCACGGGGTCGGCGTGGGGGCTGACGCCCTCAAGTCGCCAGGAGTCGTTCTTCTCCGAATGCAGGATGCCCGTCCCGGCGCTCATGCGCTGGGCGAGTCCGGGGTAGATCAGCCCGGAGTGGCCGGTGGAGTCCTGGTGGACCAGTGACCCCTGCAGCACCCACGTGACGATCTCCATGTCCTGGTGTGGATGCGTTTCGAAGCCGGTGCCGGCGGTGACGATGTCGTCGTTGTTGACCAGCAGCAGTCCATGGTGGGTGTTCTGAGGGTCGTAGTGGCGCGAGAAGGAGAAGGAGTGCTTGGAATCCAGCCAGGACAGCTGTGTTTTGTACCGTTCCCGGCCGCGGCGGATGTCCACCGTCGGTTGCAGAGCAGCGGTCATCGCATGCGTCCTTTCCACCCCCGGTGTACCGCCGCGCTCACAGCCGTCCCCGGGCGCCCGACGGAACTGTCACCGCCGGCACAGCGTCGTCGGCTCCCCGAGCGGCGACGTGCAGTTGTGCGCAGTGCTGGTCGGCGATCTCGGCACAGATGTCGGCCGCCTGCTCGCAGAGTGGGTTGCCGAAGTCCGCGGCGGCCAACGCCATGATCATCTTGTAGCGGAGGTCATCCATGTCCGCCTCCGGAAGTTCGGGGGGTCGGCAGCCTCCAGGCTAGGCGCACCCGTGTGCCGCCGCCATCCGTAAGACCGTCCCGCACCATGGAGCAGAACCGGCGGTGGCATTGCCTCCATGGTCACGAACGTGGAGGAGTGTCATGGACGTCACGGCAAAGGTGCACACAGCCTTCAGACGTCTTATGGATGTCACATTGCTGTCGGGACGTGGGTAGCGACGAGGTCGGTGGGGCCGATTTCGCGGTGGGAGCACGGTGTCGTGCTCCCACCGCGCGAAAGGGGGAGGGCGGACCGCTGGTGATCTCGCCCGGCCGGTTTTCGCAGGCAGCTCGTACGCGGGGTTCCTGGCTGCCGGGGTGCGCCCGCGTCAAGGCAGGGCAAAGCCCGTTGTCGTCCGCAGTTGTACGGGAGGAGGGTCAGGACTGGCCGGTGTGGCGGGCGGCCGCGCGCTGGGCCCGCCGGGAGGTCCGGATGCCGTCCTGCTGGGGCGGGGACTCCTCGACCAGGCCGAGGACGATGGCCAGGTGCTCGGAGAAGGAGCGGATCGTGGGGTACTCGACGAACGCGGACGCCTCCACCTGCTCGCCCAGCGCGTCGCCGAGGTGAGCGGTGACGTCGATCAGGATGAGCGAGTCCAGACCCATGTCGAACAGATTGCGGTCGGTCTCCGGGAGCCCGCCTGCCTCCCTGCCCAGGACCGTGGCGATCTTTTGCTGCACGAACTCGGTGATGATGTCGACACGTTCGTGCCCGACGGCCGCGGCGAGCCGCTCGGGCAGGGTGTCGGGCTCCGATGTGCGCCGCGCGGTGCGGTGTTCGGGTTCGACCCAGTGACGCGTGCGCTCGAACGGGTAGTGCGGCAGCGGGACACGGCAGCGCTGCTCGCCGCCGTAGAACGCGTCCCAGTCGACGTCGGCTCCCGCGGTCCACACCGTCGCCAGGTCGTGTGCGGTGCGGTGCAAGCCTGGCGGAGTGGTGCCGTCGGGCTGGAGGCGCAGCAGCAGGGCGCCCGGGGGAGTGTCGGAGGGCGTCCGCGGAGCGCCGGTCCAGGTGTCCGGGTCCGTGTCGAGCAGGCGCAGTGCCTCCGGGACGGTGAGCTCGCCGGACAGACAGGCGGCGACGAGCCGGGCTACTGGGCCGCCGGTCACGGCGGCGGGCCGCACACCCCACGCGGTGAACAGGCGGGCGGCGGCCAGCTGGGCGACCAGGGCCGCTGCCGTGTCGTCGGAGCCCAGCAGCGCTTCGGCGTCCGTGCCGTCCGTGCCGGTCACTGCCTGGATTTCCGCGCGGTAGGCGGGCAGTGCGCGCAGCAGCGCCACGGCGTGGGTGCCGCCGTCCCCGAGCCGGTCGGCCACGCCGTAGACCACATCGGGGCGGTCGTCAGCGACATCCCCGGTGATCAGCTGCTCGCGATCCGCGAGGGCGAGGGCGAGGGCTGCCTCGCGCAGGTCGGAGCAGACCACGGCGCAGCGGTGACGATGGGCGCGGCGGCCGACGCCGAGCGTCTTTGCCACGTCGGCGGGCGAGAGTTCCGGATGGATCCGCAGGTGCCGGGCCAGGTCGGCCATGGCCCGCTGCAGGGCCTGCGGCGAGCGGGCCGAGAGCACCAGGAGCTCGGCCGGGCGGGGCTTCGACGTCGCCGGGCGGGCCGGCGGCGCCTCCAGGACGACATGCGCGTTGGTGCCGCCGATCCCGAACGCGCTGACGCCGGCGCGGCGCGGCGCGCCGTCGGTGGCGGGCCAGTCGGTGAGTTCGGTGGCGACGTGGAACGGCCCGGCGTCGAAGTCGATCTCCGGGTTGGGCGACTCGAAGTTCAGGCTGGGGACCAGCTCGCCATGGCGCAGCATCAGCGATGTCTTGATCAGGCCCGCCATGCCCGCGGCGACGTCGAGATGGCCGATGTTGGTCTTCACCGAGCCGATCGCGCAGCGGCCGATCTCCTCGCTGTCCTCGGTGAACACGGCGTTGAGCGCGGTCACTTCGATGGGGTCGCCGAGCGGTGTTCCCGTGCCGTGCGCCTCGAGGTATCCGATGGTGTGCGGCGGGCAGTCGGCGATCTGCTGAGCGTCGCGGATGACGGCCGCCTGGCCCTCGACGGTCGGAGCGGTGTATCCGGCCTTCGCCGCACCGTCGTTGTTGACCGCGGTGCCCTTGATGACCGCGTGGATGAAGTCGCCGTCAGTGAGGGCGTCGCGCAGCCGCTTGAGGACCACCACACCGACGCCGTCCCCGACGATGGTGCCCTGCGCCTTGGCATCGAAGGCGCGGCAGTGTCCGTCCAGGGAAAGGATCATGCCTTCCTGGTAGCGGTACCCCTTCCGCTGGGGCACCTTGATGTGCACCGCTCCGGCCAGTGCCGCGTCGCAGTCCCCGCTGATCAGGCTGAGGCAGGCGGTGTGCACGGCGACCAGTGAGGTGGAGCACGCGGTGTTGACGCTGAGACTGGGGCCCCGCAGGTCCAACTTGTAGGACACCCGCGTGGCCAGGAAGTCCTTGTCGTTGGCGAGCATCAGCCGGTAGTCGTCGAGGGTGGAGGCGTTGCGGTAGCGGTCGTGGAGGTTGTGCAGCAGGTACGTGTTCAGGCCGGCGCCCGCGTACACGCCGATGGTGCCGTCGTAGGCGCCGGGATCGTATCCGGCATCCTCCAGCGCTTCCAGGGCGCATTCGAGGAACTGCCGTTGCTGCGGGTCGAGTATCTCCGCCTCGTCCGCGGTGACACGGAAGAGGCCGGCATCGAACTGGTCGATGTCGGGCAGCAGTTGGGCGGCCTTGACATAGCTCGGGTCATTGATGAGCTGCGGATCCACGCCCGCGGCGAGCAGTTCCTCGTCGGACAGGTAGGTCGTCGACTCCACGCCCTCCCGCAGATTGCGCCAGAAGGCATCCACGGAGGGAGCGCCCGGCAGGCGGCATGCCATGCCGATGATGGCGATATCGGATTCCCTGATGTCGTGCTGGTCCATCTCTGCCTCCTTCAGGCGAGCTTTATTCCCATACGGGTGGCCGTCGTGCGCATGTCGAGAAAACTGCGGGCCACGAAGTGGGCCGCGTTCTCGTCTCCATGGAGCTCCCTGAAGATCTCGACCAGCGCCGGCTCGTGTTCCCGCGGGTCGGCGTCACTCCGGGCAATGTCGAAGATGATGTCCTGGAGACGCTGCTCGATGTCCGGCAGATTCGCCGCGCGCGGGAACTTGATGCTGTAGGTGGAGCGGTCGTAGTTCTTGTTCTTTTTCACGGCGCGCAGGTAACTGGAAGCATTCAGCTTGTAGAACATGCAGCCCCAGTTCTTGAACGAGTAGTAGTTCAGCAGCGGATAAAGGGTGCAGTGGGTCTCCAGCGGCGAGGACTGGTAGAGCCCCTTTTCCTTCAGTTCCCGTACCATCGCGTCGGGGTCGTAGTCGTAGCGCATCGCGATGAACGGGAAGACGATTTTCGGAAGTTCCTCGTCGGTGGCGAACAGTACGTTCTCCAGTTCCTCCCCGAAGAGCCGACCGGTCAGCTCGCGGCCGAAGGTCTCGTAGAAACCGCGTGCGATCTCCCGGACGTTGGACTCCATGGTGAGGATCTGCTGCGGGTCCGCGCACAGGGCGATGTACGGGATCTTGTTGCGGATCGCGCAGAGGATGGCCCGGATGACGAAGAACGTCCGACAGGAGACGCACGGCAGTTTCTCGTCGAGATATTCTCCGGGCTTCTGCGGCGCGGGCCGGTTGAAGACGTCGCGCATCATCGTCGTGATGCCGGCCTCGTCCGAGTCCAGCACGAAGTGCGCGGGGATCTTCTCTTTCGCCAGTTTGATGTTGTCGGCGGCGTGCTCGCTCTCGAAGGGGATGTCGAAGGTATAGGCAAGGACACGCTTGCCGTATTCGTTGACGAACTTGTCCAGCATGTACGTGCTGTCCTTGCCGCCGCTGTACATGAACAGGCAGTCGAACTCGCCGTCGAGGTTGGGGCCGGCGGCGGTGAACTCCTCGAAGACCCGGTTGGTGTAGGTGAAGTTCTCCAGCAGTTCATCAGCCACTTCGAGGTTGCACAGGTTGCAGGTCCCGTTCTCGTCCAGGGTGATGCCGGGATGGCCCTCTCGCAGAGAGCACACGGCGCAGTGGGCCATGGGTCTTTCCCTTCACGGATGGTCGTACGTGGAATGACGCGGGCGGAATGACGTGTGTCGTCAGGTGGCGGTGGGGCCCGTTCCCCTCGTGGTGCGTCTGCGGCGCAGCCGTTCCAGCGACTCGCGCCGGGCCCGGGTCGGCCGGGCAGCGGCGGTCGGCCGTTGACCGACCGGCGGTGCGGCGAGGTGGCGGGCCATCTCGCCGACGGTGGGATAGCGGAACACGTCGACGCGGGTGACCGACGGATCCAGCGTGTCCCGCAACTCCTTGACCACGTGCATCAGCAGAAGGGAATTGCCGCCGAGGTCGAAGAAGTTGTCGCGCGGGCCGACCAGGGGCACGCCGAGCACCCGGCGCCAGACGGCGGCGACCGCCCGCTCGGTGTCGGTGGTGAGCGCGACCGGCCCGGCCTGGGCCCTGCCCTGCCCGGCCTGGGCCGGGCCGGGCAGGGCCTTGCGATCGACCTTGCCGTTGTGGGTGAGCGGCACCTCGTCCAGAACGACCACGGCCGCGGGCACCATGTAGCCGGGCAGCACACCGCGCAAGGCGTCGCGCAGTGCCGCGGTGTCCGGTTCCGTACCGGGGTCGGCCACCACGTAGGCGACGAGCCGACGGTCGCCGGGGCTGTCCTCGCGGACCACCGCGACCGCCTCCCGGATGCCCTGCCGGGCGCGCAGATGGTGCTCGATCTCGCCCAGTTCGATGCGGTAACCGTGCAGCTTGACCTGGCTGTCGATGCGATTGAGGTACTCCAGCCGGCCGTCGGCCAACTGCCGGACGAGGTCGCCGGTCCGGTACATCCGCGCACCGCCGGGCCCGAAGGGATCCTGTACGAACCGTTCGGCGGTGAGCTCGGGCCGCCCGAGGTATCCGTCGGCCACACCGTCCCCGCCGATGTACAGCTCCCCCGGTGTCCCCGGAGCGACGGGTTGGCCGAAGCGGTCCAGCACATAGCAGCGGGTGTTCGCCAGGGGACGGCCGATCGTCACCCGGTCACCGCGTTCGACGCGGCAGACCGTCGACCAGATGGTGGTCTCGGTGGGCCCGTACAGGTTCCACAGTTCCCCGGCCCTGGCGAGGAGTTCCTCGGCCAGGTCCGACGGCAGCGCCTCACCGCCGCACAGCGCCTTCAGGCCCGGATGTCCCGTCCAGCCCGCGGTGAGCAACATGCGCCAGGTGGCGGGCGTGGCCTGCATCATGGTGGGCCGGGTCCGCTCCAGCAGGGCTCCCAGGGCGAAGCCGTCCGCCGCTGTCTCGGCCGGCGCGATCTCCACCCGCGCACCCGTGATCAGCGGCAGGTACAGCTCCAGTCCCGCGATGTCGAAGCACACGGTGGTCACGGCCAGCAGCCGGTCGTGCTCGGCGCAGCCGAGTTGCCGGGTCATGGCGCACAGGAAGTTCGTCAGCGCGCGATGCCCGATCCGCACGCCCTTGGGTCTCCCGGTGGAGCCCGAGGTGTAGATGACGTATGCCGGGTCATCGGCACCGGCCGGGACGCACCGGCCGGCCGGGCGTTCCTGGTCCTCGTCGAGGAGCAGCAGGTCGGCGCGTACGCCGCTCAGGGCGGGCCGCAGCGCGGACTCGGTGACCACCAGCCGCAGTCGCGCGTCGTCGGCCATGGCGGCGATGCGCTCCGGCGGGTACACGGGGTCGAGAGGGACGTAGGCGGCACCCGACTTCAGCACGGCAAGCAGACCGACCAGCAGTTCCGGGGAGCGGCGCAGGGCCACGCCGACCAGCTCACCGGGGAGGGCGCCACGTGCGGCGAGTTCGGCCGCGAGCCGGTCGGACTGCTCGTCCAGCTCCCGGTAGGTGAGCGCGCGGTTCCCGCAGGCGACGGCGACCGCGTCGGGGCGGCGCCGGGCCTGGTCGGTGAAGAGTTGGTGCACGCAGAGGTGGGACGGGTAGTCGGCCGCGGTGTCGTTCCACTCCTCCAGCACACGTCCGCGCTCGTCGGGTGTCAGCTCCGCCACCTCGGTCACCGGTCGGCCGGGGTCGGCCGCGACGGCGTCGAGGAAGGCCGCGAACCGCGCGGCCGCCGCCGGGTCGGGGTCCGCCCAGCGCACCCATGAGCCGTCCTCGGCGATCCGCACGAGCCGGGTCGTCGCGAGACCGGTCGCCTCGTCGGGGAACGCGGCGCCGTCCGGGGCGGGTCCTGTGTGCAGTTCGATGCGGACCGGCCAGTCTGCCGTCCGCGGATCCCGGGCGGGGACGCCCATCGTCTCGTCGTCGTGCAGGAGGGACCGCACCTCGTCGTGGATCCGGGCGAAGGGCCTGCCGTCGGCGATGAACGGCAGGGGGAACGGAACGTGGGTCGGCACCGCCGGGTGGGGCGGGCAGGCGGCCAGGTGCCGCCAGCGCAGGGCGACCCCGGTGTCCGCCTCCTCCGTGCCGCGGGAGACGAAGGCCAGGACCGCGGCGAGCAGCAGCTCCGGATTGGCCATGTGCCGGGTGTCCAGCCGGACCACGTGGGCAGCCCCTGTGGGGTCGGCCTGCGGGCTGTTCAGCCGGGCCGTCCGCTCGGCCCAGTGCCGCTCCGCGTCGGGGCGGCACGCCGCCCGGCGCCGGGCCAGCGCGCCCGAGGCCGGGCCGGTCCCGGCGCACAGGTCTCCGGTCGGCAGGTCGGGTGCCTCGATCAGCGCCCTGAGCAGCGTCACCGTGTCGTGCAGTACCTGCCGGGCGACCGCGTCCGTCAGCTGCCGGCGGTCGTGGCCGAGCTTGAGGAGCAGCCGCTCGCCCTGATAGGCGCTGAGGGTGAGCGGGTAGTTGCTGCGTTCCTCCAGGTGGAAGTCGCGGTCCCGCCAGGCTCCGCCCCGCTGCCGCAGCTCGGCCTGGACGGTACGGCTTTCGAAGACGACGACGCTGTCGAACAGGGCGGAGCCGTCCGGGACGGCGCTGAGCCGGTGGATGCGGGGCAGCTCGATGTGCTCGCCGCGACGCAGGGCGAGATGCCCCTCGCGCAGGGCGCGCACCAGGTCGGCTCCGGTGGCCGAGGCGTCGAGAACCACGCGCAGCGGCAGGGTGTTGATCAGCAGGCCCACCATGTCGCGGCCTTCGGGCGCGAACGACCTGCGGGACTTGGTGACGCCGAACACCACGTCGCCGCGGCCGCTGTAGCTGCCCAGCAGCAGGGACCACGCGGCCTGGACGACGTTGTTGAGGGTGCCGCCGCACCGCTCGGCGAACGCGGCGGCGGCTTCCACCGTGTCCGCGTCCAGTTCCGCCCGGACGGTGCCGAAGGCGTCCTCGCCGGGGCCGAGTGTGCGCTCGGTGGTCACCACCAGCGGCGTGGGGCCGCGGACCCCGTCCAGGTACTCCCGCCAGAACGCCTCACCCGGCGCGGGGTCCTGCTCGGCGAGGTGACGCACATACGCCACGAACCCGGGCCGCGGTGTCAGCACGGCTTCGCGGCCCCCGACCGCGGCGTCGTACGACTCGAACAGCTCGGTCAGCAGCAGTGCGTAGGAGCGGCCGTCCATCAGCGCGTGGTGCGACGTCCACAGCAGCCGGTACTCGGCCTGGCCGATGCGCAGCAGGGCAAAGCGCGTCGGCGGTTCCTCGGTGAAGGCGAAGGGACGCCGGGCGTCCTCGCGCAGGAAACGGCGCAGGCGGCCGTCGGGGTCCGCGTCACCGCGCCAGTCGTCGCGGATCAGAGGGGCCCGGCCGTGCGGATGGACCACTTGGCGGGGAGCGGACGGGTCGTCCAGTACGAAGGTGGTGCGCAGCACCGGATGCCGGGCCACGAGGTCGTCCAGCGCCCGCTGCAGCACGGTCGCGTCGACGGCATGGCGCAGGGTGACGATCTTCTGTTGCACGTACACGCCGTCGTCCGGGGCGCTGAGGCTGTGTAACAGCATCCCGTGCTGAAGCGCGGTGAGCGGTGACTGGTACGGCTCTGCCGCCTGGTACGCCGTCATGACGTGCGGTTCCCTTCGTTCGTGCCGGGGCTCGCGGCGGACGGGCGCGGCAGGGCGATCACCGTCCGCCTGCTTCGGGCTCGCCGCGCTGGGGGAGCAGTTCGGCCAGCAGCCCATCGACCGCCGCGTCGGACAGCGACGCGACCAGCCGCTCCGCTTCGTCGGCCCGGGTGGGTCGGGCGGGTCGGGGTTCCGCGGGGGCGGGGGAGGCGGGGGCGGGTGTCTCGACGCGGAGGTGGTCGGCCAGCTGCCGGATGGTGATCCGCTCGAAGAGGAGAGTCGCCGGCTGGGGGCCGTACACCGCTTCCAGGGCCCTGGTCAGTTCGAGGACGACCAGCGAGTCCACTCCATAGTTCTCGAAGGTGAGGTCGGGGTCGAGCCGGTCGGGGGCCATCTCCAGGACCCGGGCGAAGACCTCCGTCACCCGCCGGAGCTCGTCGTCGCGGGAAGCCGAAGCCGAAGCCGGGGCGGACGCGGGGGCGGGGGACGGGGAGGCGGGGGCGGGGGCCGGGTCCCGTCGCCCAATGACGGACACCACGCCGTCGCTGACGGCGGCGATGACGCTCTGGAAGGCCGCTCCGGCCTCCGTCGTGGGCGCCGCCGCGCTGATGTGCGGGAATCCGCACGCCGCCAGGACGTCCCGCCACTGCCGTTCGCTCGCCAGTGGCGAACGGGGCAGGCGCTGGTCGGGGTCGGCGAACAGCCACCAGCCCGCCGTCAGGCCGAAGATCAGCGCCAGCTGGTGCCGGGGCCTGGTGCCCTCGACGAGGAGGAGCACCCCGCCCCCTCGCAGCAGCGCCTTGACGCGCGTCAGGGTGTCGGACAGCCGCCGGGTGGCGTGCAGGACGTTGGTGCCGAGCACCACGTCGTGGCCGCTGGGCGTCGGTCCCGACCCTGCCGGGTCGGCCTCGATGTCCAGCGTCTCGAAGCGGACGAAGGGGTACCGCGCGCCGAACCGGCTCCTGGCCTTGCGGACGAAGGCCGAGGAGACATCGGTGAACACGTACTCCACCGCGTCCTGGTAGGGGGCGAGTGCGTCGAGGACGGTCGCCGTCGTGCCGCCCGTCCCGGCGCCGACCTCCAGGATCCGAACCGGTGTCGCGGGGTCGGCGGCCCGGCGGGCCTCGACCTGTTCGACCACGAGCCGGGCCACCTCCGCGTTGCAGCGGTCGGTGACCGGGTCGCCCTGGTACACGGCGGCCACCCGCTCGGCGGAGCCGTCGGGGAAGAGGATCTCCATGGCGGGGCGGCGGCCGGTGAGGATGTCGGGCAACTCGGTCAGGCAGTCGCGCAGCAGCGTGCCGACCGGTGCGAGGGCCGGGTGGCGGACCGTCAGCCCGTCCAGAGCGGCGAGCGACACGGCCTCGGGCTCCACCGCCCGGCCCGTCGGGCGGAAACCACCGGTGCCGGTGACCGTCAGCCAGCCCGTCTCCGCGAGGATGTCGAGCTGGGCCCGGAACAGCGCGGCGTGCTCGGGCACCACGCCCAGGCGTCCGGCGAGTTCCGCTCCGGACGCCTCGCCCGCGTCGGACAGGCCCGCCCGGTGCAGCACCGACGCCAGCAGGGACGCCGCCAGTCGCTCCAGCTCGGCGACCGCGTGCTGATGCGTGACCAGTTCGGGTCCGGGCGCTCCCGGGAAGCGGACCTCGGGCAGTGGGTCCGGCGCACCGCCCGGCAGCACGCTCAGGGTGCGGTCGGGGTCGATGCCGAGGTTGGCCAGGATGGGCCGGTCGGCGTCCAGGGCGAACACCTGGGGCAGCCCGGCCGTGAGGGTCCGCTCGACGACGGCCATGCCCTGCTCGGCGCTCAGCGGCCGGATGCCGGCGGCGCCGAAGCGGCGCAGCACCCGCTCCCGCTCCGGGTCGCCGCCCGCGTGCCAGTAGCCGAGGTTGAGGACCCGCACCGGGAAGGGCAGGGTGCGGGCGGCGTGCAGGGCACAGGCGTCGGCGAAGGTGCAGCCGGCGGCGTAGCCGGCCTGGCCGTGGTTGCCCTCGAAGGCCACGCCGGACGAGTAGAAGAGCGCGAAGTCCAGCGGCACCTCGCGCACCGCGTGCAGCAGGCTCCAGGTGGAGTCGGTCTTGGACTCCAGGGCGGTCCGCAGCCCGGCCTCGGGCAGCTCCCTCAGCACCTGGTCGACCAGCACCATCGCGGCGTTGATGACCCCGTGCAGGGCGCCGAACTCCTGTACGGCGCTCTCGACGGCCTCCTTCAGCGCGTCCGGGTCGGTGGCGTCGAGGGCGAGGTAGCGGACCTCGGCGCCCGCCTTCTCCAGCTCCGCGACGGTCTGCCGCCGGGTCTCGTCGAGCGGGGAGCGGCCGACCACGACCAGCTTCGCCCCGTAGGCGCGGGCCAGGTGCCGGCAGGTGTCCCGGCCGACGGCGCCGAGCCCGCCGACGACCAGGTAGACGCCGCCCGGGCGGAACCGGGGTGCGGCGGCGGGCAGTTCGACCCGCTCCAGGGTGCGCACCCGGCGGACGCCCGCGCGCAGCGACACCGGCACCGGCCGGGCCGGGAACGGCTCGGCCACGATCGCGTCGGCCGCCTGGGCGGCCTCCGCCGCGCGTACGTCGACGAGCGCCACGCGCAGCGCGGGGAACTCCTTGGCCGCGACGGCGGCCAGGCCCGCGGTCCCGGCGGCCCACGGGGAGGAGTCGTCGACCGCCTCCAGCGGGTGGACGTCCGTGGTGACGACCTTCAGGCGCATCTCGCGCTCCAGCAGGCCGTGCCGGGCCAGCCCCCGCACCAGGCGGTACAGGGCGACCGGGCCCCGGTCGGTCAGGGCGCGCAGCTCGGCGCGGTCGGCGGGCTCGCGCCCGGGGGCCGGGCTAAGGAAGTAGACCAGGTCCGGTGCGCCGGATCCGGCCAGGGCGCGGTCGAGTTCGGTGTCCGCGAGGCCGCCGGGGCCGACCGGGAGCCGTCGTACGTCGGCGCCGTGGTGGGCGCGGGCGATGCCGGCGGCGGGCTCGGCGTCCAGCCGCTCCCCGACCAGCAGCACGCCGCGGGCGGCCGCGGCGCGCTCCTCGGCGGGCCGGGCGGTCCACACCGGCCGGTGCACGACCACCGCGGACGGCTTGGCCTCGCGGTACGTCAGGCCCTCGAACCGGACCCGTACCGCGCCGGTGTCGTCGCAGAGCAGCACCTCGCAGCGGTCGGTCGCGGTCTCCCGGACGTACGACCAGCCGGTCGTGGGGACGGCGCCGAACACCTCGACGCGGTCGGCCGCGAACGGCAGCATCGGCCGGGCGTGTTCGCCCCGGCGGCGGACCAGCAGGGCGGCGACGGTGTGCAGGGCGGCGTCCAGGACGCCCGGGTGCAGGGCGTGCGCCGGATCGTTGCCGGCGGCCTCGCCGATCCGGCCGAGCACCTCGTCCCGGCCGGTCCACACCTGCCGGACGCGGCGGAAGAACGGCCCGTACGGCAGTCCCTGCCCGGCCAGCGCCCGGTAGAAGGAGCCTTCGCCCGGGCCTTCGTCCAGGCGGGCGCGGAGCGCGGTGACGTCGAGGGGGGCGGGCGCGGGCGGGGCTGCGGCGAGGCGGCCGCAGGAGCGTACGGCGTCGTCTGCGCCGCGGATCTCGTACCGGTCGCCGTCGAAGGCCACCGCCACCGTCTCGTCGGCCCCGCTCAGGGCCAGCGGAACGATCCAGCGGACGTCCACGCAGGCCCGCCCGGCCAGTCCCCCGCTCGCCTCGGCGACCAGGTCCAGGTGGCCGACACCGGGCAGGATGGGCCGCCCGTCGACCACGTGGTCGCGCAGCACCGGCTCGTCGGCGGCGAGCCGGCGCTGCCACCGGTGCGGGCTCTGCGCAGGGGCGGCAGCGGGCGTGGTGTCGAGCCAGTGCCGTACCCGCTCGAAGGGGTACGTCGGCAGCGGCACCCGGCGGCGCTCGGCGGGCCGCAGGCGGTGCAGCAGGTCCCAGTCGACGGTGACGCCCGAAACCCACAGCCGGCCGAGGAGGTCGTCGGCGCCGGCCGCGATCTGGGTGGCGAGGAAGTCCTCGCCACCGATGCCGTCGGTCAGCAGGCCGGCCAGCGGCGGATGCTGCTCCACCCGGCCCCGGTGCAGCCACTGGCCGCCCTCGCCCCGTCCGACGGCGGCCAGCTTGCCGGCCGCGTCCGCGAGGTCGGCGGCGACGAACGCCAGCCGTACGGCGAGGGGTTCGCGGCCCACGCGCAGGGTGTGGGCGACGTCGGCCAGCCTCGGGGCACCCGGCTCGGCGAGGGCGCGGCCCAGGTCGGCCGCGCTGGCGCGCAGCCGGTCCTCGTCGCGGGCGGACAGGACGATCAGCTCGGGCTGTTCGGGCCCGGCCGGGGCCGGCTCGGGGGTCAGGTACTCCTCCATGACGATGTGCGCGTTGGTGCCGCCCGCCCCGAACGAGCTGACGGCGGCGCGGCGCGGCAGCGGACGGCCGTCACCGTCGTACGCGCGCGGCCACGGAGCCGTCTGTCGCTGCACGGTGAACGGCGAGCGCTCGAAGTCGATGACCGGGTTGAGTTCCTCGGCGTGCAGCGTGGGCAGCAGTGTGCCGTGGCGCAGCTGCAGGACGGCCTTGGTGAGCCCGGCGATCCCGGCCGCGCCCTCCAGATGGCCGACCGCGGACTTCACCGAGCCGAGCGCGCAGAATCCCGTGTCGCCGGTGTGCCGGGCGAAGGCCTGGGCCAGCGCGGTGTGCTCGATCGGGTCGCCCAGGGCGGTGCCGGTGCCGTGCGCCTCGACACAGCCGATGGTGCGGGCGTCGATGTCCGCGGCGGCCAGCGCCTGTTCCACCAGCGCCTGCTGAGCCTGCGGGTTGGGCACGGTGTAGCCGCTGGTCCGGCCTCCGTGGTTGACGGCGCTCGCACGGATCACGGCGTGCACGGTGTCGCCGTCGCGGACCGCGTCCGACAGCCGCTTGAGCACCACCGCGCCGACGCCCTCGCCGGGCACGTACCCGGTGCCGCCCGCGCCGAAGGACCGGCAGCGGCCGTCGTCGGACAGCATGGTCTTGCGGCTGAGGTGCACGTACTTGTCGGGGTGCACGGCGACGTTGACGCCGCCGGCGATGGCGTACGAGCACTCGCCGCGGCGGATGCTCTCGCATGCCTGGTGGACGGCGACGAGGGACGCGGAGCAGGCGGTGTCGATCACCACGCTCGGGCCGCGGAAGTCGCCGAAGTAGGAGACCTGGTTGGCGATGGCGGAACGGTTGGCCAGCACGACCTGGTGGTTGCCGCGGGCTGACTCGGCGGCGGCGAGGATCGCGTAGTCGTCCCACATGACACCGGCGAACACGCCGACGTCGTGCCCCTGGCCGCCGTGGCGGGGCGCCGGGATCCGGGACGGCGGGTAGCCGGCGTTCTCCAGCGCCGACCAGGCCGTCTCCAGGAAGAGCCGCTCCTGCGGGTCCATCGTGCGGGCCTGCTTGGGCGCGATCTGGAAGAACAGCGAGTCGAAGGAGTCCACGTCCGACAGGAAGCCGCCCCAGCGGCTGTAGCTGCGGCCGGGTGCGGCGGGGTCCGCGTCGAACAGGGCATCGGCGTCCCAGCGGTCCGCGGGGACCTCGGTGACGCAGTCGCGGCCCTCGGCGAGGTTGCGCCAGAACTCCTCCAGGGTGTCCGCCTGGGGGTAGCGGCCGCTGATGCCGATGATGGCGATCGGCTCGTCGGCGTCCTGGCGGGCGGGCGGGGTGTGCGGGCCCGGGGCCGGCGCGGACGCGGGCGCGGCGTCCTGCCGCGACGGCTGTGTCTCCTGCCGCGACGGCTCGGTCTCCTCGGGGAACAGGCGGGTGACGGCGTCGGCCTGCTCGGCGAGGATGTGGCCGGCCAGCTCGTCGACCGTCCGGAACTCGAAGAACACGGTGCCGCGCAGACCCGGGAAGTCCTTGCCCAGCAGCGAGTTGGACTCCATGACCAGCACCGAGTCCAGGCCGTAGTCGTCCAGCGGGACGCGGCTGTCGAGGCGCCCGGCGGGCAGCTTGAGCACGCCCGCGAGGACCTCGCGCAGATGCTCCACCAACCGGTCCCGGAGCCGGCCGGCGCGGGCGGCGGCGACGGGTGCCGACGCGACGGGCGGGGCCGGGGCGGGCCGGGCCGGGGCGGGCGCACCCGTCAGGGCGGCGTCGACGGCCGCCGGGTCGCCCCAGGCGGGCACGAGCCACGGGGCGCCGGGGGCGAAGGAGCGGACGAGGAGGTCGAGGCCCGCTTCCGCGCTCAGCGCCCGCATCCCGCTGCGGCGGGTGTACGCGGCCAACTCCTTCTCGTGGACCAGCCCGTCGACCCCGCCGACCGCCCAGAGCGGCCAGGCCAGGGACAGACTGCGGCCGTGCCCCTCGCCCCGGCGCACCCGGCGGTCGCGGTCCACCGTGTAGAGGTCGGCGAAGCGGTTGGCGGTGGCGTAGCCGGCCGCTCCGAAGTCACCGATGAGGGAGGAGACGGAGGAGAAGACCACGAAGAGGTCGAGCGGGTCCTCGCGGGTCAGCCGGTCCAGGTGGACCAGGCCGTGGGTCTTGGCGCCGAGCAGTCGGGCGAAGCGCTCCCGGTCGCCGTCGGCGCGGCCCTCGTCGGCGACGCCCGCCAGGTGGAACACGCCGTGCAGGGCGCCGAACCGGTCCCGGGCGGCGGCCAGCGCCGCGCCGAGTTCATCGGCCCGGGCCACGTCGGCGCGCAGCGCGAGTACCTCGGCACCGAGGCCGGTCAGCGTGCGGTGCCAGGCGCGGGTCCGCTCGTCGGGCTCGGAGCGGCCGATCAGCACCAGCTTGGCCGCATGGGTGCGGGCCAGCTGCTCGGCGAGGACACGGCCGAGGGCACCGGCGCCGCCGGTCACGACGTACACGCCCCCGTCCCGCAGGGGCACTTCGGCCGGGGCGGCCGGGGCGGTGAGCGGGCGCAGGGCCCGTACCTGCCGCTCGCCGGAGGCCGTACGGCGGACCTCCAGGCCCGCGGCGCGGGGCGCGGCGCGCAGTTCCACCGCCACGGCCTGGGCGACCTCGGCGGCCGGGGCCGCGGTGTCAACGCCGAGGGTGAGCAGTTCCAGACGCGGCGCGACCGGCCCCGTGGAGCGGGCGAACCCGGCCAGGGCGGCCCACTCGGGCCGGTCCTCGCCGGCGTTCTGCGGGTGCAGCACCAGGCACCGCACCCGGCCGGGCAGCACGCCGGTGCGGGCCGCGTCGAGCACGTCCAGGACGGGGGCGCAGGCGCGGTCGAGCAGGTCGGCGGGCGAGCCGTCGTCCGCGTCGCCGGGTACGAGGGCGATGTCGATGACGACGGCGAGGTCGAGCCCGTCCTCGTCGGCGAAGGAGGCGAGAGGGGCCAGTCGGCCGGTGTCCTCGCCGACGGCGACGACGCGCCGCCACACGCCGGTCGCGGCCAGCGCGGACTCCAGTTCCGGGCGGCGGCCGAGCAGGACGAGGGTCCCGGCGGCGCCCGCCGGTTCCGGGTCGGCGGCGGGGCGCCAGTACGGCTCGTAGAGGCGGGGTTCGCCGGAGGCGGGCTCGGGCTCGGCCTGCGCGGTGGGCGCGACAGGCATACGGTCGGCAAGCGCCGCCTGGACGCCGGGCAGTCGGCCCGCGAAGTCCCGTACGGAGGCGAGCACGCGGCCCTGGTCGTCGTACACGGTCAGGTCGAAGCGGCGCACGCCCGCCGACTCTCCGGCCAGCCGGGCGTGCGCGTGGCAGACCTCGGGCAGCGGGGCGAAGGAGTCCAGGGCGCCGAGGCTGAAGGGGACGGCGAGTTCACCGGCGCGCGGCGCGGTGGTCCGGCCGGTCCAGTGGCAGGCCCGCAGGGCGCCGTCGAGGAGCGCCGGGGGCAGTTGGGTGCCCGGGGCGGTACCGGCCTGGGCCAGCCGGACCAGCGCCTCGTCGGGGCCGACCCGGATCTCGTCGATGACGTGGAAGGAGGGGCCGTACGCGAACCCGGCGGCCGCGTACTCGGTGTACACGGTGGGCCCGTCGCGTACGACGGACAGCCGGGCGCGCAGCGCGGCGAGGTCCTCGGCGGCCTCAGGGGCGGCGGGGGCCGGGACGGCACTGCCGCGGGCGTGGGCGGTGCGGCCGGCACCGGTCCCGCTGTACACCTCGAAGGCCAGCCCGGTGCCGTCCGGGCGGAAGGAGACGTACAGCTCCAGTTCGCCGTCGTCGAGTTCGACGGCCCGGCCCCACACCACCTCGCGCAGGGCGTGCCGGGTGCCGGGCTCGGCGAGCGCGGCGGCGGCGCGGACGAACTCCAGCGTCGCCGCACCCGCGAGCAGCGGTCGGCCCTCGATCACATGGTCGCGCAGCAGCGGGTCGTGCGCGCGCAGCGTCTTGCGGAAGCGGACCTCGGCGACGGTGGACTCGTTGGCGTCGACCAGCGGATGCGGAGCGGCCGTGCCCAGGCCGGGGTCGAGCGGGATCCAGTAGCGCTCCGCGGCGAACGGGTACCGCGGGGCGCGCACCCGGCGCGGGGCAGGCCCCGGCCGGCCGGCGTGCCAGGCCGCCCAGTCCACGTCGGCGCCGCCCAGCCAGCGGCGGGCCGGCTCGGCCAGCGGGCCCGCGTCGGCGAGGTCGGGGGCCGGGCCGCCGTCGGCGAACCGGCGCAGGGCCGCGACGAGTTCGCCGCCGTCGGTGACCGCCACCGCGAGCCGGGCGTCGAGGGGTTCGCGGCCCACCTGGGTGGTGAAGCACAGGTCGGCGAGCGGCACGCGCTCGGTCCCAAGGAAGCGGGCGGCCGACTCGGCGTAGGCGCGCAGCCGTTCCTCGTCGCGGGCGGAGAGCAGGAACAGCACGGGTTCGCCGGTGCGCTGCTCGCCCGCCGGTACGTCGGTGACCGGGTCGGGGTTCGGGGACTCCTCCAGGACGAGGTGCGCGTTGGCGCCGCCCGCGCCGAAGGAGCTGAGGCCGGCCCGGCGCGGCCGGTCCCCGTCGGGCCAGGCGGACAGCTCGCGCTGGACGCGGAACGGAGAACGCTCGAAGTCGATGTTGGGGTTCAGCTCGGCCGAGTGCAGCGAGGGCACCAGGGTGCGGTGCCGGAACTGCAGCAGCACCTTGGTGAGCCCGGCGATGCCGGCCGCGGACTCCAGGTGCCCGATGTTGGACTTGACCGAGCCGATCGGCCAGGTGCCGGGCGCGGCCTCGGCGGACCGGTAGGCGTGGGTGAGGCCGGTCAGCTCGATCGGGTCGCCCAGGGCGGTGCCGGTGCCGTGCGCCTCGACGTAGCCGATGTCCTGCGGGGCGACGCCGGCCTGTTCCAGCGCGGTGGTGATCGCGCGCTGCTGGGCGCGCGGGTTGGGCACGCTGTATCCGTTGGTCCGGGCGCCGTGGTTGACGGCGCCGCCAAGGATCAGGCCGTGGATGCGGTCCCCGTCGGCCAGTGCCTTGCGGTAGGGCTTGAGCAGGACGGCGCCGACACCCTCCCCGGGCACATAGCCGTCGCCGCCCACGCCGAAGGCCCGGCAGCGGCCGTCGGAGGACAGGAAACGGCCCTGGCTGAGGAAGGCGAACTTGTACGGGTGGACGGAGACGTTGACGCCCCCGGCGATGGCCAGTTCGGTCTCGCCCCGGCGCAGGCTCTCGCAGGCCAGGTGGATCGCGGTGAGCGAGGAGGAGCACATGGTGTCCAGCGCCATGCTCGGACCGGACAGGTCCAGTGCGTGGCTGACCCGGTTGGCGATGGTGGCGAAGGACGAGCCGGTGAGCGGCCGCCCGCCGCGCAGGGCGTCCAGGGCGCCGTGGAACTGGTACTCGCCGTACATCACGCCGACGTACACGCCGACGGGCCGGTCGGCCAGGTCGGAGCGGCGGTAGCCGGCGTCCTCCAGGACGTGCCAGGCGTTCTGCAGGAACAGGCGCTCCTGGGGGTCCATCAGTTCGGCCTGGCGCGGGGAGATGCCGAAGAAGAGCGGGTCGAAGCGGTCCACGTCGCGCAGGAATCCGCCCCACCGGGTGTGGGCGAGGCCGGGCGCCGCCGGGTCCGGGTCGTACCAGCGGAGGCTGTCCCAGCGCTCCGCGGGGATCTCGGTGATGGCGTCGCGGCCCTCGGCCAGAGTGGTCCAGAGCTCGTCGAGGTCGTCGGCGGCCGGGTAGCGGCCGGCCAGGCCGATGACGGCGATGGCGTCGGTGTCGTCGGCGGCGTCGGTGGCTGGTTCGGCTGGTTCGGCGATGCCCGCTCGTGCGGTACGGCGCGGGGCGCGCGGCGGGCGCGGGGCGGTGCCTTCGGCCGTGGACGTGACCGGTGCGGCCGCCGGTGTGCCGCCGGTCAGCTCGGCCGCGTGGTGCTCGGCGAAGTAGCCGACGAGTTCGCCCAGGGTGGCGTATTCGAAGAACAGGGTCTTGGACAGGGCGTCGAAGTGCCGGTCCAGCTCGCGGTTGAGCTTGGCGATCATCAGCGAGTCGATGCCGAGCCGTTCGAACGGGGCGTCCTCGGCCAGTTCGGCCGGATCCAGGCCGGTCTCGGCGGCGATCAGCTCGCGCAGCAGCCGCAGGGCCGCCTCGTGCGGGCCGCCGCCCTCGGCAGGCGCGGTGGCCGTGGCGGTCCGGGCCGCCCGGGCGACGGGCGCGGTGAGCGCGGTGGTGATGGTGCGGAGGTCTCCGTAGGCGGCGACGAGCGCGCCGGGGGTGCCGAGGGCCTGCTCGAACAGGGCGAGGCCGGCCTGTGTGGGCAGTACGCCGAAGCCGGTGCGGGCGGCGATGTCCGCGGCGGCCTCGGTGCTCTGGCGCATCCCGCCGTCGGCCCACATCGGCCAGGCGATCGCGGTGATCCGGCCGTGCCGTTCGGCGTAGGCCTCCAGGTAGGCGTTGGCGTACGCGTAGTCGGTCTGGCCGGGGTTGCCGATGTGGGCGGCGATGGAGGAAAAGGCGACGAAGAAGTCCAGCGGGTCGTCGGCGGTGGCCGCGTCCAGGGCGCGCAGTCCGGCGGCCTTGGGGGCGAGGACGGCGGCGAAGTCCTCGGCGGACTTGGTCAGGGCGAAGCCGTCGCGCAGCACACCGGCGGCGTGGACAACACCGGTGATCGGCCCGAACTCCTCGCGGATGGAGGCGAGTCGGGCGGTCAGGGCGTCCGGGTCGGACACGTCGACGCTGCGGTAGACCAGGCGCTCGTCCAGGTCGGCGGGGTGTTCGCGGCGGCCCAGCAGGACCACGCGGGCGTCGGCCCGGGAGAGCAGCCGGTCGGCGACGGCGCGGCCCAGTCCGCCGGCGCCGCCCGTCACGACGTACACGCCGCCGTCGCGGACTGCTGCCGGGCCGGCGGCCGGGGCCGGCTCGGCCCGCGGGATCCGGCGGCCCTGTGCGGTGTGGGCGACCTCCGGGTCGCGGCCGTGGCCGGACAGTTCGCCGGCGAGCGCGTCGGCCTCGGCCACGTCCTCGGCGAGGCCGACGGCCTGCACTTCGAGGAGAGGGTTCTCCGCGCGGACGGTCCGGGCGAAGGCGGCGAGTGCGGCGCGTTCGGGGCGTGGGCCGTCGGTGTCATGGCGGTGCAGCAGCAGGACGCGCACGGGCGCGGTGGGGCGGGCGGCGAGGAGCGTGCGGACGACGTGCAGCGCCTGTTCGGGGGTCGGTTCGTCGACGAGGACGACGTCGGGCGCGGTGGCCGGGTCGAGGTCGCGGATGACCGTGCCGATGCCCAGCGCGGTGAGGTGAGCGGAGAGCTGTGCGCCGCGCGCCGGGTCGGCGGTGACGACGGCGGCCGTGTCGCCGAGGGGTGCGCCGGTGACCTCGGCGGGCACGTCGGTCCAGCGGCGGACCAGCAGGGCCGACTCGCGGGGCTCGCCGAGGACGCGCACGGCGAGGTCGTCCAGGCGGGCCAGGACCTGGCCGTGGGTGTCCACGACGGTGAGGTCGGCGTGCGCGGTCCGCTCTCCCAGCCGGCCGGTCGTGACGTGGACGTGGCAGGACCCGGTGACGGGGGCGTGCACGGTGAGTTCGCCCAGGGCCAGCGGCAGGAAGCCGTCGGCCCGCTCGCCGTAGGCGCGGGCCAGCAGCACGACCAGGGCGTGCAGGGCGCCGTCCAGGAGGGCGGGGCTGAGCACGACGCCGTCGAGCGAGGCGCCGTCGGGCAGCTCGAGGGTGCCGAGGGCCTCCCCGTCGCCGAGCCGGACCTCGGTGAGGGCGCGCATACGGGGGCCGTAGTCCAGGCCGTGAGCGCGCAGGATGTCGTAGCAGTCGGTGTGGGTGACCAACTCGGCGCAGCGGGCGGCGACGGCGGCCGGATCGGCCGGTGCGGGGCGCGGGGCGGCTCCGGGGTGGATCTCGCCGGCCGTGACCACCCGGTCGTCGGCGGTGAGTTCAAACCCCACCGTGTCGCGCTCGCGCCACAGCTGGACCAGCGCGGTGCGCGGCCCGGTGGCGTAGGAGAGCAACTGCTCGAAGGAGACTCCCCGCAGCCGGACCGGTCCGCCCAGGGAGAGTTCGCCGGCCGCGCGGGCCAGTTCCAGCTGTCCGGCGGCGGGCAGGACGGGCTCGGCGTCGACGCGGTGGTCGGCGAGGTAGAACTCGGTGCCGGTGCGGGAGCTGCGGTAGGCGAGGGTGTCCAGGGTGGAGACGTTCTCGTCCAGCATGGGGTGCGGGCCGGGGCCGGTGACCCGGTCGGCGGGTGCGCCGGCGTCCGGGCCGGTCAGCCAGCAGCGGCGGCCCTCGAAGGGGTACGTCGGCAGCGGGACGCGGCCGCGCTCCTCGCCCTCGAACCAGGCCGCCCAGTCGACCGCGGCGCCGGCCTGCCAGGCGCGGGCCACGCCGGCCCAGGGGCCGTCGGTCACGCCGAGGGCGACACCGCGGACCTCGTCGTGGGCCCCGCGCACGGGGATGCGCGCGCGGGCGGCGGACGGTACCGGGCCGTCGCCGGTCAGCGCGTCCCGAAGCCGCAGCGCCCCGGTCACGCAGGCGGCGGCCCGGGCCGCGAGCCCGTCGCCGTGCACCGCGACCGGGGTGAGTCCCCAGCCGAGCCACAGCTTGCCGAGCGCGTACTGCACGGCGAACGCCCGCCCCCGCTCGCCGAGCCGGTCGGCGCCCGCGGCGAGTGCGGCCTCGTGGTGCCCGGCGAAGGCGGGCTCGGCGGCGGCCCACCGGCCGGCCAGGCCCGCCGCGTCCGGGACGTCCTCGGCGAAGACGAAGGAGACCTCGCCGGTCCCGGGCCGCTCGGGGACCGGGGCCTGTCGCAGCGCCCGGGCGAGGTCGGCGCGGTCGGAGCCGGTGACGGCGAGCCGGTACTCGTGCGCGCGGCGGCCCACGGCCAGCGTGTAGGCGACGTCGGCGAGCGCGGCCGGGTCGTCGCCGTCGAGGTGGGCGGCCAGCTTCTGGGCGGCCGTGGCCAGCGCGGTCGCGGTACGGGCTGACACCACCAGCAGCTGCTGCGCGCGGTGTGCGTCGCCGGTGACGGGGGCGGGCGGGGCCTCCTGGAGGATCGCGTGCGCGTTGGTGCCGCCGATGCCGAAGGAGCTGACGCCCGCGCGCAGGGGGCCCTCCCCGGTCCAGGGGGCGGTGTCGGTGCTCACCTTGAAGGGGCCGGCCGCGAAGTCGATGGCCGGGTTGGGGGTGGTGTGGTTGACGGTCGGCACCAGCGTCCGGTGCTTCATCATCAGCACCGTCTTGATCACGCCCGCGACACCGGCCGCCGCGTCCAGGTGGCCGATGTTGGACTTCACCGAGCCGATGGCGCAGAACCCGGTGTCGGCGGTGGACTCCCTGAACGCCCGGGTGAGCGCCGAGACCTCGACCGGGTCGCCGAGGCGGGTGGCGGTGCCGTGTGCCTCCACGTATCCGATGGAGCGGGGGTCGACGCCGGAGACGGTGTGCGCCTCACGGACGACGGCGGTTTGGCCGGCGGCGCCGGGCGCGGCGAAGCTCACCTTGCCGGAGCCGTCGTTGTTGGTGGCCGTGCCCTTGATGACGGCGTGGATGGTGTCCCGGTCCGCGATGGCGTCCCGCAGGAGCTTGAGGACCAGGACACCGACGCCGTTGCCGACGACGGTGCCGCTGGCGTCCGCGTCGAAGGTGCGCACGTGCCCGTCCCGGGACAGGATCGCGCCCTCCTCGTACAGATACCCCTTGGCCTGCGGCAGTTTCACGGTGACACCGCCGGCCAGCGCCATGTCGCACTCGCCGTTGATCAGGCCCTGGCAGGCCAGGTGGAGAGCGACGAGGGAGGTGGAGCAGGCGGTCTGGACGGCGTAGCTGGGGCCTTTGAGGTCGAGTTTGTACGACAGCCGGGTGGCCAGGAAGTCCTTGTCGTTGCCGACCATCACCGCGAAGTGCTGGGAGGTGGTGGTCTGGTCGACGTGGGGCAGCACCTGCTGCTGGAGGTAGGTGTTGATGGCCGCGCCGGCATAGACGCTGATCAGCCCGTCGTAGCGGGCGGGGTCGTAGCCGGCGTGCTCCAGGGCGGCGTGGCCGGCGGTCAGCAGGATGCGGTGCTGCGGGTCGGTGATCGCGGCCTCGGCCGGGGTGAACTCGAAGTACCCGGTGTCGAACAGGTCGACGTCCGGGATGATCCCGTGGGCGGGGACGTACTCCGGGTCGTCCAGCAGCCGGGCGGGCACCCCCGCCGCCGCCAGTTCCTCGCGGCTGAAGCGGGTGATGCCCTCGCGGCCCTCGCTCAGCAGGCGCCAGAAGGAGTCCAGGTCATCGGCGCCGGGGAAACGCCCGGCCATGCCGATGATCGCGACATCCGTCTCGGCTGCCTGGACCTCTTGGCTGCTCACTGGCCCTGTCTCTCCTCTTCGTACGCCCGTTCCGATCCGGACGGGCAGGTGGTGGCTCTGGTTCGGTACGGGCTCTCGGCAGCCTTCAGCCGGACCAGGTACTCGGGGTCCTGCCGGCACCCTTCAGCCGCGGCGATCGGGTCAGCCGTCCGCCGTGCCCCACTCGATCAGCTCGCGCCCGGGGCCGAACAGGCGCGGGGCGAGCACCTTGAGGTGAGGCGGTGCGGACTGGCGGGAGGGTTTGAGGAGGAGGGTCTGGACGCCGTCCTCCGCCGGGTCCGGCTGGCCGGGGGCGTCCTCGAAGCCTGCGAAGCGGTAGGCGACCTCCATCATCCGGTTGCGTTCGGTGCGGCGGAAGGCCGCGGTGAGGGTGGTGCCCGCGCGGGCGGCCTCGTCGGTGAGCCAGCGCAGCAGGGCCGCTCCCACACCGAAGGACACCACGCGGCAGGAGGTGGCGAGGAGCTTGATGTGGTGGGCGTCGGGGCGCCGTTCGAGGAGGATGACGCCGATGGCGCCGTGCGGACCGAAGCGGTCGGTGAGGGAGGCGACCAGCACCTCGTGCCGCTCGTCCACGATGAGGGAGCGCAGGTCCTGGTCGGAGTAGTGGACGCCGGTGGCGTTCATCTGGCTGGTGCGCAGGGTGAGTTCCTCGACGCGGGAGATCTCCTCGTCGCCCGCGTGCTCGATGCGCAGTTCCAGGGACAGGGAGCGCAGGAACTCCTCGTCGGTGCCGCTGTGCTCGGAGCGCTCGGATTCCCGGCGGAAGCCCGCCTGGTACATCTCCCTGCGGCGGCGCGCGTCGTGGGTGACCACGGTCGGGCTGAACTCCGGGCGGGCAGGGAGGGACAGCGCGTCCTCGGCCGGGTAGCAGCGCACGTCGGGGAGGTGGAACTCGACCTCCGCCCGCTCGGTCGGCTGGTCGTCGATGAAGGCGACGGCCGACAGCGCGAAGTTGAGCTCGTCGGCGATGGCCCGGACGGAGACGGACTTCGCGCCCCAGCCGATGCGCGGCAGGACGAAGTACTCGGCGAGCCCGAGCTTCTCCAGTCGCTCCCAGGCGTGGGTGTGGTCGTTGCGGCTGGCGACCGACTGGAGGATGCCGCGTGAGTCGAGTTCGACCACGACGTCCCTGATCGCGGAGGGGATCTCGACCTCGTCGCCCTCCAGCAGGGTGCCGCGCCACAGGGTGTTGTCCAGGTCCCAGATCAGGCACTTGACGGTGGGGTGCTGCTCGGTCACGTGGTCCATCCCTCCCGGTTCACACTTCCCACAGGGTTACGGTCCAGGCGGCGACCGGGCTGTTGCTGATCACCAGGACGTGGTCGCCGTGAGTCAGCTCCCCGGTGGCCAGCAGGCGGTCGAGGTTGAGCACGACATCCATCGGGCCGAGGTGGCCCAGTTCGGCCAGGTGCGCCGCGCAGACCGGGTGGATCGGCACGCCCAGCGTGGCGTGCCAGAAGTCGAACGCGCTGGCGGTGACGTTCTGCATCAGCATGGTGGCCACATCGCCCTTGCCGACGCCCGCGTCGGCGAGGACCCGGTCGACCAGCGGGCCGAGGCGGGTACGGCTCTGCATGGCGAGCTCGAAGGAGTAGCGGTCGTTGTCGGCGCACTCCTCGCGCCACTGGGACCAGGGCTGGTCCTTGTACTCGACCCTGAACAGGTCGTGGAAGGAGCTGTCGGCCTCCATCCGGTGGGCCTTGAGCACCGGGCGGCCGCCCCGGACCAGGGTCATGGCGAAGGCCCCGTCCCCGATCACCGTGACCGGGCGGCGGACCCGGGCGGCGGCGGTGGGCCGGCTGCCGTAGGTGATCAGCACGCTCTGCCGGGCGGGGTCGCCGAGGATCAGATCGCGGCCCAGTCCCCAGGCGGCCGAGGAGCCGGCGCAGCCCAGACCGTCGATGGTGAACGGAAAGGTGTCGGTCACCCCGGCCAGGTGGGAGATCTTCCCGGCGTCCGAGCCGATCAGGACGTCCGGCGCCCGCGAGCCGATGTGCAGGACGAGGTCGGGGGTGGTCGGATGCGCGGCGATGAGCTCCCGGCAGGCACGGGCGGCGAGTTCGGTGGGTTCGGTGTCGGGGAACACCCCGACCGTCCGGATACCCGCCTGCTCGGCGAACTTCAGCTCCTCGTCGCTGAGCAGGTCCAGCTCCGGCAGGTCCTCGACGGCCACCCGCTCTTCCGGCAGCAGGCAGTACACCGCCCCCAGGCCGACGGTTCCCGCGGTTTCGGTTCCGATGGTCATGTCACCCTCTCCAGAGCGCGCTCCGCGAGGATGAGCTGACAGATCTCCTCGCTGCCCTCGATGATCTGCATCAGCTTGGCGTCCCGGTACGCCCGGGCCACCGTCCCGCCGTCCACCGACCCCGCCGAGGCCAGGATCTGCACCGCGGCGGAGGCGGCGTGCGCCGCGTGGCCCGCGGCGGCGTGCTTGGCGAGCACCGATGCGCTGCTCAGCTCGGCGGAACGGCTGTCCCAGCAGCCGGAGGCGTGCTCGCACAGCCGGGTCGCGGTCTGCTCCGCCACGTACATCTCGGCCAGGTGGCGGGCGACGAGTTGGTGTTCGGCCAGGGGCTTGCCGAACTGCTCGCGAGCGCGGGCGTGGGTGGCGGCGGCTGAAAGACAGGCGCGGATGATGCCGACGCAGCCCCAGGCCACCGACAGCCGGCCATAGGTGAGCGCGATGGTGGTGAGCAGGCCGAGCGACACGCTCGCTCCCGAGAGCACCCGCGTCGCGGGCAGGCGCACATCTTCCAGGAGTACGTCGGCGTGGCCGGCCGCGCGACAGCCGAGCGGCTGCGGGATGGGCCGTACGGTGACTCCGGGCGCCCGAGTGGGCACCAGCACCGCGGCCGCGCCGTCCTGGTAGCGGCCGAACACCACCAGCACATCGGCGTAGGCGGACGCGGTCGACCACACCTTGTGCCCGTTGAGGACCACCGAGTCGCCGTCGTCCACGACCGTGGTGGCGATCGCCGAGAGGTCACTGCCGGCCTGCGGTTCGCTGAACGCCACCGCGGCGAGGTCGCCGCGGGTGAGGGCGGCGAGCTCCTTCGAGCGCTGCTCCCGGGTGCCGAACCGCTGGATGGTCCAGGCCGCCATGCCCTGTGAGGTCATCACGGACCGCAGCGAGCTGCACAACGTCCCGGCGTGGGCGGTGAGTTCCCCGTTGTCCAGGCCGGACAGGCCCCGCCCGCCGAACTCGGTGGGGACCTCCGCGCACAGCACGCCCTCGCCGCCGAGCCGGCGGAGGGTCTCCAGCGGGATGGCACCCGCCAGATCCCAGTCGCCGGCCCGGTCCCCGACCTCCTCGCTCAGCAGCGCGGCCAGTTCCTCACGCGGCGTCATCTGTCTGGGCCAGACGCAGGACGAGCGCGGTCATGGCGTTCACCGTGCGAAAGTTGTCGATCTTCAGGTCCGGTCCGGCGATGGCGACACCGAAGGTCTGCTCGACGTGGACCACCAGTTCCATCGCGAACATGGAGGAGACGGTCCCGGAGGCGAACAGATCGGTGTCCGGCTCCCAGTCGGTCTTGGTGCGCTCCCGCAGGAACTGCTGCAACGCGGCCGCGACTCCTTCCGCCGTGAGCTGACGGTCGGCGGTGGGGTTGCTCATCTCTGCTTCCTCTCAGGCTTCTTGTGGACGAGAGTGAGGCCGTCGGCGACGGGCAGCATGGAGATCTCCACGCGCTCGTCGTCGCGCAACCGGGTGTTGAGTTCGCGAATGGCCACGGTGTCCGGATCCTGGTGGTTCGGATCGACGACCCTGCCGAAGAACAGCGTGTTGTCCAGCACCAGCAGCCCGCCTGGGCGCACCAGCTCCAGGGACTGCTCGTAGTACCGGAGGTAGTTGGTCTTGTCCGCGTCGACGAAGGCCAGGTCGAAACTGTCCTCGCCCGACTGGGACTTCAGCTGGTCGAGGGTGTCGGCCGCGTCCCCGAGTCGCTGGTCGATCCGGTCGGCGACGCCGGCCCGCTCCCAGTAGCGGGCCGCGATGGCGGTCCAGCGCTCGCTGATGTCGCAGGTGACCACGGTGCCGCCGGGGGGCAGGGCGCGTGCCATGCACAGACTGCTGTAGCCGGTGAAGGTGCCGACCTCCAGTACCCGGTACGCACCGGTCAGCCGCACCAGCAGAGCGAGTAGCTGCGCCTCCTCCGGCAGGACCAGCATCGCCTGGAGCATCGGCATTCCGGCCGTCTCCTCGCGCAGGTCGCGCAGGATGTCGTCGTCGCGCAGCGACATGTGCCGGACATAGTCCTGGAGTTCGTCGGTGAGGCCGAGCTGACCCGCCATCAGAGGCCGACCGCGTAGGTGTAGAAGCCGCGCCCGCTCTTGCGGCCCAGTTCGCCGTCGGCCACCTTCCGCCGCAGCAGCTCGCAGGGGCGGCAACCGTCGTCGCCGGTGCGCTCGTACAGCACCTCCAGCGAGTCCACCAGGTTGTCGATGCCGATCAGGTCGGCGGTGCGCAGCGGGCCGGTGCGGTGTCCGAGGCAGTCCTGCATCAGCGTGTCGACGTCCTCGGCGGTGGCCCGTCCCTCCTGGACCACCCGCGCCGCGTCGTTGATCATGCGGTGCAGGACCCGGCTGGTGACGAATCCGGGGCCGTCGCCGACCCGGACGCCGCGCCGGTCGAGCGCGGCGAGCAGCCGCTCGACCGAGGCCAGGGCCCGCTCGCCGGTGCGGGAGCCGCGGATCACCTCGACCGTGCGGATCAGGTACGAGGGGTTCATGAAGTGCACCCCGAGCAGGTTCTCGGGGCGCGGCAGTTGCTGCGCGAGCTCGTCCACCGGGATGGATGAGGTGTTGGTGACCAACGCGGTGTCCGCGCCGACGTCCGCGCCGACCTCGGTGAGCGCCTTGACCTTCAGGCCGGGCTCCTCGGTGATCGCCTCGATCACCACATCCGCGCCTCGGCAGTCGGCTGCCGAGGCGCGGATCAACAGCTCTCCCTGGGGTATGCCGGGCCGGGCGCCGAGGAGCTGGGCCGTCCGCAGCTCGCGCTCGACCCTGGCACGGGCCCCCGCGCGCTTCTCGGGGTCGGTCTCGACCAGGACGACGGGGACACCGTGGATCAGGGCCAGGGTCGTGATGCTGGTGCCCATGACACCGGCCCCCAGTACGGCCAGCCGAGGGGTCGGCTCTTCCTTGCTCACCACATACCTCCGCCAGTGCGGTTCAACAGTGGATCGAACGGACAGCAACCCGGGCGGGTCTCGTCGTCGGCATGAGGGAAGGGGCCGGAAAGACTCGATGCCCAGCGGCAGACGGATCGTAAGCACGCCATTCCGGAAATCGCCACCTGCCCCCGTGCGAGATGACTCACAAATACGGCGCCATTTTCTCATATCGGCGCGTCGGCGTGGACCCTATCACGTGCCTTCTGGGGGGCGCCAGGCGGCATTTTGGGGCGAATGCCGGTGGGCTGCTGTGCTACTGGGATCCCTGACAACCTGTTTGTTTCTCCTCACGGCGAGGGCGAATCGGATAGCGATTGGGGTGGATAGGAGGTAGGGGTGAACATGGGGTGTTTCGCTCTGAATGAGCATCAGAAACCGCTGATCCAAAGATGGTTGCCGCGACTTGATGTCTGATGTTACGTTGCAACGGCGATTCAAGCTGACGGGGAGCGACTACCGAGAGTAGTTCGCGGACAGTGATGCCGACGGGGGCAAGGCTGAAGTCATTCGACTTTTATTGCGCGTTTAACCAATTCTTCTTCTTTTGCTGTGCCGCCGTGCGGTGCGGCGCTTTGAGTGTGCCGTCATAAACGTTCGAGCCATGAGTCACTGTGACCACGAGACAAAGGCCTATGGACGACAAGCGTGCTCTTCTTCTGAAACTGCTGGCATCCGTACAGGAACGCGCGGCGCCCGGGGCCACGGCGGAGCGCGAGGATATCGCGGTCATCGGCCTGGCCGGGCGGTATCCCTCGGCGAGGACCCCGGACGAGCTGTGGAGCAACGTCGTCGAAGGCCGCAACTGCGTCAGTGAGGTGCCCGCCGACCGATGGCGGATCGACGAGCACTACCACCCCGACGGCCAGGGCGGGCGCAGCTACAGCAAGTGGGGCGGCTGGCTGGAGGACGTCGACAAGTTCGACCCGCTGCTCTTCCAGATCTCGCCGTCGGACGCCGAGGAGATGGACCCCCAGGAGCGGCTGTTCCTGGAGACGGTGTGGGCGACCATCGAGGACGCGGGATATCGGCCCCGCGGGCTCGGCGCGGGCAATCCGGTGGGCGTCTTCGCCGGCGTCATGAACAACGACTACGAATGGCTGGCCGGGGAGAGCAGCGCCTTCGGGGTGCACACCAACGCGCGCTCCGCCCACTGGTCGATCGCCAACCGGGTGTCGTATGTGCTCGATCTGCGCGGGCCGAGCCTCACGGTGGACAGCGCCTGCTCGGCCTCGCTCACCGCCGTGCATCTGGCGTGCGAAAGCCTGCGACACGGAGAGTGCCGGGTGGCGGTGGCCGGCGGGGTGAACCTGATCCTGCACCCGGCGCATCTGCGGATGCTGGCCGACCGCCAGATGATTTCGCACGGTGACCAATGCCGTAGCTTCGGCGCGGACGCCGACGGATTCGTGGACGGCGAGGGTGTGGGTGCCGTTCTGCTCAAGCCGCTGAGCGCGGCGGAGGCTGACGGTGACCGAATCTACGCGGTTTTGAAGGGCTCGGCGATCAACGCCGGCGGAAGAACCAGCGGTTACACCGTGCCCAACCCGACGGCCCAGGCCGAGGTGATCCGCGCGGCGATGCGGCGGGGTCAGGTCGACCCCCGGACCGTCACCTATGTGGAGGCGCACGGTACGGGAACTCCGCTCGGCGATCCGATCGAGATCGCCGGGCTGCGCGAGGCCTTCCGCGACGAAAGCGGTGCCGTATCCGGTGCGGGCGGTGGAGGCTGCGCCATTGGTTCGCTCAAGTCGAATATCGGCCATTTGGAATCCGCCGCGGGCATCGCCGCCCTGGCCAAGGTGCTGATGCAGCTGAAGCACGGCGTCCTTCCGCCCTCACTGCACTCGGCCGAGCTGAATCCGGACATCGACCTGTCAAAGACGCCGTTCAGGGTGCAGCAGGAGGCCGGGCCCTGGGCCCGTCCCGTACTGCGCGACCGCGACGGTCGGGAGGTGGAGTTCCCGCGCCGCGCCGGAATCAGCTCCTTCGGCGGCGGCGGGGCGAACGCGCATCTCGTCGTGGAGGAGTACCGGGACAGCAGACCCCGCACCCGGGACGGCGGGGACGCCGAACTGATCGTGCTCTCCGCGCTCACGGAGGAGCGGCTGCGGGCCTACGCGGGCGAGCTGGCCGACTTCCTCGGCCGGCGGTCGACCACGGGCACGTCCCTCACGGAGTGCGCCCGGACGGCCGCCGAGGTGCTTCGGGTGCGCCCGGAGGACCTGGACCCCGACCTGGACCTCGTGGACCACGGGTTCGGCGCGGCCGAACTGGTCGCGCTGAGCGAGCGACTGGGGCTCGACCACACCGTCTCCGGGGAGATGTCGCTGCGCGACCTGGCGGGCGAGGCGGGCGACGGGCCGGCCCCCGCACTGGCCGACGTCGCCCACACGCTGCGGGTCGGCCGGGAAGAGCTGGACGTCCGGCTGGCGTTCCCCGCGACCGATCTGGACCGGTTACGCGAACTGCTGCGGGCAGTCGCGGCGGGCGAGGCGGCCGACGTCGAGCTGAACGACGCGAGCCGCACCCGCCGATTGCAGGACGGGGACGCCGGGAACCGGCTGGCGCGCGCCCTGGCCGAGGGCGACCTGCGCGCCGCGGCCCGGCTGTGGACCGAGGGCGCTCCCGCCGACTGGCCCGACACCGGCGCCCGCCGGATCGGCCTGCCCACCTATCCCTTCGCCCGCAAGCGCTACTGGATCCCGTCCCCGGCCGGCCACGTCGGACCGGCCCCCGCACCCGCCCCGGTCCTGGCGCACGCCACCAGCCGGACCACCACCGAAGCATTACGCCACCCGGAGCCCGCGCCCACCGACCGGCCGCCCGTACCGCCGAACGGCCCCGAACTGGGCTACTACGAGCCGATCTGGTGCCCCGAGGACCAGGCGGCCCCCGCACCCCCCGCCGCCGAGCCGCACCGGGTGGCGGTGCTGACCCCCGGCGAGCCCGACGCCCTGGCGCGGGCGCTGCTGCGCCACCACCCCGGGGCCCGGCTGTTCCGCCTGGACCGGGACGACCCCGCCGCCCTGCTCGCCGAGCCGGTCGGTCACCTCTACCACCTCGGCGGCACGCGACTCCCCGACACCTCCGACGGCGGGCTGCGGGACGGCGTGCTCGCGCTGTTCCGGACGCGCGTCACCCAGGGTCGGCTCACCGTCGTCACCGCGGGCGCGCACGAGGACAACCCGCACGCGGCCGGGATCCTGGGCTTCGCCCAGGTGATGGCCGCCGAGTGCCCCGGCCTCGACATCACCTGCGTGGACGTCTCGGACACCGACCCCGAGCAGGCGATCGCCGCGGTGCTCGCCGAGCCCCCGCACCCGGCCGGCCGGGCCGTGCTGGTACGCGCCGGCCGCCGGCACGTACGGCGGCTGCTCGCGACCCCCCTGCCCGCGCCCGAGCGCTCCCCCTACCGCACCGGCGGGACCTATCTGGTGGTCGGCGGGACCGGGGGCATCGGCCAGGCCCTGTCCTTGGACCTCGCGTCGCGGCACGGCGCCAACCTGGTGTGGCTCAGCCGCGGAGAGCCGGGCCCCGAACAGCAGGAGACCGCACGGCGGGTGCGGGAGGCCGGCGGCCGGCTGCTGCACCTGCGGGCGGACGTCGCGGACCCGGCCGCGCTGCGCGAGGCCGTGGCGGAGACCAAGCAGCGGTTCGGCGCGCTGCACGGCGTGTTCCACGCCGCGATGACGTTCAACACCAGCACCATCGCCGAACTCACCGAGCCCGAGCTGCGGGCCGCGATCGCCGCCAAGGTCGACGGCTCGCTCGCGCTGGCCGCCGCCGTGGCCGGGGAACCCCTGGACTTCCTGGCGTTCTTCAGCTCCGTGGGCTCATACGTCAGCGCCGCGGGCAACGCCGCCTACGTGGCTGCCAGCACCTTCCAGGACGCCTACGGGCGGCTGCTCGCCACCGAGCGCCCCTATCCCGTACGGGTGATCAACTGGGGCTACTGGGGCCGGACCGGATCCGGCGCCCAGCCCGGCCTGCGGCAGATCTTCCAGAAGACCGGCGTCGCCGAGTTCTCCGTAACGGAAGGGCTCGACGCCCTGGAGCGGGTGCTGGCCGGCTCCCTCGTACAGGTCATGCCCATCCGCGCGGACCGGCGGGCCCTGGAGGCGATGGGGCTGCGCAGGTCGGCGCTGGCCGAGCGGATCGGCCGGCCGGCCACGGCCGGCGCGGGCGCCGACGCGGTGGTGGCCGGCTACGAGCGGCTGACCGCGCTGTGCGAGTCCGTGCTGCTCGGCGTCTACCAGCGGATGGGCGCCCTGCTCCGGCCGGGCGAGCGGCACACCGTGTCCGGCCTCGCCGACCGGCTCGGCATCGTGCCCAAGTACCACCGGCTGCACTCGGCCCTGCTGAACATCCTCGCCGACGCCGGACACCTCACCGTCCGGGGCGACGAGGTCGAGGTGGCGTCCACCCCGGACGAGAGCGACCCGCACCGCTGGGACGGCGAATTCGACCGGATCGCCGCCGACCACCCGGACATCGCGGCCACCGTGACGCTGACCCGGCTGTTCCTGCGCAGCTACCCGGAGGTGCTGCGCGGCGAGGTCGTCGCCACCGAGATCATGTTCCCAGGCGGCTCGATGGAGCTGGTCCAGGACTTCTACCGGGGCAATCCGCTCACCGACTCCTTCAACGAGCTGGTCGCCCGGGCGGTGGCCGAGTACGCGCGCGCGGCCCTGCCCGCGCTCGGCGCCGGGCAGCGGCTGCGCCTGGTCGAGTTCGGGGCCGGCACCGGGGCGACCACCGATCGGGTGCTGCCGGTGCTGTCCGCACACGCCGACCGGGTCGAGTACGTCTTCACCGACATCTCTCCGGAGTTCCTGGACAGCGCGGAGCGCCGGTTCGGCGCGCGCTATCCGTTCACCCGCTTCCGCACCCTGAACCTGGAACCGAGCCTGGCCGGGCAGGGGTTCGAGCCGGGCAGTGTGGATGTCGTGCTGGCCACCAACGTGGTGCACGCCACCTCCGACCTCCGCGCGACCCTCCGCAAGGCGCGTGAGCTGCTGCGCCCGGGCGGCTGGCTGGTGCTCAACGAGCTGACCGCGATCCGCGCCGGCATCACCGTCACCGGCGGGGTGCTGGACGGCTGGTGGGCCTTCGCCGACGGCGAGCTGCGCATCAAGGACGCGCCCCTGGCCCACGCGGGCACCTGGCAGCGGCTGCTGGTCGAAGAGGGCTTCACGGACACGCTGGTGCTGGACCGCGGCCCCCGGCTGGGCCAGCACGTGATCATCGGGGAGAACGCCGCCCGCCCCGCGCCCGCCACCGCCCCGGCCGTGTCCGCTGCGGCTGCCGCGGCCGTACGACCGGTGTCCGCCGGCGCCACCGGCGCGGACCCCGACACCGCCGCCGCCCCGCTGCTGCCCCGGCTCGCCGCGATCTTCGAGGCGGCACTGAAGCTGGATCAGCCGCTCGACCCGGACCGGCCGCTGTCCGAGTACGGCTTCGACTCCCTGAGCGGCACGCGGATCGCCGGAGTGATCGAGGAGGATCTGGGCGTCCGAGTACGGCTGGGCGACCTCCTCCAGCATCCCACCCTGCGCGGCCTGGCCGGCCATCTCGCGGAGAAGGGTGTGAACGGAGCCGGTCCGGCCGCGGCGCCCCCCGCGCCCGAGGAGTCGGCCCACCGACAGGAACCGGTGGAACCGGTGTCCTTCCCGCTCTCGGTGGGCCAGCGGGCGCTGAGCGTCATCGAACGGACCGCACCGGGCAACTACGCCTACAACCTGCCCCTCGCCTTCTGGCTGGACCCGGACGTCGACGTGGCCGCCCTGCGCGCGGCGCTGCGGTCCATGGTCGACCGCCACCCCCAGCTGCGGGCCCGCGTGGTCGGCGAACGGCAGGTGGTCGACCCGGGCCGGGAGCTCGCGTTCACCGAGCGGCGGCTGGACACCAGCTCCACCGGGGACCTGGACGCGGTGCGCGAGGCGGCCCGGGCCTGCCTGCGCGAGCCCTTCGACCTCGCCGCCGGGCCGCTGCTGCGGGCCACGCTGTTCGGCCTGGCCGACGGCCGCCACGTCCTGCTGCTCACCTTCCACCACATCGTCTTCGACGGCGTGTCCATCCCGGTCTTCCTGCGCGAGCTGTCCGCGTTCTACCGGCAGTCCCCGCCGGCCGGCGCGCCCAAGGCCACCTTCGCCGACTTCGTACGCGAACAACAGGACCTGCTGGCCTCGGAGCGCGGCGAGCGGCTGCGCGCGTACTGGCTGCGGCAACTGGCCGGAGAGCTGCCCGCGCTGCGCCTCCCGCTGGACCGCCCGCGCCCCGTCGTGCCCGGCTACCGGGGGGCCTCCCTCGAAGGCCGCCTGGAGGCGGGCCCGATCGAGGCGGCCGGGCGGCTGGCCGACGACGAGGGCACCTCGCTGTTCTGTGTGCTGCTCGCCGCCTACGTCACGCTGCTGCACGGCTACGCCCCCGGGGACCGGGTCCTGGTCGGCACGCCCGTCGCCGGGCGCCCGTCGCCCCAGTACGCCGATGTCCTCGGCTACTTCATGAACATGGTCGTGCTCAAGCACGACCTCGACCCCGAGCGGGACTTCAGGACCCTGCTGCGCGGCGTGCGGGACACCGTCCTCGAGGCCCTGGAGCACAGCGACTACCCGCTGCTGACGCTGGCGCAGGAGCTCCGCGCTCCGGGCCGCCTGTTCGACACCGCGTTCTACTTCCAGAACTGGGTCAAGGACGGCGGCGACACCGCCCCGGTGGCCGGCGTGTTCCCCGGGGTGCACCAGGAAGGCGAGTTCGACATCACCCTGGAGGTGGTCGAGGAGCCCGAGGGCGCCCGGTACTGCCTCAAGTACAACCCGGACCTGTTCGACGAGGACACCGTGCGCCGGCTCGGTGAGCGGTTCGCCCGGCTGCTCGACGCGGCGCTGGCCGAGCCGGACGCCCCCCTCGACCGGCTGACCCGGCGGGCCGGCGGCGAGCAGGCCACGGCCCACCAGGCGCCCCTGGCCGGCCGCCGGGCCGTGCACGACGGCCGCACCCTGCCCCAGCTGCTCGCCGAGCAGGCCCGCCGGACCCCCGACGCCATCGCGGTGTCCGACCCGGACACCGAGCTGACCTACCGGCAGCTCATGGAGCGCGTCGAACGGCTGGCCGGCCGGCTCAGGCGGCGCGGAGTCGCCCCCGGCCGCACCGTCGGCGTGCTGGTCCACCGCTCCCACGACATGCTGGTGGCCCTGCTCGGCGTGCTCGCGGCCGGCGGCGCGTACGTACCGCTCGACCCGGACTACCCCGCCGAGCGGCTGCGTTACATGGCCGAGGACGCCGGGCTGCGCCTGCTGGTCACCCAGTCCTCGGCGCGGGCCGGCCTCGGCACCGAAGTCCTGCTGCTCGACGCGCCGGGGGACGACCCCTCCCCGGCCGTGGACGGTCGGCCGGCACAGTCCGCCGCGACCCCCGACGACCCCGCGTACGTCATCTACACCTCGGGCTCCACCGGCCGCCCCAAGGGCGTCCAGGTCCCGCACCGGGCCCTGACCAACCTCCTGCTGTCGATGGCAGAGGAGCCGGGGCTCACGGCCGACGACCATCTGCTCGCGCTCACCACGGTCTGCTTCGACATCGCCGGACTGGAGCTGTTCCTGCCGCTGATCACCGGCGGCCGGGTGGAGATCGTGCCCACCCACATCGCCCGGGACGGCGTCCTGCTGCGCCGTCTGCTGGAGGCCGGCCGGGCCACCGTCGTCCAGGCCACCCCCGCCACCTGGAAGATGCTGCTCGCCGCCGGATGGCGGGGAAACAGCCGGCTGAAGGTCCTGTGCGGTGGCGAGGCGCTCGACCAGGACACCGCCCAGGAGCTGCTCGCCCGCGCCGGCCAGGTGTGGAACATGTTCGGGCCGACCGAGACCACCATCTGGTCCACCGTCTGCCGGCTGGCACCGGGTGACCGGGTCACCATCGGCCACCCGATCGACAACACCCAGCTGCACGTCCTCGACACCCACGGCAGGCCGGTGCCGGCCGGTGTCCCCGGCGAGCTGTACATCGGGGGCACGGGCCTGGCCACCGGCTATCCGGGCCGCCCGGAGCTGACCGCGCAGCGGTTCGTCACCATGGCGGGCGACCGCCGCTACCGCACCGGTGACCTGGTGCGGACCCTCCCCGACGGCCGCGTCGAGTATCTGGGCAGGCTCGACGCCCAGGTGAAGGTGCGCGGCTTCCGGGTGGAGCCGGGCGAGGTCGAGTCGGTGCTGCGCGGCCGGCCGGGGGTGCGCGAGGCCGTCGTGGTGGCGCGCCGGGTCGGCGGCGAGAACGTGCTGTACGCGTTCCTGGTGCTGGAGGACGGCGCCAACGTGCCGACCAGGGACGCGCTCGCCGAACACCTGCCCGCGCACCTGGTGCCGGACGCCCTCGTGGCGCTGGCGGCGCTGCCGCAGACCCTCAACGGGAAGGTGGACCGGGCCCGGCTGACCGACGCGCCCCTGGACGAGCTGCGCGGGGCGTCCGCGCCGGAGCGTCCGGCGGTGGCGGTCGGCACCGGCGAGCTGGCCGGGATGATCGCCGACATCCTCGGCATCGACGTCTCGCAGGTGCGCCACGACGCCCCGCTCGGCGAGCTGGGGATGAACTCCGTCAGCTTCACCGCGCTCAGCACCCGGATCGGCGAGCGGTACGGGATCGAGGTGCTGCCGACGCTGTTCTACCGCTTCCCGACGCTCGCCGCGGTGGCCGCCCACCTGGCCGGCGGCGGGGCCGCGGACCCTGCCGCGTACGACACGGGCGCGTACGACACGGGCGCGGACGTCCGCGCGGACGCGGGCCGGGCCGGGGCTGCCGAGTCGACCGTACGGCCGGCGCCCGAGCGGCCGGCTCCCGGGCGTCCCAGCGGGGCCGGGGACATCGCGATCGTCGGCATGGCCGGCCGGCTGCCCGGCTCGGCCGACCTGGCGGAGTTCTGGGACCACCTGGAGCAGGGCCGGGACCTGGTCGGCGAGATCCCCGCCGACCGGTGGGACTGGCGGGCGCACGCGGGCGAGTCCCGCTCGCGCTGGGGCGGATTCCTCACCGACGTGGACCGCTTCGACGCGGCCTTCTTCTCCATCTCGCCCCGTGAGGCCGAGCTGATGGACCCTCAGCAGCGGCTGCTGCTGGAGGTGGTGTGGTCGGCGATCGAGGACGCGGGCTACCGGGCCTCGGACCTCGCGGGCAAGCGGGTCGGGGTGTACATCGGCACCACCAACTCCGACTATCCCGAGGTCCAGCGGGCCGCCGGGCGAGCGGTCGACGCGCACACCCTGACCGGCGCCGCGCAGTCGATCATCCCGAACCGGATCTCCTATCTCCTCGACCTGCGCGGCCCCAGCGTGGCGGTGGACACCGCCTGCTCGAGCTCGCTGACCGCCGTGCACCAGGCGGTCGCCGCGCTGCGCGACGGCAGCTGCGACCTGGCGATCGCGGGTGGGGTCAGCCTGATCCTGGACCCCGGTCTCTACGCGGCGCTCAGCCAGGGCGAGATGCTCAGCGAGGACGGGCGCTGCAAGGCGTTCGACGCCGCGGCCAACGGCTATGTGCGCGGTGAGGGCGTGGGCGTCGTGGTGCTGCGCGACCACGCGGCGGCCCGCCGGGACGGCGACCCGGTGGCCGCCGTGATCAAGGCGACCGCCGTCGGCCACGGGGGCCGCACCACCTCGCTCACCTCCCCGAATCCGAACGCGCAGACCGAGCTGCTGGTCGAGGCGTACCGGGCGGCGGGCATCGACCCCCGGACGGTCGGCTACATCGAGGCGCACGGCACCGGGACGGCCCTGGGTGACCCGATCGAGTTCGGTGCCCTGAAGCAGGCGTTCGCCGAGTTGTACGGGGACGCGGAGCCGGGCGCGGAGGCCGGCGGGCCGCGCTGCGGGATCGGCTCGGTGAAGACCAACATCGGCCACCTGGAGGCCGCCGCGGGCATCGCCGGGCTGCTGAAGGTCGTCCTCGCGCTGCGCCACCGCACCCTCCCGGCCAGCCTGCACTTCCACGAGCCCAACCCCTATCTGGAGCTGTCCGGCAGCCCGTTCGAGATCGTGGACTCCACCCGGTCCTGGCCGGCCCCCGTGGCCGCGGACGGCACCGCACTGCCCCGTCGGGCGGGGGTGAGCTCCTTCGGCTTCGGTGGCGCCAACGCGCACGTGGTGATCGAGGAGGCGGCGCCCGCCCTCACCGGGACGGACCATGGGCATCGTGCGTCCGGTCCTGACGGGGAGCTGTTCGTGCTGTCCGCCAGGACCGGACGCGCGCTGCGGGAGCAGGCGCGGCGGCTGGCCGCGTTCGTCCGCGCCGAGCGGCCCGCCCCGGCCGACGTCGCCCACACCCTGCGCATGGGCCGCGAGCCGATGGAACACCGGCTCGCCTTCGTCGCCCGTGGCCGCGCCGAACTGCTGGACCACCTGGACGCCCACGCCGAGGGCCGGACCGAGCCCGGGGCGCTGACCGGCCGGGTGCCCGCCGGGCCGCGGCGCGACGCGACCTCGCGCGGCGCCGCCTGGCGGGAGTACGTGCGGGCGCTGTGCGCCGAGCGCGACCTGGAGGCGTTGGCCCAGCTGTGGGCCGAGGGCGCGGACGTGAGCTGGCCCGGGCTGCCGCCCGCCCGCCGGATCGGGCTGCCGGCCTACCCGTTCGAACGGACCCGGCACTGGGTCGAATCCACGGCCGGGAGCGGTCGGACCGCGCTGCTGGACGAGAACGTGTCGACCTTCGGCGAGTCCGCCTTCGCCAAGCGGCTGACCGGGGCCGAGTTCTTCCTCGCCGATCACGTGGTCGGCGAGGAGCGCGTCCTGCCCGGCGTGGTGTATCTGGAGATGGCCCGGCTGGCGGGCGAGCGGGCACACGGCGCCGCCCGGGTCCGGCGCATCGACGACGTCGTCTGGGCCGCACCCGTCGCCCTCGCCCCCGGGCAGTGCCACGACCTGCGCGTCGCGGTGGCCCCTTCCGGCGCGTTCGACATCACCGGGGAACAACCGCACGCCCGCGGAACGCTCGTGTTCGAGCGGGCGGGTGAGGCGGGCGCGGTGGCGGAGCGGATCGACCTGGCCGCCGTACGGAGCCGGTGCTCGCGCACCAGGAGCCGGCAGGAGGCCTACGACTACTTCGAGAGCCTGGGCTTCCGGTACGGGCCGGGCTTCCGCGTGATCGAGGAACTGGCGCTCGACGACGCCGAGGCCCTGGCCCGGCTGCGCCGCCCCGACGTCGGCGACCACCGTTTCCACCCGTCGCTGCTGGACGGCGCGTTGCAGACCGCGGGCTGGCTGGTGTCCGGCTCGGTGTCGCACCTGCCGTACTCGATCGGGTCCGTGACGCTGCGCGCCGAGCTGCCGGAGGTCTGCTACGCGCATGTCACGGTGGTGCAGCGGCGCGCCGACGGGCAGGTCTTCGACATCGCGCTGACCGCCGAGGACGGCACCGTGGTCGCCCGGATCGAGCGGTTCACCCTGCGCGCGGTGTCCCGGCCCGAGTCGGGTGTGCATGCCTTCGAGCCGGTGTGGCGAGAACCTGACGACAAGAAGGATGACACCGGCGCCGAGGTGGAGCTGCTGGCCGTCGTGGACACCGGCGACGGGCGGGCGGCGGAGCTGCGCGGTGAACTCCTGCGGCTGGTACCCGGGCTGAACGTCCGCGTCGGCGACCCGGGCGCGGCCTCGCACCTCGTCCACCTCGCCCCCCGGGGCGGGCTCGACGAAGCCCTCCGCGGCGGCTTCCACACCGCGCTGGAGGTGTGCCGGGCCCGGATCGCCGGACGCCGCGGGCCGCTGCGCTATCTGTACGTCCACGGCGACGAGCCCGGGGCGGCCGGGGCGGCACACGCCGCGCTGGACGGCTTCGCGCGCTCGATCGGGCAGGAGCACCCCGGGATCCGGATGACCGTGCTCGCCCACACCGGCGCCGCGTCCGCGTCCGCCGCCGACCTGGCCCGCCTGGTGCTCGCCGAACTCCGCGGCGGCGAGCCGGAGCTGCGGGTCGACGGGGCAGGGCGTACGGTCCGCGGCTGGCGGGCGCTGACGCTGCCCGCGGCCGGGGCGTCACCGCTGGCCCGGGACGGGGCGCACATCATCACCGGGGGCTCGGGGAAGCTGGCCCGTCTGGTCGCCCACCGGATCGCCCGGCACCCCGGCGCGGGTGTCGTGCTGGTCGGCCGCTCGGAGCCGCCCGAGGACACGCCGGAGGGCTGGCTGTACCTCCAGGCCGACGTCGGTGTGCGGGACGACGTCGAGCGGGTGGTGCGCGAGGCCCGGCACAGGTTCGGACGCATCGCGGGCATCGTGCACGCGGCCGGGGCGCTGCGGGACTCGCTGGCGCTGCACAAGAGCGGGGCGGACGCCGACGCAGTGCTCGCGCCCAAGGTGCGCGGCTTGGTCCTGCTGGACGAGGCGACCAGGCGGGACCAGCTCGACTACTTCGTCGCGTTCGGCTCGACCGCCGCGGTGTTCGGCAACGTCGGGCAGACCGACTACGCCTTCGCCAACAGCTTCCTCGCCCACTACCTGGAGCGGCGGCAGCCCGGCCGGGGCCTTGCGGTCGACTGGTCGCTGTGGCGCGACGGCGGGATGACCATCGACGCCGAGGCGCGGCAGGCGATGCGGCGCGCGTTCGGCATGGAACCGCTGCCGACCGAGGCCGCCCTCGACGCGCTGGAAGGCGCGCTGGCGAGCGGGGCCTCCCACGTCCTGCTGACCGCGGGCGACCGCGGCCGCATCGAGGAGGCGCTGCTGCGGCGCCCCGCCGTGCCCGCCGGCGCCCCGGACCCGGCGCCGCGGCCGGCCGGCGAGACCGCACCGGCGGACGGGGACCCGGCCGGCGATCCGCGCGGCCCCGCCGAGGAGTTCCTGCGCGGGCTGCTGGCCGCCGAGCTGAAGATGGCGGCCGACGACATCGCCGCGGACGAGTCCTTCGAGCACTACGGCATCGACTCGCTGCTGGTGCTCAGCCTCACCCGCGAGCTGGAGCGGCACTTCGGCCCGCTGTCCAAGACGCTGTTCTTCGAGTACCTGACCGTCGCCGAGCTCGCCGGGTTCCTGGTCGAGCAGCACGGTGAGACGCTGCGGGAACTCGTCGGCCCGAGGCGCCAGGACGAACACCAGCCGTCGGCCGTCGCCAACGCGGCCGTGCCCGCGAGCGCCGTGCCCGCAAACGCCGTGCCCGTGGCCACCGCGACCGCCCGGGTCGAGCCCGCCCCGGCGCCCGTGCCCGCGCCCGTGCCCGCGCCCACCCCCGCCGAGGACGAGATCGTGATCGTCGGGGTGGCCGGACGCTATCCGCAGGCCGACGACCTCGGGCAGTTCTGGCGCAATCTGCGGGAGGGCCGGGACTGCGTCGAGGAGGTCCCCGAGGACCGCTGGGACCACGACCGGTTCCATGACCCGGACCGCGACGCCCCGGGCAAGACCTACGCCAAGTGGGGCGGCTGGCTGTCCGACGTCACCTCCTTCGACCCGATGTTCTTCCGCATGTCCCAGGTGGAGGCAGAGCACATCGACCCGCAGGAGCGGCTCTTCCTGCAGACCGTGTGGCATCTGCTGGAGGACGCCGGCACCTCCCGGGCCGCGCTGTCCCGGGTCCGCACCGGGGTCTTCGTCGGCCTGATGTACGGCCACTACCAGCTGTACGGGGTCGACGAGGCGCTGCGCGGGGTCGGCACGGCCACCTCGTCCTCGTACGCCTCGGTGGCCAACCGGGTGTCGTACTTCTTCGACTTCGACGGGCCGAGCATCGCCCTGGACACCATGTGCTCGTCCTCGCTCACCGCCCTCCACCTCGCCTGCCAGGCGATCCGGGACGGGGACTGCGAGGCGGCGGTGGCCGGCGGCGTCAACGTCTCCAGCCACCCGGTGAAGTACCTCCAGCTCGCCAAGGGCGGCTTCCTGTCCAGCGACGGCAGGTGCCGCAGCTTCGGCGCGGGCGGCGACGGCTACGTGCCCGCCGAGGGGGTCGGCGCGGTGCTGCTCAAGCGCCGCTCGGCGGCCGAGGCGGACGGCGACCGCATCCTGGCCGTGATCAGGTCCACCGCGGTCAACCACGGCGGGGCCGGCAAGGGCTTCAGCGTGCCCAACCCCAGGGCCCAAGGGGTGCTGATCGGCCAGGCCCTGGACCGGGCCGGTCTCGCCCCCGCGGACCTGGACTACCTGGAGGCGCACGGTACCGGAACCTCGCTCGGCGACCCGGTCGAGATCACCGGGCTGCTGCGCGGCTTCCAGGGCCACGACCTGGACGGGGTGCGCATCCCGCTCGGCTCGGTGAAGTCGAACATCGGCCACGCCGAGTCGGCGGCGGGCATCGCGGCGCTCACCAAGGTGCTGCTCCAACTGCGCCACGGGGAACTGGTGCCCTCGCTGCACGCCGAACGGCTCAACCCCAACCTCGACCTGGACGCCACCCCGTTCCGGGTGCAGCGCGAGCTGACCGAGTGGACCCCGCGGGTCGACCCGGTCGGCCGGCCGCTGCCCCGCACCGCCGGGATCAGCGCGTTCGGGGCGGGCGGCAGCAACGCCCACGTGATCCTGGAGGAGTACGTGTCGTCCAGCCCGAGCCCCGAGGAAGCCCCGCTGCCCTATGTGTGCGTGCTCTCCGCCCGTGACGAGGAGCGGCTGGCCGAGCACACCGCGCGGACGGCCGAGTACCTGCGCGGCGAGGGGCGCCACGCGCGCCCCGCGGCGCTCGCCCGGACCCTGCAGACCCGCGAGCCGCTGGCGCGCCGGCTGGCCGTGGTCTTCGAGGACGTCGAGGACCTGGCTGGCGAACTCGAACGCCATCTGTCCGGCGGCTCGCCCCGGGTCCTGACCGGCACCGCCGCCCGCTCCGCCGCACCGCCCGCGAATCGTACGGCGCATGAGCTGGCCGCGGCGTGGGTGCGCGGCGCGAAGGTCGAGTGGGCAGGCGGCGGCCCGCGGATCCCGCTGCCCGGCTACCCGTTCTCCCGTGAGCGCTGCTGGCTGCCCGCCGCCGACGCGGTGCGCACGCCCCCGCCCGCCCGGGACCGCGACCTGCGGGGCGAGGTGCTGCTCTCGGCCGATACGCCGGTCATCGCCGGACACCGGGTGCAGGGCCGGTCCCTGCTGCCCGCGCTGGGCTACTTCGACCTCGTCGCGGGCGTCTTCCGCGACCACGGCCACCCTCTCGGAGAGCTGACGTTCCGTGACCTGACCGCGCTGCGACCGCTGGATGTGACGGACGGGCCGGTGACCGTGGAGATCCGGGGCACCGTCTCGGGGCCCGGCCGCTGGCAGGTCACCGTCGCCGACGGCGAGCCGTACGCCAGGGCCGAGGTCGAGCTGACCGGCGCGGCCCCCTTCGCGGACCGGCTGTCCCTGAGCCGGCCGCAGGGCGCCCCGCGGACGCTGGCCGAGATCTATCGGCGGGACGGAGACAACGGCCAGCAGTACAGCGGCGCGGCACGGGCCGAGGGCCTGTTGTGGACCGACCCGGAACAGCTGGTAGCCGAACTCACCGCGGCGCCCGGCGACCACCTGGTGCACCCGGCCCTGCTGCTCGGCGGCGCGGTCGCGGCCGGTTCCCTGCTGGACACCGGCGGCCAGGCGTTCCTGCCGCTGCACGTGGCCTCGTTCCGTACCACGGGCCCGCTGACCGGGAGTTCGACGGCCCGGGTGCGCCGCTCCTCGGTGGGTCGGCGCGGTGAACTCGTCCGGCTCTCCGTGGACTTCTTCGACGAGACCGGCCGGCAGGTGGCCGAGCTTTCCGGGCTGTCCAGCAAGGCCGTACGGACCGCCCCGGCCCCCGAGCCCGCCACCGCCCCGGCCGCCGAGCCCGCCACCGGGCCTGCCGCCGCGCCGGGACCCCGGCCCGGCGCGGCCGACGGAGTCCAGGACCGGCTGCGCCGGCTGGTGGCCCGTCACCTGGGCCGCGAGCCCGAGGCGATCCCGGTCGACGCCGGGTACTACGAGCTCGGGATCGACTCCGTGCAGGTGCTGGAACTGGCCGAAGAGCTGCACCGCGAGGTGGACCGGGAGCTGGACCCGACGCTCCTCTTCGAATACACCACCATCCGTGAGTTGGCCGCCCACCTCGCCGAGCGGTATCCGGACGTGTTCGTACCGCTCGACGCACCGGCACCGGCACCGGCACCGGCACCGGCACCGGCCGAGGGCCCCGCACCGGCCCGGCCCGGTCTGCCGAGCGGGCTGAGCCGGATCGAGGCGGCCACGCGCATCCCGCCCGCCCCCGCCCCGACCGGCCTCACCGCGGACGGACTCGACCGCCTCATCGCCGCCCGGGTACTGGCGCGGCTGCGCGAGTCCGGCGCGTTCGCCGAGGGCCGCGGCGAGTCGCTGACCGGGCTGGCCGACCGGCTGTCCGTCGTGGACAAGTACCGGCGCTGGCTGGAGGAGGCCGCCCGGCTGCTCGACGCCGCGGGCCTGGCCCGGCTGCGCGACGGCGTCCTGGAGCCGAGCGCCGGGCCGGCGGCCGGCGACCCCACGTGGGAGGAGGCGCGCGAGCGCTTCGCCGCCGACCCCTACTGGGACGCGCAGCTCTCCCTGGTGGGCGAGTGCGTGGACCGGCTGCCCGACATCCTTTCCGGCCGACTGCCCGCCACCGACGTGCTGTTCCCCGGCGGCTCGATGGCCAAGCTGACCGCGGTGTACCAGGGCAACCCGGTCGCGGACCGGCTCAACGAGGTGGTGGCCGAGGTGGCCGCGGCCGCGGTGCGCGACCGCTTGGCCGAAGACCCCTCCGCGACGGTCCGGTTGGCCGAGGTGGGCGCGGGCACCGGGGGCACGACCGCCGTGGCGCTGCCCCGGCTCGACGCACACGCCGAGCGGCTCGAGTACTGGTACACCGACCTCTCCCCGGCCTTCCTGGACCAGGCCGAGCGCCGCTTCGGGGCCGGACGTCCGTATCTGCGCTACGGCCGGTGGAACGTGGAGCAGCCGGACGCGGGCGAGCGGCTGACCGGCGGCGGCTGCGATGTGATCGTGGCGACCAACGTGCTGCACGCCACCCGGGACATCCGGCTGGTCCTGCGCAACCTGGCCGCCGCGCTGCGCCCGGGCGGGGTCCTGGTGATCAACGAGATCACCCGCAAGTCCGCGGCTCTGACGCTGACGTTCGGGCTGCTCGACGGCTGGTGGCTGTACGACGACGAGGAGGTCCGCACCCCCGGGGCGCCCATCCTCACCGGCGCCCGCTGGGAGGAGGTGCTGGGCGACAGCGGCTTCGGGGCGGTGTGGCGGCCCGTCGCGGCGCCGGACGCGTTCGGCGAGGTGTTCGCCGCGCAGCGGCCGGTCGAGGTCCCGGCGCCTGCCGGTACCCGGCTGCTGGCCCGGGAGTGGGAGCCGGCACGGGCCACTGACGGACGGCGCCCCACGGCGGTGGCAGTGCTCGGCGCAGGGCCCGCGGCCCGGCGGCTCGCCGAGGCCCTGCCTGACGCGACGCCGGTCGCCTCGGCGGCGGACCTGGACGACCGCTTCGACGCACTGGTCGACCTGGGCGGACTGGCACTGGACGCATGGCTGCCGGCCGTGCAGCGGATGGCCGGACGCGAGGCCCTGCTGCTGGGCGTGGGCTCGGGCGACGCCCGGTCCGGGCTCTACCGGATGCTGCAGAGCGAGTACGGCCGCGTCAGGTCCCGCTATCTGGAGGCGGATCCCGCCGATCCCGAGCTGCCGGGCCTGGTCGCCCGGGAGCTGGCCGACGCGGGCGAGGACGCCGAGGTCAGCTACCTCGACGGGGTGCGGCACCGGGCCCGCCTCGCCGAGCTGCCGGCCGGCACCGGCGCTCCGGTCCGCTTCCCGGCCGACGAGGCGCTGCTGATCACCGGCGGCACCCGGGGCATCGGCCAGGCGCTCGCCCGCCATGCCGTGGCTCAGTGGGGGGCCCGCACCCTGGTGCTCACCGGCCGCGAGCAGCTGCCCCCGCGTGAGGAGTGGCACCGCCACGGTCCGGACACGGTGCTGGGCCGCAAGCTGCGCGGGCTGCGGGAGCTGGAGCGGGACGGGGTTCGGCTCCGGGTGCTGTCGCTGCCCCTGGGCGAGGACCCGGCCGCCGTGCGCGAGGCGGTGGCCGGGGTCCGGCGTGAGCTGGGCCCGATCGGCGGGGTGCTGCACGCCGCCGGTCTGGTGGACCGGGAGAACCTGGCGTTCGTGGGCAAGCCGGTCGAGGCGGTGCGCGCGGTGCTGGCGCCGAAGACGGCCGGTCTGGACGCGCTGGTGGACGCGGTGGCGGCTGAACCGGTGCGGTTCTTCGTGCTGTTCTCGTCGGTCGCCTCGTCGGTCCCGGCCGCCGCGGTCGGCCAGAGCGACTACGCGATGGCCAACGCCCACCTGGACGCCGTGGCCAGGCGAAAGCCGCACGGGCTGCCCCTGGTGAGCGTGGCCTGGCCCAGCTGGCGGGACACCGGCATGGGCACCGAGCGGCCCGGCCCCGGCTATCTGGCCACCGGTCTCGGCGAACTCTCCGAGACCGAGGGGCTGCGGCTGCTCGACCACATCCTGTCCACCGGGGCCGGCCCGGTGGTGCTGCCCGCGATCGTCTCCTCGCACTGGACGCCGGAAGCCCTGCGGGTCCGCAGGCCGAAGGCCCCGGCCCGGCCCGCCGCCCCCGCGCCCCTCACCGGGCCGTCCGCCCACGGCGAGGTGGCCGGGACCGCCGTGCGGGAGGCCGAGTCCTGGCTGCTCGCCCTGCTGGCCGGGCAGTTGGGCTTCGACCGCGAGCGGCTCGCGGCCGATGTGCCCATCGCCGACTACGGAACCGACTCGATCATGATGGTGCAGCTCCTGCGGCAGGTCGGCGACCGACTGGGCGTCGAACTCGATCCGTCCGTGCTGGCGGAACAGCCCACGGTGGAGTCCTTCGTCGGCTGGCTGGCCGAAAGCCACGGCCAGGCCCTGGCAGCGGCCTTCGGCACGGAAGGAACGGAAGGGGAGGCGGCATCCGGGCGAGCCGCCGTACCGGCCCCAGTCCGTCCCGCCCGCGCCGCCGCCACCATGACCGTACCCACCGGGACTCCGGCAGCGGCCCAGGCAGCGGCTCGGCCGACGGCCGGGCGCACGGCCGGAGGTGAGTCCGCCGTCGCGATCGTCGGGATGTCCGGCCGCTTCCCCGGCGCCGGGGACCTGGACGCGTACTGGCGGCTGCTCAGCGAGGGCCGCTCCGCGATCGCCCCGGTGCCTGTCCGGCGCTGGGGACGGGCGACCGGGTATCGCGCGGGCCTGATCGACATCGACGGGTTCGACCCCGGCTACTTCCACCTCTCCGACAGCGACGCCGCCGCCATGGACCCACAGGCGCTGCTGCTGCTGGAGGAGACGCTGTTCGCGTTCGCCGACGCCGGATACGCCCCCGAGGAGCTCAAGGGGCGCGACATCGGCGTGTACGTGGGCGGCCGCACCCGGCACGACCCGGGCGAGCACGCCCTGGCCCGCAGCCGCAACCCGGTGGTCGCGATCGGCCAGAACTACCTGGCCGCCAACCTGTCCCACTACTTCGACCTGCGTGGTCCGAGCACCGTCGTGGACACCGCGTGCTCCTCGGCGCTGGTCGCGATGCACCAAGCCGTCCAGGCCATCCGGGCCGGTGACGCCGAGGCGGCCGTGGTGGCCGGGATCGGCCTGCTGCCGGACGAGAGCGGACACCGGCTGTTCGACCAGCGCGGGCTGCTGAACCAGGAGCCGGAGTTCCACGTCTTCGACCGGCGGGCCCGCGGTTTCACGCCCGCCGAGGGCGTCGGTGTGCTGCTGCTGAAGCCACTGGCCGCCGCCGAGGCGGACGGCGACCAGGTGCACGCCGTGATCAAGGCGGTGGCGGTCAACAACGACGGCCGCACCGCCGGACCGGCCACCCCGAACCCGGCAGCGCAGCAGCGGGTCATGGCCACCGCGCTGGCCCGCGCCGGGGTCGACGCCGACGACGTGACGTACATCGAGACCAACGCGGCCGGGTCGGCCGTCCCCGACCTGATCGAGCTGAAGGCGATCCAGGCCGTCTACCGAAACGGCTCCGGCACACCGTGCAGCCTGGGGTCGGTCAAACCGAACATCGGCCACCCACAGTGCGCGGAGGGCATCGCCGGGGTCATCAAGACCGTGCTGATGCTGCGCAACCGCCGGATCGTGCCGTTCCTGAGCGGTCAGCACCCGCTGGACCACTTCGACATGGGCGCCACACCGCTCAGGTTCGAGCGCGAGCTCATCCCGTGGCCGGACGCGTCGGACGCGCCGCCGGTCGCCGCCGTGTCCAGCTTCGCGGACGGCGGCACCAACGCCCATGCCATCCTGGCCGGTTGGAGTGGCAGCGGCGCCACCCGGCGGCCGCTGGAGCGCCCCCGGCTCACGCGGCGTCGGCTGCCCGCGCCGCGCGCCGAGCGGTTCGCGATCGTCGGCATGGCCGGGCACTACCCCGGCGCGCCGGACCTGGCGGCCTTCTGGGACAACCTCAAAGCGGGCCGGGACAGCGTCGGTGAGGTGCCCGCCGAACGCTGGCGTACGCCGGACGGCGAGCGCGTGTCCCGCTCGGGTGGGTTCCTCGACGACGTCGACCGGTTCGACGCCGACTTCTTCCGGATCTCCCGTCCCGAAGCGGAGATCACCGACCCGCAGGAGCGGTGGTTCCTGCGGACCTGCTGGGAGGCCATCGAGGACGCCGGATACACCCCGGCCACCCTCGCCGCCGCCACCGGGCCCGACCGGCGCCGCGCGGTCGGCGTGTTCGCCGGAGCGATGCACAAGGACTACACCCTGGTGGCAGCGGAGGCGCCGCACCCGGTCCCGCTGAGCCTCAACCAGGGGCAGATCGCCAACCGGGTCTCCTTCGTCTGCGACTTCCACGGCCCGAGCATGACCGTGGACACGCTCTGCTCCTCCTCGCTGACCGCGCTCCACCTCGCGGTGGAGAGCCTGCGCCGCGGAGAGTGCGAGGTCGCGGTCGCGGGCGGGGTCAACCTCTCGCTGCACCCCGGGAAGTACCGGACCTACGGCATGGTCGGCATGCACTCCTCGGACGGCCGCTGCCGCTCCTTCGGGGAGGGCGGGGACGGCTATGTGTCGGCGGAGGGCGTCGGCGCGGTGGTGGTCAAGCCACTGGCCGCCGCCGAGGCCGACGGCGACCACATCTACGCCGTCATCGCCGCCACCGCCGTGGGCCACGTCGGCGCCGCCAGCGGATTCAGCGTGCCGAGCCCGGTCGGCCAGGCCGCCGTGATCTCCACCGCGCTGGCGGCGGCGGACATCGACGCACGCTCGATCGGCTATGTCGAGGCGCACGGTACCGGCACCTCGCTCGGCGACCCGATCGAGGTGCGGGGGCTGACCGCCGCCTTCGCCAGGGACACCTCGGACACCGGGTTCTGCGCGCTGGGCTCGGTGAAGTCCAACATCGGACACGCCGAGTCCGCCGCCGGGATCGCGGGCCTGACCAAGGCGGTGCTGCAACTGCACCACCGCACGCTGGTGCCCTCGCTGCACGCGGACCCCGTGAACCCGCTGCTGAAGCTGGCCGACACGCCGTTCCGGCTGCAGCGCGAGACCGGCGACTGGCCCGCGCCGCCCGAGGGACCGCGGCGCGCCGGCCTGAGCTCCTTCGGAGCCACCGGGGCCAACGCGCACATCGTGCTGGAGGAATACCTGCCCGCCGAGCCCGCTGGGGCTGGAGAAGCCGCCGAAGGCCCGGTGGTGGTGCCGCTGTCGGCCCGCACCGAGGACCGGCTGCGGGAGCTGGCCGCGCGCCTGCGGGACGCCCTGACCGCAGGTACCCCCGGGCGGTCGCTGCGCGATATCGCCTACACCCTCCAGGTCGGCCGGGTCGAATGGCCCGTACGGGCCGCCTTCGTGGCGCGCGACCTCACTGAGCTTGCCGGGCAGCTGGGCGAGTTCGCCGCCGCAGGCGTCCGTCCCGCGCTGCCGGGCACGGAGCTCGGCGGGACGGCCCGGCGCTGGGCCGAGGGCGGGGCGGTGGACTGGGCGGCGCTGTACGGGGCGGGCCGGCCGCGCCGTACGAGCCTGCCGACGTATCCGTTCGCGGGCGAGCGGCACTGGATCCCGGCCGAGGGCGAGGACACCGAGGGCCGCCGGCCGACCGCGCCGGGCGCCACGCCCGTGGCCGCGCCGGGCGCCACGCCTGTGGCCGCGCCGGGCGCCACACCTGCCGCGTCGGGTGCCACGGCCCCGGCCACCCACGCCGGCGCCCCGGGCGTTACGGCCCAGGCTGCCGCGAGCGCGACGCCCGTCCCGATGCCCGTCCCCGTCCCCGTCCCCGTCCCCGTGCCCGTCCCCGTGGCCGTCACCGACCCCGCCCCCGTGGTCCCGCCGCAGGGACTGCTGACCGCGCCGCGTTGGGTCGAGTCGGCGGCCCCCGCACCGGCCGCCGGGCGTGCACCGCGCGCGGTGCTGATCGTCGCGGAGGAGACGGGCACCCCGCTGGCGCTGGCCCTGGCCGAGCACTACCGGAGCGGCGACGTCGCCCCCGAGGTGGCCGAGTGCGCGCTCGGCGGGCCGCTGCCCCTGGACGGCCCGGCGCCCGACCGTGTGCACATCGTGGTCGGCGCGGGCCCGGTCGGCCGGGATGCCGCCGCCGAGCATGAACTCGCCGTGCTCCGGCTGGTCAAGGCCCTGAGCAGACTCGGGGCCGACCGGTCGACGCCGATGGACCTGAGCGTCGTCACCCAGGAGACCCAGTCGGTCGCCGGGGAGCCCAACGGGGCGCGCGGCGCGGGCCTGGCCGGTCTCGTCTACTTCCTGGCCCGCGACTCCCGGCGGTTCGCGGTCCGCAACCTGGACGTGGCGGGCGCCGACCTGACCACTCCCGCCGCCCGGGCGGAGGTGGCCGCGGCGGTCGCCGCCGAACCCCCGGCCCCCGGCGGCGACCTGATCGCGCTGCGCGGCGGGCGCCGGTACCGGCAGGAGGTCCGCCCGGTCGACCCGGCCGAGGCGGCGGACGCCGGGCTGCCGGGGATACGCCCGGGCGGCAAGTACGTGGTGGTCGGCGGCAGCGGCTTCGTCGGCCGGATCGTCAGCCGCCATCTGATCGAACGCCACGGCGCCCAGGTGGTCTGCGTCGGGCGCAGGCCACAGAGCGACCCGGCGGTGCGCGAGGCACTGGCGGACGAGCGGATCGGCTACGTACAGGCCGATGTCACCGACCCGCGGCAGGCGCGGCGGGCGATCGCCGCGGCGAAGGCCACGCTCGGCGGGCTCCACGGTGTGCTGTTCGCCGGCGCCACCCGGATCACCGAGGGCCCGGGCGACCTGACCGCGCTCGGCGAGGCGGAGTTCCGCGAGCACTTCGACGTCAAGGCCGGGGGCAGCCGCCATGTGTACGAGGCCGTGGCCGAGGAGCCGCTGGACTTCCTGTGCTACTTCTCCTCCGCCCAGGCCTTCGCCTTCGGCGGGGCCGGCACCCACGCCGCGTACGCGGCCGGGATCACCTTCGCCGACGCGTTCGCCCGAGCCGTCGGCCGGACCTCCGCGTTCCCGGTCGGCATCGTCAACTGGGGCGCCTGGCGCGCCTCGTTCGGCGAGGCGGCGCGGGACTACCCGACACTGGGCTTCCTGGACGACGACGAGGGCGCCGCCTGCTTCGACACCGCCGTACGCCTGCTGCGCGGGGGGCGGCACCGCCAGGTCGTCGCCATGCGGGCCCCGGCGGTCCGCGCGGCCCCGACCACCCCTGCCGCCCTGCACGCCGGCGCCGCCGGCGCCGCCCATCCGGACGGCGGTGGCGGTGGCGAGCGGCGCCGGGATATCCGGCGGCTGCTGATCGAACGGCTCGCCAGGACGCTGCGGGTGCCGGCCGGAGACCTGTCGCCTTCGGTGGCCTTCTCCGATCTGGGTGTCGACTCGATCACCGGCTCGACGTTCGTCACACAGATCGCCGAGGAACTGGACGTGGAGCTGAACGCGGCGGCCCTGTACGAGTACTCGACCGTGGAGCGGCTGGCCGACCACCTGATCGAGCTGATCGGTACGGACGAGCCGCCGGCCGACGGGACGGCGGGGCCGGCGGCCGACGGCACCGGCGATACGGCGCCGCCGGACGAACTGATCGCGATGTTGGAGGCACGTTTCGCGGCCGGTGAGCTCTCCGCCGCGGAGGTGCTGGACCTGCTCGACACCGAGTTGGCCACGAGGGAGCGACGATGAGCACCGCAGAGTTCCGGGACATCCTCGACCGGTACGCCAGGGGAACTGTCGGCGCGGAGCAGGCGCGCGACCTGCTGGCAGCTCGGCGCCCGGCGCAGGCCCCGGGCCGACCCACGGCCCCGGTGCCGTCCGGGCAGGACGCGACCACCGGGCCGGCCGGCCGCCCTGAGACACTGGACATCGCGGTGGTCGGCATGTCCGGGCAGTTCCCGGGGGCGGTGGACGTCCGCGAGTTCTGGCGCAACCTCGCCGAGGGCCGCGTCGGGTACGGCGAGCTGCCCGACCACTACCTCGCCCCGGAGGAGCGGAACGCGTACAGCTGGGGCGGGGCGCTCGCCGAGCGCGACAGCTTCGACCCCGAGTTCTTCGGCATCCGCCCGTACGAGGCGGATCTGATGAGCCACCACCAGCGGCTGCTGCTTCAGGAGAGCTGGCACGCGCTGGAGGACGCCGCGCTCGACCCGAGGGCCCTGGCCGGTTCGCGCACCGGGCTGTTCGTCGGCGCCGAGCCCACCAGCTATCCGCACGAGTCGTTCACCGGCGCCTCCGACGCCCTGGTGGCGTCCCGGCTGTCGTACTTCCTCGATCTGCGCGGGGCCGCGCTGGTGGTCAACACCGCCTGCTCGTCGGCGCTTGCCGCCCTGCACGTGGCCTGCCAGAGCCTGCGGTCGGGCGAGTCGTCCCTGGCGCTGGTCGGCGGCGCGAACGCCGGTCTCGACGGGCGCGGTCTCGATCTGCTGCTGCAGAGCGGCGCGATGTCGCCCACCGGCCAGTGCCGCACCTTCGACGCCGACGCGGACGGCACCGTCTACTCCGAGGCCGTGGCCGTCGTGGTGCTCAAGCGGCTGGCCGACGCGGTGGCCGACGGCGACCACGTCTACGGCGTCGTCCGGGCGACCGGAATGAACCAGGACGGCGCCAGCAACGGCATCACCGCGCCGAACGGGGCGGCCCAGGAAGAGCTGATCCTCGACGTCTACCGGCGCTTCGGCATTCCGGCCGAGCGGGTCGGATACGTCGAGGCCCACGGCACCGCGACCCCGCTCGGCGACCCCGTGGAGGCCAACGCGCTGGTGCGGGCGTTCCGGCGGCTGACCGGCGAGCGGGCGTTCTGCGCGGTCGGCAGCGCGAAGTCCCACATCGGCCACACGGGCGCCACCTCGGGGCTGGTCGGGCTGATCAAGGTGCTGCTGTCCATGCGGTACGGGCGGCTGGTCGGCATGCCGACCCTGCGCCGGCTCAACCCGCTGATCGACCTGAAGGACTCGGCCTTCGTCCTGGACGACGTGGCGCGGCCCTGGCAGAGCGTTTCCGGCGCCCCGCTGATGGCCGCGGTGAACGCCTTCGGACACAGCGGAACCAATGTGCACGCGGTGGTCGAGGAGTATCCGCCGACCGCCGCCGAGGCGCCCGGGGCGGCCCGTATGGACGACGGCAGGCCGCGGATCGTGCCGCTGTCGGCGCGCGACCCCGAGCGGCTGCGCGCGTACGCCGGGGAGCTGGCGGAGTTCCTGGACCCGGCGGAAGAGGCCGACGTACCCTCGCCCACCGCCGCGCCCGCGGTGGTGCCCGCGCAGGTGTGTGCGGTGGTGGCGGACGTGCTGGGCGTTGCGGCTGACGAGATCGACCCGGACGAGCGGCTGGATTCCTACGGGGTGCAGCCGGGGCAGTTCGCCCGGATCGGCGAGGCGCTGGACGCCCGGTTCGGGGTGCGGCTGGACGCCGACGTCCCGCACGAGGGCCGGACGGCCGGGGAACTGGCCCGGCTGATCTCCGAGGCGGGCGGGGCGCTCCAAGGGAGCGGCACCGAGGACCGCGCCGCCGGCGCCGGCGGCCGACCGCTGCTGGCCGATGTGGCCCGCACCTTCCAGCTCGGCCGTACGGAGCTGGCGGCGCGCGCCGCGTTCGTCGTACGCGACCTGACCGAACTGGCTGCCGGGCTGCGGGCCGTGGCGGCGGGGGAGGAGCTTCCCCAGAACTGCCTGCTGGGGCGGGCGGACGACGGCGGCGAGGTGGTCCGGCTCTTCGACGACGACGATGATCTGCGGGAGGCCGTGGGCCGGTGGCTGGACCGGGGCAAGCTCGCCCAGGCCGCCGAGCTGTGGGTGCGCGGCGGGCCGATCGACTGGCGCCGGGCGCGGCAGGACGGGGCGGGGCGCCGGGTGCCGCTGCCCGGCTACCCGTTCGCCAGGAACCGGCACGGCAAGCTGTTCACCCAGGCGGCGGTGCGGCCCGTCGCGCAACCGGCCGCCGAGCCCGCCCCGGCGCCGCGGACCGAGCCCGTTGCCGAGCCGCTGGCCGGAGCCGTCGCCGAGGCTGAGGCCGGGGCCGAGCCGTACGCCCCCGAGCGGCTGGAGGCTGCCGTCGAGGAGCGGCTCGCGCTGCTGGCCGCGGAGATGATCGGCGCGTCGGCGGCCGACCTCGACATCAAGGACCACCTGGACCGCTACGGAATCGACTCCATCACGCGGACCAGGATGAACCACGCACTGAGCGAGGCGTTCCCGGCGGCCTCCCGGACGCTGTTCTTCGACTTCGCGAAGGTCGAGGGCGTCGCCGAGCACCTGGCCGAGCAGTTCCCGGACGAGTGCCGGGCGTACATCGGGGGGAGTCCCGCGGCCGAGCCCGCCCCGGTCGCCGCACCGGCCCCGGCCGCCGTACCCGCCCCCGTACCCGCCGCTCCCGCCCCCGTACCCGCCCCGGCCGCCGAGCTCACCCCGCGGGAGGGCCAGGACCGCGAGGAGGACGAGGGCGACGAGAACGACGCGGCGGCGGACGCCGTCGCGATCATCGGGATGAGCGGCCGCTTCCCGGGCGCCCCCGACCTTGACCGGTACTGGTCGCTGCTCATGGACGGCCGGTCGGTCGTCACCGAGATCCCGCCGCGCCGCTGGGACTGGCGGGAGCACTACGACCCCCGCCCCGAGGGCGCGGACGTGGTGCGCAAGAGCCACTCCAAGTGGGGCGCCTTCCTCGACGGGTTCGACGAGTTCGATCCGTCGCTGTTCAAGTTCACCGATGATGAGGCACGCAACACCGACCCGCAGGTGCGGCTGTTCCTCCAGGAGTGCTGGAAGGCGCTGGAGGACGCGGGCTGCGCCCCGTCGAAGCTGCCCGCCCCGGTGCGCCGGCGCATCGGGGTCTTCGCGGGCGGCGCGAAGCACGGTTTCACCCGGCTCGGTGCGGAGGGGCGGCTGGAGATGCCGCGCACTTCCTTCGGCGACATGGTGAACCGGGTCTCCTTCCAGTTCGACCTCGGCGGACCGAGCAAGGCCGTGGACACCGCCTGCTCCTCCGCACTGGTGGCGCTGCACGAGGCGGTGCAGAGCCTGCGCGCCGGCCAGTGCGAACTGGCCCTCGCCGGAGCGGTGAACCTCTATCTGCACCCCTCGACGTATGCCGAGCTGGGCACCGTGGGGCTGCTGTCCGACCGTTCGGAGTGCGGGTCGTTCGGCGCGGAGGCCAATGGGATCGTCCCGGGCGAGGGCGTCGCGGCGGTGTTGCTCAAGCCGCTGCGGCAGGCCCTGCGCGACGGCGACCCGATACGGGCCGTCATTCGCGGCACGGCCGTCAACCACAACGGGCGGACCATCGGGTTCACCAGCCCCAGCGCGCAGCGACAGGCCGATGTGATCCGTGAGGCGCTGCGCGACGGCGGTGTGGACCCGCGGACGGTCGGCTATGTGGAGGCCCATGCCAACGGCTCGGAGATCGGTGACGCGGTCGAGATGACGGCCCTCACCCAGGCCTTCGACGAGCGGCCGGGCGCGAGCGGGCGGTTCGGCGTGGGGTCGGTCAAGCCCAACATCGGCCACGGCGAGGCATCCGCGGGCATGGCGCAGCTGTTCAAGGTCGTCCTGGCCCTGCGGCACCGCACCCTGCCGCCGACCCGGCTGCCGGAGGAGTTCAACCCCGCCATCGACTTCGACAGGCTCCCGTTCGAGCTCTCCGGCAGCGCCGTGCCCTGGGAGCCGGTGGTCGTGGACGGCACCCCGGCGCCGCGCCGGGCGGGCATCACCTCGATCGGCGGGGGCGGGACGAACGCCCATGTCGTCCTCGAGGAGGCGCCCGAGCCCGCGCAGCCGCTGCCGACCGTACGCGGTCCCGTGGTGTTCACGCTGTCGGCGCACACCGAGGAGCGGCTGAGCGCCTACGTCGACCATTGGATCGACTTCCTGCGCGGCGGCCCCCGGACCGATCTCGCGGGGATCGCCTACACCCTCCAGGTCGGCCGGGCGGATCTGACGCACCGGCTGGCGGTGGTCGCCAAGGGCGCCGAGGACCTGCTGGGGCAGCTCACCCGCTGGCGCCGTGGCCGCCCGGGCGGCGCGCTGGTCACGGCCACCGCCGGCCGGGTGGCGCGCGCGGACATGGACGGGGCGCTGCGCGAGCGCGACCTGGGCCGGGTGGCGGAGCTGTGGGCGCGCGGGGCGACGGTCGACTGGAGCGAGCTGTACGGCGACGACGTACCCCGCCGGGTGCCGGGGCTGCCGACCTACCCGTTCGAGCACCAGGTCTGCTGGGTGGACGAGTCCGCCCGGGCTCCGCTTCCGGCCGCCACGGCCGTCGGCGCCCCGGCCGGGCCCGCCCCGGCGACGGGGCCCCCGGCCACCACGACCCCGCTCCCGGCCGACCCGGCCGCGCAGGCGCCGGATGGCCATCCACTGCTGACGTCGGCCGTGCCGCTCGCCGATGGTGGGGTGGTGTTCAGCGGCGAGGTGTCCCTCGCCTCCCACCCCTGGGTCGCCGACCACGCGGTGTCCGGCACGGTGCTGTTCCCGGGCACGGCCTTTGTCGAGATGGCGCTGCACGCGGGGCGAGACGTGGGCTGTGACCGGCTGGAAGAGCTGACCCTCCAGGCCCCGCTGATCCTGTCGGAGCGGAGCGCCGTACGGCTGCAGGTGGCCGTCGGGGCGCCCGACAGCGGTAACGGCCGTCCGGTGGAGGTGTATTCGCAGGCCGGGGCGGAGCAGCCGTGGACGCGGCACGCCGCCGGGCTGCTCGGCTCCGGGGCGCTGGAGGACGGGCCGGAACTGACCGCGTGGCCGCCGGCCGGCGCGGAGGCGGTGCCGGTGGACGACTACTACCGGGTGATGGCCGACGCCGGATACGCGTACGGCCCGGCGTTCTGCGGGCTGCGCGCGGTCTGGAAGCGTGGCGACGAGGTGTTCGCCGAGGCCACGATCGACGACGCGCCGGACGCCGCCCGCTACGGTCTGCACCCCGCCCTGCTGGACTCGGCCCTGCACGCGATGGGCTTCGGCGGCTTCGTACGCGATGGCGGCGGGCTGCTGCCGTTCTCCTGGTCCGGGATGCGGCTGTTCGGGCGGGGGGCCGCAGCGGTGCGGGTGCGGCTCACGGGGGCCGGCACCGACGCGGTGTCGGCCGAGGTCGCCGACGCCACGGGGCGGCCGGTGGCCGCGCTGGACTCGCTGGTGCTGCGGCCGGTCTCCGGCGAACGGCCGGTGTCCGGCGTACGGCCGGTGTCGGGCGAGCAGTCGGTGTCCGGCGTACGGCCGGGCGCGGCTACCGCAGGCGCCGCCACCGCTGCCGCCGCCACCGCCGCCGCCACCACTGGGACGGCCGCGCTGCCGGACTCGCTCTTCCGCCTCGACTGGACGGCGCTTTTGGCGGAAACCGTCGGGGCCGGGCGGGACACGGCGCGTTGGTCCCTGCCGGGCCCGGACGACCTGGGGCTGGGCGCCGCCCTGCGCCGCGCGGGCGCCACGGTGTCCGACGACGGGGGCGAGGTGGCGCTGGTGTCGCTGGCCACCGCGTCACGGGCCACCGAGGAGCAGCCCGCGGAGCTCGCCGCCGGGATCCGGGCCGCCACCGCGCGCGCCCTCGGCCTGGTGCAGGGCCGGCTCGCGGACGAGGAGCGGGCCGCGGCGCGGCTGGTGGTGGTGACCCGCGGAGCGGTGGCCGTCCGCGTCGGCGAGGACATCACGGACCTGGTGCACGCCCCGGTCTGGGGTCTGCTGCGTACGGCACAGGCGGAGAACCCGGACCGGCTGCTGCTGGTCGACCTGGACGGTGACGAGGCGTCGGTGGCCGCGCTGCCGGGGGCGGTGGCGGCCGCGGTGGCGGCCGGCGAGTCGCAGCTCGCGCTGCGCGGGGGAGCGGCGCTGGTGCCCCGGCTGGCCCCGGTCGGCTCCGACGGCACGCTGGTGCCGCCCCCGGGCGGCGGCGCGTGGCGGCTGGACACCACGGGCGCGGGCACCCTGGAGAACCTGGCGCTGTTGCCCTGGCCCGCCGCCGACGCGCCGCTGATCCCGGGGCAGGTGCGGATCGAGGTGCGCGCGGCCGGGCTGAACTTCCGCGATGTGCTGGGCGCGCTCGGCATGTACCCGGGGGAGCTGACGCTCGGCGCGGAGGGCGCCGGCCTGGTCCTCGAGGTCGGCCCCGGGGTGACCGGACTGGCGGTCGGGGACCGGGTGATGGGGGTGTTCCCGAGCGGCCTGGGCCCGGTCTGCGTGGCCGACGCCCACACGATGGCCCAGATGCCCGCCGGGTGGTCCTTCGAGGAGGCCGCGACGGTCCCGGTCGCCTTCGTCACCGCGTACTACGGCCTGTTCGACATGGGCGCACTGAGCGCCGGTGAGTCGGTGCTGGTCCACGCCGCCGCGGGCGGGGTGGGCATGGCCGCCGTACAACTGGCCCGGCACGTGGGCGCGGAGGTGTTCGCCACCGCGAGCGAGGGCAAGTGGGACACCGTACGGGCGCTGGGAGTGCCCGACGACCACCTCGCCTCCTCCCGTGACCTGGGCTTCGAGGCCGAGTTCCGGGCCGTCACCGAGGGCCGCGGGGTGGATGTCGTACTGGACTCGCTCGCGCGCGAGTTCGTCGACGCCTCGCTGCGGCTGCTGCCGCGCGGCGGCCGGTTCGTGGAGATGGGCAAGACCGACATCCGCGACGCCCAGCAGATCGCCACCCGCCACTTCGGGGTCCGCTACCGGGCGTTCGACGTGGTCGACGCCGGGCCACAGCGGATCGGGGAGATCCTGGCCGAGATCGTGGACCTGTTCGAGCGGGGAGTGCTGGAGCTGCTGCCCAGGATCACCTGGGATCTGCGGCGCGCCCCGGAGGCCTTCCGGTTCATGAGCCAGGCGCGGCACGTCGGCAAGATCGTGCTGACCGTGCCCCGGCGCCCCGACCCGTCGCACACGGTGCTGATCACTGGTGGCACCGGCACCCTGGGCGGAATGCTCGCCAGGCACCTGGTGGCCGAACACGGCGCCCGGCACCTGGTCCTCCTCAGCCGGCGCGGCCCCGATGCCCCCGGCGCGGCCGAGCTGACCGCGGAACTCACCGCGGACGGCGCCCGGGTCACGGTGGTGGCCTGCGACGCGGCCGACCGCGACCGGCTGGCCGAGGTGCTCGGCGCCATCCCGGCCGAGCATCCGCTCGGCACCGTCATCCACACCGCGGGCGCGCTCGACGACGGGGTGTTCGACGCGCTGACCCCCGACCGGCTGGCACACGTGCTGCGGCCGAAGGCCGAGGGCGCGCTGAATCTGCACGAGCTCACCCGCGGCACGGATCTGACCCAGTTCGTGTTCTTCTCCGGGGCCGCCGGGGTGCTTGGCAACCCCGGCCAGGCCAACTACGCCGCTGCCAGCTCCTTCCTGGACGCGCTCGCCCACCACCGCAGGGCGCGGGGGCTGCCGGGCGTTTCCATGGCGTACGGCTACTGGGAGCAGGCGACCGGCCTCACCAAGCACCTCACCGAGGGCGACACGGGCCGGATGACCCGGGGCGGTCTGCTGGGGCTCTCCTCCGAGCAGGGGCTCGCGCTGTTCGACGTGGCCCGCGGCGCCGACGAGGCGCTGCAGGTGCCGATGCGCATCGACCTGGCCGCGCTGCGGAGCCAGGCCGAGTCCGGCACCGGCCACCCCATGCACCGGGCGCTGGTGCGGACCGCGCCGCGGTCGGCGGCCGCCGCGCCGGACACCGGCGGGCTGGACGGCCTCGCCGACCTTCCCGACGACGGACAGCAGGCGCGGGTCATGGAGGTGGTACGGCGCGAGGTGGCGGCCGTGCTGGTGGTCGATCCCGACGACGTCGGGTCCGACACCGGGTTCGTCGAGCTCGGCCTGGACTCGCTCACCGCGGTGGAGCTCCGCAACCGGCTGGGCCGGGCCACCGGGCTGCGGCTGCCGGTCACCCTGGTCTTCGACCACCCGTCGCCCGGCGCGCTCGCCGGGTACCTGCGGCAGCGGCTCGCCACGGCCGCCCGTAAGGGCGGCAGGCCCTCGCCCCCGGCGCCCGCACCTGCTGCGGCACCCGCACCGACACCGGCCCCGGCGGTGGCGACATCCCCGGCCCCCGGCCAGGAGGAGATCCGCCGGCTGCTGCTGGACGGCCAGGGCCTGGACCGGCTCGGCGCCGTGCTGGAGTTCGGCTGCCGTGGCGCGGGTGGCGCCGTCGGCCTCGCGGAGGCCCACCCGGCCCTGGTGGTCCACGGCGTGACCGGCGACAAGGAGCTGGCCGACCGCGCGGACCGGGAGATCCGGGAGCGCGGCCTGCGGGAGAGGGCCGCGTTGTTCCACGCGGACCCCGCCGAACCCTTCCCCGGCCACTACGACCTGGCGTTCGGCGTCGGCGCCTGCTTCCGGGCCGAGGACAAGCAGGCGCTGTTCGCGAACCTGGACGCCGCCGTCGTGGACGGCGGCCAGGTCCTGCTGGCGGACTTCCTGTGCACCCTGAGCGGCGACCTGGTCGACCCCGGGCTCGGAATCAGCGTCCCCACCGCGCGCACCTGGGCCGAGGTTTTCGCCCGGAACCGGCTCGTGGTCGATGGACTCATCCCGCACGACACCGTGGCGCCCGACCCCGACCTGGCCGAGCCGCTGCGCCGGGGCTGGATACGGCACCACCTCTTCCGGCTGCGCAAGGTGACCGCCTCGACCGAGGAGGAACGGCTCCAGCTCAACCGGGCACACCTGGCCGAGACCACCGGGCGTCCGCGCGCCGCGGCGAGCTGAAGGAGATTCAGAGACGATGTCGCCCCACGTCAAGCAGCTCAAGCAGACGTTGTCGGAGCTCGCGGCCCGGGTGCTGGACGCCTCCCCCGAGCGGGTGGCCGAGGCATCCTTCCAGGAGCTGGGCCTCGGCCTGGTCGCGGCCGTGGAGCTGACCGAGGAGGTCAACGCCCGGTTCGGCACGGCGCTTCCGACCAGCGCGGTGACCGAGGCGGGCGATCTCGGCCGGCTCGCCGAGCGGGTCGAGGCCACCCTCGCCCGGCAGGCCGCCCCGCCGGAGGCGGTGGCGGTGATCGGGATGCACTGCCGTACCGCCGGCGCCGCCGACCCCGAGGAGCTGTGGGAGGTGATCAGTGAGGGCCGGGACTGCACCGGTCCGGTGGCCGACCCGGTGGCGCTCTCGCTGTTCCGCGAGCACTTCCCGGACGCGGCGGTGCCCGCTTACGGCGCCATGGCCGAGGCCGAGTGCTTCGACCCGGCGTTCTTCCGGATCTCACCGCGCGAGGCCGCCGCGATGGACGCCGCCCAGCGGGTCCTGCTGGAGTCCTGCTATCACGCGCTCGAGGACGCCGCCCAGGACGCCTCGGCGCTGCGCGGCCGCGCGGTCGCGACCGTCGTCGGCAGCACCGGGCTCGCCCCGCAGAACGAGTACTCCGCGCATGCGCTGATGGGCTCCGACACCAGCATCATGGCCGCTCGCCTGGCCTACCACCTCGACCTCGCCGGGCCCGCGCTGACGGTGGACACGGCCTGCTCGTCCTCGCTCGTCGCCGTGGACATCGCGCGGCGGCTGCTGCTGTCCGGCGAGGCGGAACTCGCTCTGGCCGCCGGGGTCTACGTGGTCAACCACCCCGGGACCTTCGTCACCATGGAGGCCCTGGGCACCGTGTCACCGCGCCGCACCTGCCGCCCCTTCGACGCGGAGGCCGACGGCATGCTGGTGGGCGACGGCGTCGGGGTGCTGGTGCTCAAGCGCCTGTCCGACGCGGTCCGGGACAACGACCGGATCCTGGGCGTCATCCGGGGCAGCGCGACCAACCAGGACGGCCGGACCTCGGGGATCACCTCCCCCAGCTCCACCGCGCAGAGCGCCCTGCTGCGCGAGGTCTACCGGCGCAGCGGCGTCGACATGGGCCGGCTGCGCTACGTGGAGGCGCACGGCACCGGGACCAGCCTCGGCGACCCCATCGAGGTGCACGGCCTGACCGAGGCGTTCGAGGAGTTCACCGAGCGCAAGCAGTTCTGCGCGATCGGCTCGGTCAAGGCCAACATCGGCCACACGATGGGGGCCGCGGGCGTGCTGGGCGCCATCAAGGTGCTGCTGTGCCTGCGGTACGGAAAGCTCCCCCCGGCAGCCAACTTCCGCGACGAGAACAAGCACGTCGACTTCGCCGACACCCCGGTCCACGTCAACCGCGAGCCGGCCGACTGGGCTGCGGACGACACTGGCCCCCGGCTGGCCGGCGTGAGCTCTTTCGGGTACAGCGGCACCAACGCCCACGTCATCATCGAGGAGTTCCCGGCCGCCGAGCGCCGCGGTCGGGCCCTGCCCCGGCGGCGGCAGCTCGTACCGCTCTCCGCGAAGACCGATGCCCAGCTGCGGCAGAAGGCCGGGGCTCTCGCCGCACGGCTGCGGAACGACAAGCTGGGCGACGACGCGCTGCAGGACGTGGCGTACACGCTCCAGGTGGGCCGCGAGGCGTTCCCCGAGCGGCTCGCGGTGTCCGCAGACTCGATGAGCGAACTGATCAAGCGGCTGGAGGCGTTCGCGGGCGGCACCGACGCTGTCCCGGCCACCTACCGGGGGCGGGCCCCCGAAGACCGTACGGGCGGGCAGGCCCCGGCCGCGGCCGGGCGCGATGTGGACGAGCTCGCCGCGGCCTGGGCCACCGGCGCGGCGGTGGACTGGCCACGGCTGCACACCGGCGGCGCGCCCCGGCGGATCCAGCTGCCCGGCCACCCCTTCGAGCGCGAGGTGTTCCGCCACGCCTGGGCCGACGGCGCCCCGGCCGACGGCGCCCCGGCCGACGGCGCCCTGGCCGACGCGCCCGGCCATGACACCGCGCCGCCGCGCCCGGCCGCCGGAGCCGTGCCCTCCGTCCTGGTGGAACTCGACGCGGCGGCCGAGGAACACCTGCGGGCCGATCCGTCGGCCGCGGACATGGAAGCCGCGCTCCGCAACGATGTGATGGTCCGCGAACTGGCCAAGGTGTGCCGGGAGTTGCTGTTCGCCTCGCTGCGCAGGATGGAGGTCTTCCAGGCCCCCGGCGAGCGCCACGGCGCGCCCGAGCTGATCCGGCGGCTGGGCGTCGTGGACGAGCACACCTCGCTGTTCCGCGCGCTGCTCGGCATCCTCACCGACGACGGGCTGCTGCGCGCCGAGGGGGAGGAACTGGTCACCACCGACCGGGTCGCCGACCCCGCGCTGCTGCGCTGGGAGCCGGACCGGCTGGAGACCCTCAAGCGTGAGGTGACCGGCCACTACCCGGAGATGGAGGGCTACTTCCGGCTGCTGACCTCCTGCCTGGAGGAGTTCCCGGCCATCCTCACCGGCCGCCGGAAGGCCCATGAAGTCCTCTTCCCCGACGGCTCCTTCGACGCGGTGGAGGCCGTCTACCACAGCGATCAGGACACCAACGCCCTGGTGGCCCAACTGGTCGCCGCGTACGCGCGGGCCCGGTTGGCCCGCGACCCGGGCACGGAGGTGTCCGTGTTGGAGATCGGCGCGGGCACCGGCGGCACGACCGCGAAGGTGCTGCCCGCGCTGGACGGCCTCCAGGACCGGCTGCGCTACGCGTACACCGACATCTCGCGCAGCTTCACCCTGTACGGACGCAACCGGTACGCCAAGGACCACCCGTTCCTGAGCTTCCAGCAGCTGGACATCGAGACCCCGCCGGCCGAGCAGGGCTTCGAGGCGGGCGCCTACGACGTCGTGCTGGCCTGCAACGTGCTGCACGCCACCCGGCGGATCGACGACTCGCTGGCCCACGCCCGGCAACTGCTGCGGCCCGGCGGTGTGCTGATCCTGCTGGAGACCACCCGGGTGCAGGAGTTCTTCACCCTCACCTTCGGCCTGATGGCCGGCTGGTGGGCGTTCCAGGATTACGAGCGCAGGCTGCCCGGCTCGCCGCTGCTGAGCGTCGCCCTGTGGCGCCAGGCCCTGGAGCAGGGCGGCTTCCGCGCGGTGCGCAGCCTGTCGCTGGCCCCGGTGCGCGAGGACCAGGCGTACCAGGCCGTCGTCCTGGCGGAGAACGAGGGGGCCGTGACCGGCCTGACGGACACCACAGCCCCGGTCCTGCCGCGCCCGGCCGCGTCGGCGGAGCCGCCGACGGTCACCGCGACACCGGCACCGACCGCGCAGGCGACGCAGGCGACGCAGCTTGCCGAGCCCGCCGAGCCCGCTCATGCCTCGGAAGAGGACGCCGACGGCTCCCTCCAGGCCATGGTGGTCGACGCCTGGCGGGAGGTGCTGGGCGTCGCCTCGGCCCGGCCGGACGACGACTTCCAGGAGCTGGGGGGCGACTCGATCCTGGCGACCCAGATCATCTCCCGGCTCAAGAGCGGCTTCCCCATCGAGCTGGACCTGGGCGAGCTGTTCCAGGCCCGCACCCTGGCCGACATGGTCGCCATGCTCGAAGCCGAACTGGTCGAGCGCATCGAGGAACTGCCCGAAGACACCGTCGCCACCTTGCTCGCGTGAGTCGCGGAACCCGGATACCTGAAGGAGTCCTCCCGCCATGTCCTCCGAAGACCTCGCCACCACGCGCAAGGCGCACCTGTCCCCGGCGAAGCGGGCGCTGCTGGAGAAGCTGAGTGGCGCCAAGCGGTCGGCGGGCACCACGCGCACCACCGGCATCCCGCGCCGCCCTGCCGACGACCGTCCGCCGCTCTCCTTCGCCCAGCGCCGGCTGTGGTTCCTCGACCAGATGGTGCCCGAAAGCCCCGCGTACAACGTCCCGATGAGCTTCCGGCTGCGCGGGCCGCTGCGTCATGAGGTCCTGGAGCGCGCCGTCGCGGAGGTGGTGCGCCGGCACGAGTCGCTGCGCACCCGCCTGCCCAGCGAGAACGGCGAACCGTGGCAGGAGATCCTGGACCACCTTCAGGTGCCGGTCGGCCTGGTCGACCTCACGGCGGACCCGGCCCGGCTCGACGCGCTCATCTACGACGAGGGGCGCCGCCCGTTCGACCTGTCGCGAGGGCCGCTCCTGCGGATCACCGCCTACCGCCTGGGGCCCGAGTCGCACGTCCTGCTGCTCAACGTCCACCACGTCGTGGTGGACGGCTGGTCGCTGGGGTTGTTCTGGCAGGAACTGTTCACCTTGTACGAGGCATTCGCCGCGGGCCGGCCCTCCCCGCTGCCCGATCTGCGCGTGCAGTACGCGGACTTCGCTGTGTGGCAGCGGAACCACCTCACGGGCGATCGTCTCACAGCCCAGCTCGACTACTGGCGCAAGCAGCTCGGCAACGGCACGGAATCCCTGGAGCTGCCGCTGGACCGGCCGAGGCCGCCGATCCAGACCTTCGCGGGCGGGGATCTCCGCCGGCACTACCCCGGCTCCCTGCGCGCCGAGCTCCTCCAGCTGTGCCGCCAGGAGGGCGTGAGCCTGTTCGTCCTGCTGCTCGGTGCGCTGAACGTCCTGCTGCACCGCTACACCGGCCAGACCGGCATCCCGGTCGGGTCACCGGTGACCAACCGGACGCAGGTCGACATCGAGCCGCTCATCGGCATGTTCGTCAACACCCTGGTGTACCGGGCGGACCTGTCCGGCGACCCGGACTTCCGCGAGGTGCTGCGCCGGGTGCAGGAGGCGGTCAACGGTGCCCAGCAGCACCAGGAGCTGCCGTTCGAGGTCTTGGTCGATGCGCTGCAGCCGGAGCGGTATCTGTCGCAGAACCCGTTGTTCCAGGTGTGCTTCAACTTCCTGCCCGCCAGGGAGCTCAAGCCCGGCGAAGAGCTGACCATCGAGGAGATCGAAGGCGTCCGGATCGACACGGCCAAGTTCGACCTGTGGGTCAGCGTCGTCGACTGCACGGACACGCTTCTGGTCGAGGTGGAGTACAACTCCGACGTCTTCGAGCCGGACACCGTGCGGCGCCTGATGGACGCCTTCCGGGTCGTGCTGGAGTCCGCGGTGTCCAGCCCCGGGGTGCCCGTCTCCCGGCTCGCGGTGGTGCCGGAGGCGGAGCGTCGCAAGGTCATTGAGGAGTGGAACGACACCGCCAGGACGTTCGACGGTGCGGACCGCTGCCTGCACGAGCTCATCGCCGCCCAGGCCCTGCGCACACCCGACGCCCTCGCGCTCGTCTTCGACGGCGAGCGGCTCACCTACGCGGAACTCGACCACCGCGCCGATCGACTGGCCCACTGGCTGCGCCGGCGCGGAGCCGGTCCCGACCGGTTCGTCGCAGTGTGCGCGGAGCGCTCGGTGGAACTGGTCGTCGCCCTGCTCGGCGTCCTCAAGGCCGGAGCGGCGTACGTGCCGGTCGACCCCTCCTACCCGGTGGCTCGGCAGGAGTTCATGCTCGCCGACGCCGACCCGGCGCTCCTGCTCACCCAGGAACACCTGGTGCCCGCTCTGCCGCCGACGCGCGCGGAGGTGATCGCGGTCGACAGGCGCTGGACGGAGATCGCCGGTGAGTCCGACGCGCCGCTGGAGCACGGGGCGGGCCCCGGAACCCTCGCCTACATGATTTACACATCCGGATCCACTGGCCGCCCCAAGGGTGTGCTGAACACCCACCGGGGCATCGTCAACCGGCTGTTGTGGATGCAGGACCGCTACCGTCTGGACGGCTCGGACCGGGTGTTGCAGAAGACGCCGTTCAGCTTCGACGTGTCGGTCTGGGAGTTCTTCTGGCCCCTGATGACCGGTGCGACGCTGGTCGTCGCCCGGCCCGAGGAACACAAGGACCCGGCGAGGCTGGCCGCCCTCATCAACGAGGAACGGATCACCACGGCTCACTTCGTGCCGTCGATGCTTCAGGTGTTCCTCGCCCAGGAGGGAGCGGCCGAGGAATGCGCGAGCCTGAGGCGCATCGTGTGCAGTGGTGAGGCGCTGCCGTTCGCCCTGCAGGAGCGGTTCTTCGAACGGCTGCCGGGGACGGAGCTGCACAATCTGTACGGGCCCACCGAGGCGGCCGTCGATGTCACCGCCTGGCAGTGCGTGCCCGGTGACGAGCGCGCGATCGTGCCGATCGGCCGTCCGATCGCCAACACCCGCGTCCATGTCCTCGACCCGCACCTCAACCCGGTGCCGGTCGGCGTCGTGGGCGAGCTGTACATCGGCGGTGTGCAGGTGGCCCGCGGCTACCACAACCGCCCCGAGCTCACCGAGGAGCGGTTCGTCCCCGACCCGTTCGGCGCGCCGGACGACCGGCTGTACCGGTCGGGAGACCTGGCGAGGTGGCTGCCCGACGGGACGATCGAGTACCGCGGCAGAGCGGACTTCCAGGTCAAGGTCCGCGGCATCCGGATCGAGCCCGGCGAGGTCGAAGCCGCGCTGGCGCGCCACCCGGGGGTACGGGAGGCCGCCGTGATCGCTCGCGACGACGAGCGCGACGCCGGCCACAAGCGCCTGGTCGGCTATGTTGTGCCGGCGACCGACGGCGGCAGCGGCGGTGCCGCGGCGCCGCAGGACGAGGACCCGATGGCACAGCGGGTCCTCGAGTGGGCGGCGGTGTTCGACCAGGCGTACGCGCAGGACACCGACCCGCACGAGGCGGACTTCAACATCACCAGCTGGAACAGCAGCTACACCGGCGAGCCGCTGCCGCCCGAGGAGATGCGGGAGTGGGTGGAGGGCACCGTCGCGCGCATCCTCGCCCTCAAGCCGCGCCGGGTGCTGGAGATCGGCTGTGGCACCGGTCTGCTGCTCTCCCGGATCGCCCCGCACTGCGACGCCTACCACGGAACCGACATCTCCGCGGCCGCCCTGGACTTCGTGCGCACCCGGCTGCTGGCCCGGCGCCCCTGGCTCTCCGGTGTCGAAGTCTCGCAGCGGGCCGCCCACGAGATCGCCGGACTGTCCGAGGAACCCTTCGACGTGGTGGTGCTCAACTCCGTCGCCCAGTACTTCCCCGACGGCCCCTATCTGCGCACCGTACTGGACCAGGCCCTGGACAGCCTGGGGGGCGGCGGAGCGCTCTTCGTCGGCGACCTGCGGAACCTGGCCCTGCTGGAGACCTTCCACACCGATGTCGAACTCCGCCGCGCGAAGGCGAAACTGCCCGTCGCGCGGCTGCGGGGCCGGATCGCCCGCCAGCGCCACCAGGACCAGGAGCTGCTGGTGCACCCCGAGTTCTTCACGGAGCTGCGCTCCGAGCGGCCGGACATCCAGCGCGTCGACGTACAGCTGCGGCGGGGCCGGTACGACAACGAACTGACCCGCTACCGCTACGACGCCGTACTCCACCTCGGAGAGCCGGCCACCCACCGGGACGAAGCCGTCGTCACCCTCGACTGGCCGGACAGCGGAGGTGCCGAGCAGGTGCGCAGGCACCTCACCGAACAGCGCCCCGAGGCGCTCGCGGTGCTCGGCGTGCCCAACGCCCGGCTGGCCGGCGTCAACGCCAAGCGGGAGGAACTGCGGCGCAAGGACGGCGGGGAGATCGTCGGCGAACTGATCCGCGAGCCGGTGCTCGACCCCGGCGCCTCCGTAGACCCGGAGGAGTGGTGGCGGCTCGGCGAGGCCGTAGGCTACTCGGTCCGGGTGGAGTGGATGCCGCGGGCGACCGACGGCAGCTACGCCGTCCTGTTCAGCCGCGCCGGCACCCAACGCCTCCCGGTGCCGGGGACGCTGCCGGGGACGCCGGAGGAGCTGACCAACGACCCGGTGTTCAACCGGGTGGGCGGCGAGCTGGTGCGCGGGCTGCGCCGCTACCTCGAGGACCTGGTGCCGGACTACATGATCCCGTCCGGCTTCGTGGCCCTGCACACGCTCCCGGTCACGGTCAACGGCAAGCTCGACCGCGCCGCGCTGCCGCCGGTGCCCGACCACGGCGACGAAGACGCCTTTGCCGAGCCCACCACCGCGACCGAGCGCGCGCTGGCCGAGCTGTGGGCGGAGGTGCTCGGCCTGGACGGAGTCGGGGTCCACACCAACTTCTTCGAGCTGGGCGGCGACTCGATCCACACCATCCACGTCGTGGCCAAGGCCAAGCAGCGCGGTCTCCAGTTCGCCCCGCAGGCGATCTTCCGGCACGGCACGATCGCCGCGCTGGCGGCCGCCCTGGACGAGGCGTCGGCCACGTCGGACGGCCCCGCTCCGCAGGCGCCCGCCACCTCGGACAAAGACCCCGGCGCGCGGCTGCGCGGGCTCCGTGAAGCCCCCGGCGTCGTCGACGCCTACCCGCTTTCCCCGTTCCAGCGGTGGGCGCTGGGACACTGGCGCCGGTACCCCGAGCCCGGCGCCTTCCTCGCACGCCGGATGCAGATCCTGCGGCTGCCCGAGATCGACCCGGTCGCGTTCACCGATTCCCTCCAGCAGGTGATCGACCGGCATCCGGCGCTGCGCACCACGTTCGTCTGGGAGGGGCTCGCGGAACCGGTGCAGGTGGTGCACGAGAAGGCGACGGCAGAGGCGAGCTTCGCCGACTGGCGCGGGCTGTCCGAGGCCGCACAGAACACCCGGCTCGCCGAGCACCTCCGCGCGGACCGGGAACGAGGCGCCGACCTGGGCACCCCCGCCGGGCTGCGCTACCTGATCGCCCAAGTGGACGCGGACACGGCGCTGATCGTGGTGACGCTGAACTACTTCGTCGTGGACGGCTGGAGCTTCGACATCATCACGGGGCAAATCCTGGAGTCGCTGGCCGCCACGGCCGAAGGACGGCAGCCCGCGCCAGTGCCGCAGGCCCTGCCGTTCAAGGAGTTCGTCGAGGGCGTGCGTGGCCAGGACCAGCGTCCCGCCGAGCAGTACTGGCGGCAGGAGCTGTCCGGGTTGCGCCGGCCGACCTCGCTGTCCCAGGCCGTACGACGGCATCTGCCCGCAGGCCCCGCAGAGGCCGGCGGCGCCCGCCAGATGATCACTCTGGACCGGGACACCGCCCTCGGCCTGCGTCGGCTGTCCCAGGACGGCCACCTTCCGCTCAACGCGCTGTTCCAGGCCGCATGGGCGCTGGTGAACGCGGCGTTCACCGGCTCCGCCGACGTGGTGCACGGCGTGCTGCTGGCCGGACGCTCCTCGTCGGTGGTCGACGTCGACGCGCTCTCCGGTGTGGTGGGGCCGACCTTCAACATTCTGCCGCTGCGCACCCGGCTGGACCTCGGCCGCCGCACGGGAGAGTTCCTGAAGGGGCTGTACGCCGGGCTGATCGAGGCGGGCGGCCACGAGACCACCCCGCTCGATGCCGTCATCGGCTGGAGCGAGTTGCCCGAGGGTGAGCTGCCCTGCGAGAGCTACACCGTGTTCCAGAACGTCGGCGTGGACTCCAGCGAGCTCTCGGGCACCGCGTTCTTCGACTCCAAGATGGGCTTCCCCCTGCGGCTCGACGTCTTCCCGACCAACACGATCGCCGTGCACCTGTCCTACCGGCGCGAGTCGCTCCCCGACGCCGCCGCGACCCGGCTGCTGCTCGGCCTGCTGTCCGTACTGGAAGCCATGTTGGACGGTACGGAGCAGCCGGTGGGCCGGCTGGTCGAGGCGGCGTTGCGGGACCGCCCGGTCCCGGACGGCCTGCATGTATTCCACGACGGCGAGTTCCGGATCGGTGACATCCGCCGGCTGCAGGACGGTGACCGGGGGGACGGTGACCGGGGGTGAGACGGCCCACCGTCTTCATGTTCTCCGGCCAGGGCTCCCAGTACCACCGGATGGGCCAGGACCTGTACCGGGCCGAGCCGGTGTTCCGGGAGACGCTCGACCGCCTCGACGCCGTCGCCGAGGCGGAACTCGGGGCGTCCGTTCTGGGCCGGATGTACGACCCGGGCCGCGGCCCCGCCGAACCGTTCGACGACCTGGAGTTCACCCATCCGGCGATCGTCATGGTGCAACTCGCCCTCGCGGACACCCTCGCCGGGTACGGGATCGACCCCGACCTGCTGCTCGGCGCGAGCCTCGGCGAGTTCACCGCGTGCGTGCTGGCGGGCGTGGTGGACCGGGACACCTGTCTGAGGCTGCTGATCCGGCAGGCCAGGGCGGCGCGCGGAGCGCCGCCCGGCGGGATGCTCGCGGTCCTGGGCGACGAGCGGCTGCACCGGGACATCCCGCTGCTGCGCGACCACACCGAGGTCGCCGCCCGGAACTACCCCGGGCACCTCGTCCTGTCCGGCGCCGCCGACGCCCTGACCGCCGCCGAGGAACTGCTGCGGGCGCGCGACGTGGCCTGCCACCGGGTGCCCGTCCCGTACGCCTTCCACTCGGCCCTCATGGACGCCGGCGAGCCGATGTTCCGGACCACCGTCGCGGAGGCGGAGCTGCGGCCGCCGCGTGTGCCGATCGTGTCCTGCGCCGCCATGGGCGCGGTCGACCGGGTGACGGCCGACCACCTGTGGCGGGCAACCAGGGCGCCGATCGAGTTCGCGGCCACGCTGACCGCGCTGGAGCGGAGCGGCCCGTACCAGTACCTCGACCTCGGTCCGTCCGGCACCCTGCACAATTTCGTCCGGGCCGGCCTGCCCGCCCACTCGCGGTCAAGCTCCCACGCGCTGCTCAGCCCGCTGAGCGACGACACCCGCGCGCTGGCCGAGTTGCGCTCCGCCATGGCCCCCCGCGCCCGCACCCGCCCCGCCCCTCAGCACCCCCAGGAGGGCATCATGAAGGTATATGGATTCCCCGGTCAGGGCAGCCAGGCCAAGGGGATGGGAAAGGACCTCTTCGACGAGTTCCCGGAACGGACCGCGGTGGCGGACGCCGTGCTCGGGTACTCGATCAGGGAGCTGTGCACCCAGGACCCCCGACGGGAGCTGAAGCTCACCCAGTTCACCCAGCCCGCGCTGTACGTGGTCAGCGCCCTGACCTGGCTGCGGAAGCTGCGCGACGACCCCACCCCGCCGGACTACCTGGTGGGGCACAGCCTCGGCGAGTACGTCGCGCTGTTCGCCGCCGGGGCCTTCGACTTCGAGACCGGCCTGCGGCTGGTCAAACGCCGCGGCGAGCTGATGAGCCGCGCCGAGGGCGGGCGGATGGCCGCCGTCCTGGGCTGTGACCTGGACCGGGTGGAACAGGCGCTGAACGACCACGGGCTGACCGGCCTGGACATCGCCAACCACAACGCGCCGGCCCAGTTCGTCCTCGCCGGACCCACCGATGAGCTCGAGCGGGCCAAACCGGTGTTCGAGGGCCTGGGCGCGCACTATGTGATGCTGAACGTCAGCGCCCCCTTCCACTCGCGCTATCTGTGCGAGACCGCCGACGAGTTCGCCCGCCACCTCGACGGCTTCACGCTGCGCGACCCCGACATTCCCGTGATCGCCAACGTGGACGCCCGGCCGTACCGGCCCGGCGAGGTGAAGCGGACGCTGGCCCGGCAGATCGCCTCGACGGTGCGCTGGACGGACACGGTCAGGTACCTCATGGGCAAGGGCGAGTTCGAGTTCGAGGAACTGGGACCGGGCGCGGTGCTCCGCAAGCTGGTCACCAAGATCAAGGCCGTGGCCGAGCCGCTGGTCACCGAGGAACAGGTCACCGAGCAACCTGTTGCCGAGCCACGCGCCACCGAGCAACCGGTCGCGGCGCCACCGGCCGCGGCGCCACCGGTCGCCGCCGAGGTGGCCGCTGCCCCCGGCGCGGTCGGGGCGGAAACCCTGGGCGCGGGGACCTTCCGGGAGCGCTACGGCCTCCGTTACGCCTGCCTGGCCGGTGCCATGTACGGCGGGGTGTCCGGAGCGGAGCTGCTGGTGCGGCTGGCGAAGTCCGGCGGGATGGGCTTCTTCGGGACCGGCGGGCTGGCCCTGGACGAGGTCGAGGCGGGGCTCGACGCGGTGCGGGCCGCCCTGGGCGCCGACGGGGCATACGGAGCGAACTTGCTGCACCAGTACGCCGACCCGGAACGGGAGTCGGCGCTGGTCGACCTGTTTCTGCGGGCCGGTGTGCGCACCATCGAGGCATCCGGCTTTCTGCGGATCACCCCCGCGCTGGTCAAGTACCGGCTGAGCGGGGGCAGGGTGCTGGCCAAGGTGTCCAGCACCGATATGGCGGCCGCGTTCCTGGAACCCGCGCCGCGGCGCATCGTCCGGCAACTGCTCGACGAGGGGCGGATAGCCGCCGCGGACGCCGAGCGCTTCGCGCACCTGCCGATGGCCGACGACCTGTGCGTGGAGGTCGGCGCCGGCTGGTACGACGCCACCGGCACGCTGGCCACGCTGCTGCCCGCCGTGGTCCGGCTGCGGGACGCCCGGTCCGCACGGGCCGGATCCGGGCCGAGGATCCATGTGGGCGCGGCCGGCGGGATCGGCAGCCCGGAGGCCGCGGCCGCCGCGTTCGTCCTGGGCGCGGACTTCCTGGTCACCGGCTCGATCAACCAGTGCACCCCGGAAGCGGCCACCAGCGAGGCCGTCAAGGACCTGCTGCAGGAGATGGAGGTCCATGACGTCGCCCTCGCACCCGCCCCGGACATGTTCGAACTGGGGGTCCGGGCGCAGGTGGTCAAGCGCGGTGTGCTGCTCCCGGCGAAGGCGGGGAAGCTGCACGAGCTGTGGCGGCGCCACGACTCCTTCGAGGACATCGACGCGCCGACCCGCCGTCGGATCGAGGAGAAGTTCCTGCACGGATCGTTCCACGAGGCCGCCGCCGCGGAGTCGGACGCGGGGCCGGGTGGCGACGGCAAGCGGCGAATGGCCACGGCCTTCCGGTCCTACCTCCACCGCGGCTTCCGGCTGGCGCTGCGCGGAGACCCGGGGCGGAAGGTCGACTACCTGGTCTACTGCGGTCCCGCGATGGGCGCGTTCAACTCCTGGGTGACCGGTACCGGTCTCGAGCCGTGGCGGTCCCGCCACGTCGACACCATCGCGGAGCACCTGATGTCCGAGACGGCTGCTCTGCTGCGGGACCGGGCGGCCCACTACGGCTCCAGGTGACGGTAAGGGGAGAGGAGTTCTGATCGCTGATTGTTCTCTGATCGGCTCCGGGTGACGACGAACGCCCTGTCATTTGGTGCCGCTACGGTGGCCCGCATGACCGAGAACAAGTACTGGACTTCTGCTCCGGACCGGATCATGCGTGGCTCGATGGGGCTGTGTCATGTGACCGTTTTCGAGCCGCCGTTCAACATCGACGCCAGGAACTACCCCCCGCAAGACCCGGCGCAGGCCCGCGCGTTCGCCGAGTCGCTGGAGGACATCGAGGAGGTACTGGAGGACCTCGGTCCGCGCTCCGTGCAGACGCCGTTGCCCTCGGCGGTGCGTGCCGATCTGGACGTGGTGCATGTCGCGGCGTGGGGGAGCATGGTGGGGATTGCGGATCCAGCGTTCGCGACCGATGGGAATGACGAGCCGCTGAGGTTGGCGGCCAAGGCGCTGCGCGAGCGGTTCCCCGACGCGCGGATCGTGGGCCGGGTCGCCTACCACGGTGGCATGGAGCACACCGAGGACATCGTGTGGCTGCCGAACGGTGCGATGTTCCACGCGTCGGGCTGGCCGGGGGGTGAGCCATTCGTTGTCACCGGTGACCCGAATGCGGTGATCGCCTCCCTGGGCCTCACGGGCTGGATGCTGGACAACGCCGGCGTCGACCTGGACGAGGAGGCCAACGAGGTCGAGTGGGCGCGGCTGGCGGGCCTGGCACTGGGGCATTCGGACCCGTGGGGGTGGGAGCAGCTGCAGGCGACGGCGTTCCGCGTGCGGCATTCCGAGGATGCGGTGCGGGACATGGAGAGCCTGTACTTCATCTGAACTGGCAAGCCATGGCCAGAGATTGACGCGCCGTCGACATATTTTATCTTGTCTTTACTTGGGGCTCATGAGGTCTATGGTGGTCGGGCGGCGCGTACACGTCACGGGGGCCTCACGCGCTGCCCGCAATCCCTCGAGGCCCCACCCACGGGGGAAGGACGAGTTCTTGAACTTAATACTCCGCATACCGTCCAGGTGGCGGTTCGCGGCCCGCTTCACGGCTGCTGTCGGCCTGGCTGCCGCTGTCACCGTGACCGGGCTGCCCGCCATCGAGACCGCGCAGGCGGCCGGCCCGCCGGTGACGGCGAAGCTCAAACCGGGGTCGGGCAAGCGTTGCGACACCCGCAACGGTCTCCCGCCCGCCGCGAGGACACCGACGAACTCCGGGTTCCCCGACGATCTGGCGGGGACGATCTACAAGGACAACGCCCTCCCGAAGAACTTCGAGTTCGACCTTCCCGGGCAGGCGTACGACGGCCTCAAGGCCCCGACCGCCGCCGAGAAGACGAAGGCGCTGTCCCAGGTTCCCGGGGACCTGGACAAGAACGTGGACGCGTGGAAGAAGATCGCCAACGCGTCCGGCAAGCCCGCGGACCGCGCGATGGAGATCTACGCCCGCTACTTGGCGAACAAAGAGGGCCTCAGCTTCAAGGACTGGTTCGACAAGCGGTACATCCGCAACCAGATCAATAACCACAAGGGCTCCGGCTTCGAGCGTCAACTGGTCACCGACTACAAACTGATCGGCCCGGACTGGCTGTGCGAAGTCACCGTCGAGCTGTTCGACGCCAACGGTGAGAAGGTCGGCGAGCGCCGGTACGACGCCTACAACAAGCGGACCAAAGAATTCAATGAGTTCAAATCGAACTCGAAGCTGACGGCAAAGCAGCTCGCGAAGGACCGGATCGTCGCCAGGTCGATGCCGGACCACACCTTCCGTTTCACCGGTGCGAAGAAGTTCACCAAGGGCCAGGTCAATCACATCAACGCCCTGGAACGCGATGTGCGCGAAATGCGCAACGGCAAGACCGGCCAGGTGCGCGGCAACCAGCGGTTCTACAACCCGGTCCCCAAGACCACCCCGATCCGCGGATACTCCGACCACCAGCGCTGGTTCGCTCCCGCCTGCCAGACGGGCGGAACCCAGGTCATGGCCGCCGGCGCCAACACGTGTGGCACCAGGGGCCCGGCCAACCAGCGAGCCCTGTCCTCCGGCAAGACCCTGGAGGAGGCCAAGCGCTTCCAGGCCGACGCACGACGCCTCGACACCCGGGGCACCCTCCCCAGGGGCGGTCCGGGCGGTGTCGACTTCACGACCCTGGAGCTCCGCTACGTCGGCGGCCTCGAAAAGGGCAAGGGCATGACGTACTCCATGCGCGCGGACCAGATGCCCGACCCGGACAACACCCCGGGCTTCGGCGGCGCTGCCAAGATGCAGCTCGCATCCGACTCGCTGTTCACCTGGCTCGCCCTGACGCCGGAGAAGTTCTGGGTGAACTTGAACCCGGACCAGCCCGACAAGATCATGGACAACAAGTTCGCGACCACCGACGCGGGCAGGATCCTCCTCGACGCCGACCTGGACATGAAGCACGACTTCGCCGCGGCCATCAACCCGGAGAAGTTCGCCGGCGCCAAGCGGTTCTGGGACACCCAGCCCCGCGAGGACGGCATCCCGTGCTTCCCGGACGTCCGTCTGTGGATCGAACCCGAGGTCGCCAAGGTCCGTGAGGAGAACGGCGGCATCTATATCCTCGACACCCCGCTGAAGGTGTCGACGGAGTGGATGGACATGGACTGGTCCGCGCCCGGCGCCCACCAGTGCACCTGGACCGACGCCGAGAAGCGGTTCAGCGAGACCAACCTGCGCCAGAACGTGATGCCCGAGGTCGTGCAGCGGGTCAACAATGACCCCAAGTACGCCGACCTGCGCCGCGTCTACACCTCCCGCGTCGCCGCCGAATACATCCGACAGCAGGACGCGAAGAAGCCCACCGACTTCCACGACATCATCAACAGCAATGATGTGAAGGCGTGGCCGCTTCGCGCGCCGAATGACAAGTGGACCAAGCAGGGCACCTACGACCGCTATATGAAGTCTGCCCGCGAGGGCGTCGAGTGGTTCAAGCTCGAATACGACGGCAAGACCTTCAACCAGGGCGTCGGCGGCGTCGACTTCTCGAAGCAGCCGAAGCGGAACATCACACGCACCCAGTTCCGCGTCCAGAACCGGGACCTGGACAACACCACCACGAACTCCCGGAAGTCCGACGACGCGTCGTACCGGGACACCGACACCCTTTACCTGGGGGCCGGACCCGGAGGCGGTGGCAGCGACGAGGACCCGGGCGGTGACCCCACGCCCACCCCGACACCCACGCCGTCGGACACCGGCAAGCCGAACGACCCGCCGTCGACTCCGGCTCCGGACCCGTCGACTCCCGGCGGCGGTGACGACAAGCCGACGCCGCCCGCGACGAAGGACCCGGACGGCCATCTCGCCGGCACCGGATCCGACACCCCCGTGGGGCTCATCGCGGGTATCACCGCCGCCCTCGCAGCGGTCGGGTCCACCCTGACGTGGTGGATGCGCCGTCGCAAGGCCGCCCATGAGTAACGACTTCCAGAGGAACAGCAGGGGTTGAGGCGGGCTGCGAAATGAGGACGGCCACGCGGGGTTCTCAAGGTGTGAAACACGAGCTACTCCGCGTGGCCCTGTCCCTGTGAGTGCCGGAAACGGTGTCACCTCGCCACTGTCGTGCCGGTCTGATCGTTTTCGCAGTCCGAGGGTGTGGCGGGCCCGTGCGGGGAGTTCTGCACACAGCCCCTGCGGTGCGCGCCCGGCGCGAGAACACCCCTTCAGGGATGGCGAGTTCCGTACCCCGAGGGTTCTCCGGGGCTTCCCCGATGTCCTGTCCGCCGCCCGGCTGGTGAGCTGGACTCATGGGATCACATCGGTTACGTCGTCGCCCTCTGGCGCTGCTCTGCGCATGGGGCGCCCTGGCTCTCGCGGCCCCGGCACTCGCGGACTCCTCCGATCCGCCCCGTCGCGCGCACGACCGCACGCAGGCGGCTCTCGACCGGATCGTCGCGCAGGGCACGCCCGGGGTCATCGCCCAGGTGCGGGACGGACACGGGGTGTGGAACGGCCAGGCGGGCCTCCGCGACCTCGCGGGACAGCAGCCGCGCGCCGTCGGCGAGAGGTTCCGCATCGCCAGCGTCACCAAGACCTTCACGGCCGTGGTGCTGCTCAAGCTGGAGGCCGAGGGGCGCATATCGCTGGACGACAGCGTGGAGCGGTGGCTGCCGGGCGTGGTGCGCGGCGAGGGGTACCGCCCCCGGCACATCACCGTCCGCCACCTGCTCAACCACACCAGCGGCATCTACGACTACAACATGGACGAGGGTTTCCGAGCCCTGTACGCGGGCGACGCCTTCGACCAGAACCGCCACCGGCGCTGGACACCGCGCCAGTTGGTGGACATAGCTCTCGCCCATCCGGCGAACTTCCTGCCGGAGCAGGGCAGCCGCCCTGGCGAGCCCGGAGAGTGGGACTACTCGGACACCAACTACATCCTCGCCGGAATGATCATTGAAGAGGTCACAGGCGGCACGTACGAGGCGGCTGTCGAGCAGTACCTCATCAAGCCGCTGGGCCTGCGCGGCACCAGCGTCCCGGATACCTCCCCCGTCCTGCCGGACCCGCATGCCAGGCACTACTCCACGCTCTTCGAGGAGGGACCGGACGCGAAGGTGCGCGATGTCACGGAGTTCAGGCCCACGGTGGCCTTCTCGGCCGGCCAGATCATCTCCACGACCGACGATGTGAACTCGTTCATGACACGGCTCCTCAGGGGTGAGCTGCTGCCCGCCGCACAGCAGCGCCGACTGCTCACGGCCGTGTCCGTAGCGGGGGACAAGGGACATGGCGGTGAGGACGACCTGTACGGCCTCGGCATACGCCGCTTCAAGCTCGACGGCGACTGCTGGGCCTGGGGACACGGCGGCATGATCCCCGGCTCGGGAACCCGCACGGTCGTCTCCGGTGACGGGCGGCACGCGATGACGATGAACCGCAACGGTGACTGGGGCGAGCAGAAGCTGGAGGACGCCGCCGTCATCGCGGAGTTCTGCCGGTGAGCCGGAACCCGGCGCCTGCCCTCGGCGCGACCCCAGGAAGCCGTCGGACGGTAGCAGGAAGCCGTCGGACGGTAGCATTTCGCCTGCGGGCGGCTGGTGGACGCGGGGCCAGGGGGAAACGTGGAGAGCACCGGACATCACAGCGACTCCCTCGTCGTGCTGACCGCGCTGGACGTGGAGTACGAGGCCGTTCGGGCACATCTGGTCGATCTGCTGCCGCGCATGCACGCGTCCGGCACCCTGTTCGAGGTCGGCCGACTCGTCGGTACGTCATGGCGTGTGGCGCTTGCCGAACTCGGCGACGGCAACCAGGGGGCGGCCGTGCTGACCGAGCGGGCGATCGCCATGTTCCGCCCGCGCGCGGTGGCGTTCGTCGGGGTGGCCGGGGCGCTCAAGGGCGATATCGAGCTCGGCGACGTGGTCGTCGCCACGCATGTGTACGCGTACCACGGCGGAAAGGACGAGGACGGCGAGTTTCACTCCCGCCCGAGGGTCTGGCCGGTGCGCCAGGAACTCGACCAGCTGGCCCGCTTCGCCCGCAGGTCCGGCTCATGGACCGGATTGCTGCGGGAGCGCCCGCCCGGCACCTCTCTCCCGCCCGGCACCTCCCTCCCGGCCGTCCACCTCAAGCCGGTGGCCGCCGGGGAGGTCGTCCTCAACTCGGCGGACTCGCCCCTGCGCCGGCAACTGCGCCGTAACTACCAGGACGCCGCCGCCATCGAGATGGAGGGCGCCGGCGTGGCGCAGGCCGCCCATCTCAACGCGGCCTTACCCGCCCTGATCGTCCGCGGTATCAGCGACCGGGCCGACGGGAAGAAGTACGACGCCGATGCCCAGGGCTGGCAGTCCCGCGCGGCCCGCCATGCCGCCGCCTTCGCTTTCTCCGTTCTCCGCGCACTGCCGCCCGGTGGCGATCCGGCCCCACCCGGGCCGGGAAATTCCACGGGCCCGGCGCCGGCGTACGAGTTGGGCCCGGAAGGGTCGGCGGGACCGGAGCCGGAGCCGGCACCGGATCCGGCAAGGGCACCGGCACCGGATCCGGATGAGGGGAGGCCGTCGGACAGCGAGTCGGCCGCACACCGGCAACTCCTCCGATGGGCACGGAGGTTCTCGGACGACCTGGACGTCGTGGCCTCTCCCCGGCCGGACGGCGGCACCGGCTCCCCGCCGCAGCTCAGCGGCGGGCTGTATGTGCGGCGCACCGTCCAGGACCGGGTGATGGAGGCCCTCTACGACGGTGATCCGCAGGCAGTCCTGGTGACCGGGGACGCCGGGAACGGCAAGAGCAGTCTGTTGTGGGGCATCGCCCGGGACCTGACCGCGCTGGAGGACACCGAGGTCTTCCTGGTGAACGCCGCGTGGCTGTTGCGCCCCCTGAGCGGCACCTCCGGAAGCCCCATGCTGACCTCCCGGACCGTGGTGTCCGGGGCGGACCATGCCCGGGCTCGGGGGCGCGCACCGGTCGTGCTCCTCGACACCGCCGATCTGCTGCTGCACGACGACTTCCACGAGATGGCGCTGCTCGACCTGTGCGAGGATCTCGCCGCCGCTGGTGTCCGCCTGGTGCTGACCTCCCGGCCGGAGGAGGCGAACCGGCTGCGCACAGGCTTCGTCCGGATGTCGCTGGGCCCCTACGACGACGGCGAGATCCCCCACGCCATCCGTGGACACGCCGCGCTCTACTGCCCCGATGCCGTGCCCCGGGACGACGGGGCACGGGTGCGGAGGCTGATGGAGCCCGTCGCCCGCGGACTGCCGGTGCGTGAGGTGTGCAGAAGCCCCCTCCAGCTGCGGCTGCTGTTCGAACTCGCGCGGGACGACGGGGCGTTCCCCAGCGCCGAGATCGACGCCACCGGCCTCTACCGTCGCTACTGGGGCCACCGGGTCGTCACCGATCGGCGCGTTCACGGCAACCAGAGCACCACGGCGCCGGAGGATCTCTCATCGATCACCGGTGCGATCGCCGTCGTACTCATGTCGGCCGGCCGGACCGAGCTGTCCCACGAGGACCTGGTCGAGCGGCTCACCTCGGCGGACGCCGGCCCCCGCCCCTCGTGGCCGTACGAACCGGCCCGCGTCGGGGCGGCCATGGATCTGCTGATCGACCGGGGCGTGCTGGCCAGAGGAGCTTCGGACGGTATCCACTTCTTCCACCAGACCATGTTCGAGTACGCGGCCGCGCGTGGCCTGCTGCGCCTCACCGGGATGCGAGCGCTGCGGTCGCTGTCCGAGTGGGTCGGGTCCCATCCCCATGACTTCTTCGTCGGGGCGATCCTCGAACAGTTCCTCATGCTCGCGGCGGGGCCGGAGCGGTATCGCGGCCCGGTACGGGACACGCTGAGCCGCATGGCGGCGCACCCGGACGCCGTGCTCCTCCATACCGTCGCGATAGCCGTCGCCGCCCGGAACCCGGCCGTGGGCGTGCCCGTCGAGCCGCTGCTCGCGATGGCGCCGCACGGCGTCGCCCGGCGGTACGCGGTCCTGGCCCCGACCGTACGCGACACGGACGTCGACGCACTCCTCCCGCAGCTCCGCGGGCTGTGGGAAAGGAAGGAACCCAGTCTGCAGGAGGCCGTGCTCGAAGCCCTGGAACGGCTGGCCGCGCAGAACTCGCTCGCCGTGCACGCCGCCCTGGCCGACTGGGGCTGCGTCCGGGAACTGACCGGGCGCCGTACGGGCAGCGCGGGCATCGACATCCTGCCTCGGCTTCTCGTACTGACCTCACACCTCGATGTGGCATCCGCCCAAAGGGGCCTCATGGGGGTGCTCGACTTCGCCCTGTCCCGGGGGTTGGCGCAGCTCGCATCCGGTGTCATGACCCTGTGGGCGCGGCACTGGAGAACATTGGGCTCGCCGGAGTGGGCCGCCGCCGTCCAGAAGCGGATCCAGCGTGTGCGCATCGCGCCGAAGTCGGGGGACGCCGAAATCTTCCGCACAGCCCTGGCCAGGGTGGTGGCCGCCTCCTGGACCCATGACCACGGGCTCCCGGGCGACGGCGCCGACTGCCGTCCCGACACCGGAACCCACCCCTGGACACACTGCCTCGACCATACGCTGGCGCTGCTCGAAGCGGACGACCAGGACACCGTGGGCAATGCCGGACTCATCGCCGTCACCGCGATCCTGACCACGCTGCCGCACGGACACTGGGCCATCGAGACCACCCTCGACCGCTGTCTGGAGATGACCGGCCACGGAGCGCCGCACGCACTGCAGCACCGCATGGTCTTCCCCTCGCTGCTCAGCAGCGACTGCGCCGCGGCAGCGGTTCTCATGCACAGGCTCGCGGCCATGCTGAAGGCACTGCCCTGCTCCGAAAACCAGCCGGTCACGCCCTCGAAACGGCGAGCACTGGTCGCCCGCCGGATCCTCGCCCACCGGGACGTTCCCCCGCACCGCGTCCGGCAGGTCCTGGAACACTCCGGCTGGGACGCCGACTCCGACGTGTGGCTGTCCCGGGACGGCCTGGCGACGCTCCTGCTGCCGGCCGCGCTCGGCGGTCACCCCACCGCGGTCCACAGGATCGAGAAGGCGACGACCGCCCCCGCAGCCGCCCGGAGCCTCATCCGCCGTTCCCTGCACCGAGCGGTCACGGACGCCGGTCTCCACACCGAGCGCCACATCGGCCTGCTGGTGACCCTGTCACTCCTGGACGCCGATACCGTGCTCCTGGAGGCCATCACCACCGGCCGGGCCAAGAAGGGCACCGGCCCGCTGACACCCCTCGCCCATGAGCGGGTGCTGGGCGCACTACGGGCATCGGCCCCGGCCCTCACCGGACTGATCGCGGACGAAACGGCCGAGGGCAACAGCGGCAAGCGGCAGCGCCAGGCACTGACGCTCTGGGACTGCTCCGTGTCAGCCGGTGTTCTCCCCGCGCCCGGCCTGACCGATCTCCTTCCGCGGTACGGCGTCTTCTCCGATCAGAAGACCCGGGCGGCCTTTGTCGGGCTGGTGGGAACCATCGCCGCGCGCGAACCCGGCCAGTACTCCACGGCAGACCTCTTCCTTTCGCGGCTGGTGTTCGATCCCGCGGGAGACATCCCCCACCTCGACGACACATCGGCCGGCACCCGAAACGCCGCCCGGAAGGCGCTCCTCCACGCCGCCTGCGAGTCCGGCCCTCTCACCCACACGGCCGTCACCAAGGCCCTCGACCTGGCTTTCGCCCCACCGACCGACGCCGGACTGATCAGCGGGCTCGGCCAGCTGGTGCGCCGGCTCAGCACCGCACACGGCGCGGCACCCGCCACCGAGCTGCTGATCCGCGTCATCGGCAGGGCCGTGGCCGCACAACAGGGCCCGGCCGCGGAGAACCACCTGGCCAAGGCGCTCCGCGGCGCGATGGACAGCATCTTCGACCACGGTTCCCCGGCTGCGTACCGGAGACTGTGGGAGCACCTCAAGGAGCCTGGTGCGGAGGGCGACGTCGGCCACGTGGTCTTTCCGGAACGGTACGCCTTGGCGCTGGTGAGCTGCGCCGTCCGCCGGGCCTATCCAACAACCCGCCACGACCTGGAGGAACTCGTCGCCCACCCACGGGTGCCGCAGCGCACCAAGATGTGGATCAGCGACCAGCTCAGCGCCCGGTCCCGGGAGCACACGGATCACGACCTCAGCTGGGTACTGAGAGGTGAGGGGCCTGACCGGCACCTCTCACACCCCGTCAACCCGAGCTGAGGACCGGAGTCGACCGCTACGCCCCGTCGGCACGCCATTGGACGAATCCGGCCCGTCCGCCCGCGGCCTTGGGGCCGTCACTTGGTCCTTCCCCGTCAGTCATATGGAAGCCAGGCGACCCGGAATGATGGGCCGTGCCCGGACGGTCCCTGCCGCGGGCCCGGCGGGTGCCAGTCGGCTATGCCGTCGAAGCCCCGCAGCAGCAGGCCGGGGCCCAATCGGCTGACCGCGGTCAGCACAGCGTTGCGCAGGGCGACCGCGGGGGCGCTGGACAGAGCTGTCATGCGGCTGCTGCGTGCCGAGCGGCGCACGATGTCCATCGTGCGGGGCAGCCGGTCGCGGGTGTACGCGGCCAGCGCGTCCGGCAGGTCGGCGGCGTTGGCGGCGGTCAGGTGGTGGGCGAGGACGACGGCGTCCTCGATGGCCTGGTTGCCGCCCTGTCCCAGGGTCGGGGCCATCGCATGGGCCGCGTCGCCGAGGAGTGCGGTGCGGCCCCGGTGGTAGGCGGGCAGCGGTTCGGTCTGGTGGCGGATGTCATGGCGCAGGACATCGCCGGGTTCGACGGCCGTGAGGACATCGGGGATCGGCCGGTGCCAGTCGCCGAAGAGCCGGAGCAGTTCGGCCTTCTCGTCGTCGGGCGCGCGCCCGCCGTCCGGGGTGAAGGCCGCCGCGTAGGCGTAGATGCGGCCGTCCAGGAGCGGCTGCGTGCCCCAGAACCGTCCCCGCCCCCAGGTCTCGTGCGGTGTGAAGGGCTGCTCGGGGGCGGGGGCGATGATGCGCCAGGTGGTGAATCCGGCGTAGCGGGGCCCGGGATGGCCGGGGAAGAGGACGTGGCGGACCGCGGAGTGGATGCCGTCGGCGGCGACCACGAGCTCGGCCTCGAACTCCTCGTCCGCCACGGTCACCCGCGCGGGGCGGCCGGCGGTACCGGGGTCGGCCAGTTCGGCGGCGGCTCCGGTGCGTACGCGGTCACCGGGCAACCGGGAGGCGAGCAGGCCCATGAGGGTCGCGCGGTGGAGGAGGACGGTCGGGCCGCCGAACCGCCTGATCGCCGCCGCGCCGTCCATCCGGGCGAGCCGGCGGCCGCCGGGGGCGCGCAGTTCGCCGTCGCTCCGCCAGGCGGTCAGGGCGCGTATCTCGTCGCCGAGCTCGATCACATCGAGGGCGCGCTGGGCGTTGGGCGCGAGTGAGATCGCGGCGCCGACGGGTTCCAGGGTGGCGGCGCGCTCCAGGGCGGTGACGGCCCAGCCACTGCTGTGCAGGGCCGCGGCGGCGGTGAGTCCGCCGACTCCGGCGCCGATGACGACGGCACGGGGCTGCTTCATGATTCCTCCCGACACTACAGGTGTAGTAGCGGTCAAGCTACTACACCTGTAGTTGGGGAGATAGGTTGGGTGCCATGACCGCTGATCAGACCCCCGCCGCCCCGGCCGGTGGATCCCGCGCCGAGCTCATCGCCGACACCGCCCTCGCGCTGCTGGCCGAGCGCGGCATGCGGGGCCTGACGCACCGCGCGGTGGACGAGGCGGCCGGGCTGCCCCAGGGCTCGACCTCCAACCATGCCCGCACCCGCGCCGCCCTGCTCGCGGCGGCCGTCCGACGGCTGGCCGAGCGGGAGGCGCGGGTACTCGCACCGGACGAGATGCCGCATCCGGGCGGCGACCCCCTCGGCACCGCCGACGGTCAGGGTGGCGACGCGCTCGACTCGGTGGCCGACGCCCTCGCCCTCGCCCTGCACCGCACACTGACCGGTCAGCGCGAACTGCTGATCGCCCGTTACGAGCTGGCACTGGAGGCGACTCGCCGACCCGAGCTGCGGGAGTTCTACGACACGGCCGGGCGCGGCTTCCGGGAGCCGCTGGAGGCGCTGCTGACAGACCTGGGATCCGCCGAACCGCGGCGCCATGCCCAGTCGCTCGCCGCTTGGTGCGAGGGGCTGATGTTCCTCTGCGCCGCCGGAGCGGACCATGCCGCCGTGCCCGGCCGCGCGGCGCTGCGCAAGGGGTTCGTTGAGCTGCTGCGCGGCATGCGCTTGGGGTCGGGGCGGTCGAACTCCGAATTGAGGAGCTTGATGTAGAAGGTGCCGTCGCCGCAGTCCTGGACGGCCGCGCCTGGCTGTGGCCAGGCGAGCTGCGTGGCGAGGCGGACGCGGCGCACGAGGTCAATGCCAAGATCGGCGCCCTGCGCAAGCGCCTACACGGTGTTCTCGGTGCCCTCGTCCAGGATGTCGGCATCGCTGATTCCCACCGTGCCCACAGAGAGCTTCATGGTCGCGACGTATCCGGTGGCCTGTGAACCTGACGGGGGTGCCGGGTCGGTGCCCACGGGGTTGAGATAGCCCATGGCGTAGTCCTCCATGGGACCTATGGCGTTCTTCACCACCGACGTGATGTCGTGGGGCGTCGGGTTGTTCGGCATGTCGCTGTCCATGACCTTCCCGTCGTTGGCCCCGGGGGTAGAAGGGATCCCGGCCGTGGTTGCCGGCATGGCCGTCGTCGAGGTCGAGATGTCCGCAGATCGACCGTGAACCGGGGCGGATCGCGTTGTCGCAGTAGACATCGTGGTGATCCGCGATCACTTTCTGGGCCTGCTCGGCGGTCATCCGGAGGGAGTTGCCCAGCAGTTGGCCGAAACGCACGCGCCGGGCGCCGTTGCCGCGGATATCGGAGTAGGCGCCGGGATCGGCGATGCTGTCGCCGTACTGGGCCGCCTTCCGGGAACGCTGGAACTCGGGGTTTGCCCTTGAGGAAGTGTCCGGTGAAGCTTCCGATGGAGGTCTCGCAGATCATCAGCCCCGCGTCGGTCATCACGTGATGTTGTAACACTCGGCGATGGAGTATCGGTCCCAGGTGTCTCACTCAGCCATGAAGTCGCCGACGTCGAGTGCGTCTCGCAGTTCCTTCGCCAGTGCTTTCCCATGCTGTTCGCCGCGCTGCTTCGCGTCTCCCGCGAGCCGGAGGTAGACCCAGCCCTCTTCCGGCACTGGTTCGCCCGGCCGTCGCGCGACGGCACCGTGACAACGATCTGCCGTGCCCAACCCGGAGGGCCGATGCTTGTGCGGCCCGTCCCGGCGGACCGGGACGTGCGGGTCCTCGCAGCCGAGAGGTCAGGTGCACTGCGGGTGGGGCGGGCACGAAAGGGGCCACCCGGCAGCGAACCGTGTCGGAGGGGTGGGTACGCTGCCAAGGACTGGGCTTCACCGCGTGTTCCGCCGCTCGCCCGCCCGCCGGACTTCCGAAAGCCGCCTGTGATGCGACCGTTCCTCCTGCCGTGTTCCGCCTCCCCGGCGTCCGGCGTGCTGCGTGGGGTACGGGCCGGGGTGCTGGCGGTGCTGTGTGTGCTCCTCCCGCTGGTCGGACACGTGCTGTCGCAGGGCCACACTCCGCGGTGGGCCGTGGTGGCGGCGATGGCGCTGGTGGCCGTACCCGGTGCGGCCGTGCTGACGCGGTGGCGGCTGACCGACACCCAGTTGCTGGGCGTTCTGGCCGCCGCGCAACTCGCTTACCACGTCGCCTACTCGCTGCCCGGGGCCTGTGCGGCGGTCGCGGGGCAGGGTGGCTTCGGCTCCGGACCGTGGTTGGTCGAGCACGACGCGATCTCCGGGCCGCCCCGCGGCGTGCTGCTGGCCGGGCACCTCATCACGCTGCTGCTCGCGGCCCGGCTACTGGGGGTCACGGAGCGGCTGTTGTGGCAGTCCAGGCCGCTGTCGGCGGCCGTACGCTCTCTGCTCGCCTTCGTCTGGCCGCTGCTCGGCCGCGTTCAGGGGGCCGGTCCGCAGGTCACCTTCGTCGAGAGCGCGGCGCCTCTGAAGTCGGCTGTGCTGATGCGGCTGCGTGAAGGCCGCGCGCCGCCGCGTGCGCACCGTCCGGATGTCCTTCCGGATGTCCTTCCGCATGTCCTTCCCCGGCCGATGCCGATCGGCGGTCCTTGCCTGCCCTGACGGGCGCGACGCGAGGGTTGCCCGGCGGGCCGGTCCCTCCCGTCCCGGTGGTCCGCGCCGCCGGGGGACGACAGAAAGTTCCGCATCATGCATGCCGTCCATCGGCGTGCCGCCCACGCGGCGGCACGCATCCTCGTCCTGTCCGCGGCCCTGGTGGTGCCGGCCGCAGTGGCCGGGCAGGCCGTGGCCCACACGGGTCTCGACACCAGCAGCCCCGGTGCGAACGCGACGCTCGCCGGGCTGCCCCCGCGTATCACCCTCACCTTCACCGACGCGATGGCCGAGGAGTACGCCAACGTCGCCGTGACCGCGTCGGACGGAACGTCGGCGGCGGCCGGCCGGCCGCGGGTGGACGGCAGGACCGTCACGCTTCCGCTGAAGGCCGGTGCTCCGGCGGGGCGTTACACGGTGGGTTTCCGGGTGGTGTCCGCCGATGGTCATCCCGTCTCCGGCTCGTACCCCTTCACGGTCAAGGTGGCGGACAGCCCGAGTCCGTCACCGTCGGCGGCGCGAGGGACCGCCGACCCCTCGATCGCGCCGGCATCCGGGGGCGGACCGGGACGACGCCGCATCCACAGATGCACGGGGGTCGGTCCTCGCCGGAGCCGGCGCGTTGGCCGCCGCCGGGATCGCCGCCATGATCGGGGCCGGTGTCTTCGCGGCACGACGGAGGCGGGTGCGTCATGGCGACTGAGACCAGGCACACCGGGGCCAAGCGGCTGCTGCCGCGGCTGGCCGCCTTGCTCGCCGCGGGCGCGGGGGTGGCCGTCGCCGTGGCGCTGGCGGCCGTGGGGGCAGGCGGAGGCGCGAGCGAGGCGATCCCCGGCATCCCGGAGGCCGGGGCCATGACCGCGTGGGGGCTGCCGGTGGCCCGGACCCTCATGGACGTGGCCTCCGTGGCCACCGTGGGCGCTCTGCTGCTGGTGGTCGTCCTGCTGCCGGGCGGCCGGAAGCTCACCGCGACGCAGCTGCGCTACCTCAACTGGGCCGCCGCGGCAGCCGCGCTGTGGGGCGCCGCGTCGGTGGCGGCCCTGGTGTTCACGCTGTCCGACCTGTTCGCCACGCCGGTCGCGGGCATCGCCTCGCCCGCGGTTCTCGCCGACTCGGCGGGCTTCCGTGAGCTGCGCATCGTGCTGCCCGTCGGGATCGCCCCCGATGACGTGAGCCTCGCAGGCGCCCCCAAGGGGTGGCGGCTGAAGGCCACCGCTGACGGCTACACCGTCGGCGGGCCCGCGCTGAAGCCCGGTGTCAACGCCGAACACAAGATCAAGGTGAACCGACTGCCGGACGCGAAGCAGATCGCGTTCAAGACCGTCGAAACGTACAGCGACGGTGAGGTCTCCCGCTGGATCGAACTGCCCCGCGGGGGCGATGAGCCCGAGCAGCCCGCGCCGGTCCTGCAGCTGAAGGCGGCGGCCCCGGACGCCAAGCCGGCCGGCCCCAGCTCTGCGTCGAGTCCGGCACCCGATGAGATCTCCTCCGCCGACAGCGCTGCGGAACAGGACGCCACGTCGGCCGCGGAAAAGACCTCCGGCGAGAGCGACGGCGTGTCCTCCGGCGTACTGATCGGGGCGATCGTCGCCGTCCTGCTGGTCCTCGCCGGCGGCGCGTGGTGGCTGATCCGACGCCGGGCCTCCGCGTCGCAGAGCTGAGCGGTGGGCGGTGTGCCGGCGGTTGCCTGCCGGCACACCGCCCGGAAGGCCGGTCCCGCCTCTGGTGACCGACGGGCCCGGTGCGGCGGTGCGGATGGCAGGCCGGGCAAATGCTTCCTTCGTCAACCCCATCGGCTGACCACGCCCTCCCCTGAGCGGCTGTTCCGACGCCGGGTGTCCGAACACGTACCCGCCCGGAACGGCCTTGCCCTCTTGAAGGATGGCGGTCGAGAGCCGAAAGCCAGGCCGTGGACGCGCGACACGATTTTCCTCACGACCTCGACCGGGTGCCACCGAAGTTTGAGCGCGTCGGTGTTCAAGAGAGTGTGGCGGCTGGTGGGATCCACTGCCGGGTACGAGGCACCGTGCTGGAGATGCCGTAGTCCTTCTTGAGCTGTTCCGGGATGGCGTAGTGCATGACGCGTCCGCGGGTGAGGGAGGACAGCTCGAAGACGGTGGTGAGGTGGCCGAGGCGGTCCAGGGCCCAGGCGCCGAGCGGGGAGTGGTCCTCGATGGTCTCCAGGACGCCGAGGAGGTGGGGCACAGCCTTGACGACGGTGTCCCACGGGGTGTGCGGCACGTTGAGCCAGTCGGCGCAGGTGTCGCCGATGAGGTAGCGGATGAGGGCGGAGACGATCGGGTCGAAGAAGGTGCCGGGCACGACCTCCTCGTAGAGGTCGATGAGCTGCCGGGTCAGGTGCGTGCCCTCCGCGGAAGGCCCCATGTGCCGGACCATGTACAGGTCGAGGAACCGGCGCGCCTCCTCGAGGGTCTTGGGGACGGCGTCCTGGTCGACGCCGAGCATGGCGCCGACCACGCGCCAGGCGTAGTAGTAGGCTTCCGCGCCTTCCTGCGACATGTGGATGCCGAGACGGTGCAGGCTGTCCAGCACGAGCAGCGAGAAGAACATCTGCCCGCCGATCATGTCCTCCTGGCAGATCGGCACCCCGAGCACGTCGGTGTCCCACCGGTTCTCGCGTTTGAGGTGGTGGCGGATCGAGGCGTGCAGAAGGCGCACCTTCTGGGCGGCGGGGATGAAACGGCTGCCGGCCTCGAAGGCGTCGGGCTGCATCAGGTAGACGGTGAACTGGCCGGTCTCCGCCATGCGCTTGGAGGGGTACTTCAGCCCGTGGGCGGCCGACAGCAGTTTCGCCACGTGCGGGACGACGTAGCAGGCGGGCATGGAGGCGAAGGACAGCGCGGTGGAGATGTGCACGTTGTTGTCGATGAAGAACAGCCGAGCCTTCTCCATCTCAGCCCAGTCCACCCAGGACGGCGGGACACGGGTGGCCTCGAGGTAGTCCCGCGCGACGTCGGGCAGCCCGTCCGGCAGGGGAGCGCCGGCGGTGGAGACGTAGCGCATCAGGCTGTTGAACATGCCTACCTGACCGCGTTCGAAGAGTGCGGCGACGGTGGCGTCGGCGAGTTCGTCACTGGTTTGCCGCAGGGCGTCCATCGACGCCTCGGTGTAGGTCATGGCAGGGCTCGCTCCTTGTCTTCCACGGGACCGTCCACGGTCGGCGGGATGGCCGGCGGCCGTGGAGAGCACGGATCTGTGCCACCCCGCTGCGAGGGTCAGGACAGGCGGACCGCCGCCGAATGCGCCAGCGCGGTCAGGGCGGCTTCGGCTTGCGCTGGTACATCCAGCTCGTGGAGGGCACCGAGCGCTTCCTCGACCCGTGCGCTGATCATGTCCTCGATGCGGTCGGGTGCCTTGAGCCGGCACATCACCTCGCGAACCGCATCCAGATCCTCCGCGTCCAGGTCGCCTCGGCCCAGTACTGTGCGGAGCCCCTCCCGGTCGTCGTCGCGGGCGAGGCGCCAGGTCTCTGCCAGCAGGGCCGTGGGCCTGTGGCCGCGCACATCGTCGGCGTTGGCCTTGCCGGTGCGTTCCGGATTTCCGAACAGTCCAAGCAGGTCGTCCCGCAGCTGGAACGCCTCGCCCAGCGGCAGCCCGTACGCGCAGTAGCCCGCGCGCAGCCGCGCGCCGGCCCCGGCCAGGGCACCGCCGATCAGCAGGGGCTGCTCGACGGTGTACTTGGCCGTCTTGTAGCGGATCACCTTCAGTGACGCTGTGGTGTCCGGACCCGCTCCGGTACGCAGGATCTCCAGGCACTCGCCCGCGATCAGCTCGCGGGCCATCACCGACCACAGAGGGCGGGCCCGGGCGAGGTACGCGGCGGGCAGACCGCTCGTGGTGAACAACTGCCCGGCCAGGGCCGTCAGCAGGTCTCCCACCAGCATGGCCAGCGACCTGGCGGCGGCGTCGGCGCGCGGGCGACGCGGTACAGCACGGCGCAGGGCGACATGTGCAGTGGGGCGCCCGTGCCGCAGCGGGCTGTCGTCGATGAGGTCGTCGTGCACGACCGCGGCGGCGTGCACCAGCTCCATGGAGGCCGCCGCCCGCACCAGCGCGTCGCTGTCCGGCTGTCCCACCGCACGCCAGCCCCAGTAGCAGAATGCCGCCCGCAGCCGTTTGCCGTCCGCTACTGCCGCCTCCAACTGCTCGGCCACCGGCCCCAGGAGCGGATCGATCGCCGCGAACTGGTCGGCCTCCTGGGCGACGAACCGGTGCAGTACCTCGTCGACGCGGACCTTGAACGCGGCCGGCTCCCACCGGTCAGACATCATCAGCGGTCTTCCGAGCCAGGGCGTGCCGGGCGAGGATCTCGAGGTGGGCCGGGGGTACGGCCGCGTACCGGTCCAGCGCCAGGCGCCCACGAGCCATCAGGTCGTCCCCGGCCTCCGCTGCCAGCTCCGCGGCGTCCGAGCGGCGCAGCACCCCCCGCACCGTCCCCAGGGCCGCACCCAGCGTGCTCACCGCCAGATCGGCCAGCCCGGCCGCCAGCAGCAACGCCTTGCCGTCCAGGCCCCTGCCCCGTCCCGCGTCCTGCGTCATGGCATCCCTCCCACCCACTGCACATCCTGGCGGCGCCGGTCACACGCCGTCCTTCCGAGCGTCGCGTCACACGTCGCTCGATCGTACGGATCACAGCTGCCGCAGCCCCGCACCCGCACTCCATGCTGCTCAGACTTCGATGGCACGAAACTTGCTGTCCCGTGCTGTCGAACCTTGAGCGGATGCCAACGAACCTTGAGCGGTTAGAGTCCAAGTGCAACGCGACGAAGGGGAGCGCCGTGGCCAAGGTCAACATCAGTCTCGACGCCGAGTTGGTAGTGGAAGTGATGGTCCTGGCCGGGGTCGGATCGCCCCAGGATGCCATCGAAGTGGTCGTACGGGACTACATCGCTCGTGGCCATCGCACAGAGGCGCGCACCGAGCTCAGGGATCAGACTCTGCGCGAGGTGGAGATCAAGCCGCAGGATCCGCAAGCCTGATCATTCAGAGCACTTGGTGCCATCAGGCTTCACTGGCACACACTCAAGCTTCACTGCTGCGTCGGACGACTGTCATGACCGTCCGTGATTCCCGTGAAGGTAGGACTGCAGGGCCTCTGAGAAATCCTCCCGAGCCAGCCGCACCAGCGCCCACCAAGCCCACCTCCGCCTGGGCAGCCCACAGCCTGCGCGCATTCCGTGGCAGATGCTGCCGCGACGAGGATTCGGCCGCACCTCAGGTCCTTCGGGTCGAAGTAACGTCCTGCGTCGGCCAACGGCTCAACCGGGACAGCAGCATTCGGGCAGCGTCGGTCAGTTGAATGTTAGCGTGGAGCAGGAGATTCGACGTGAGTGATTTTTGTATTGTTGCCGTTCTTTCCCTGGTTGTGGCGATAGCCGCCGGTGCTGTGACCTACCAGTTCGTCCGGCGTGACCTCAGCCCTTCCGGTGCACTACTGGCCGTCGGGTGCGCTGCCGTGGCTGTGGGTGCTGGCTGGCTGTTGACGCTTTTCCACGCATTGCTCGGTTTCGCGATCGGGCTCGTGGTCTATCTTGTGGCGCGCCGACGGTTGACGGGTACGCAGGCGATGGTGGCCGGTGGCGCCGGTTATGTCGTCGGCACACTCCTGTCCGTTGGTGCCCTGATGTTGGCCCTCAGCGGTATGTAGAGCACGGCGCTGTCGAGATTGAGCTTTTGCTGCGCTGTCTGTGCGGTGACGTAGGTCAGCTCTGTGGATAGCCGATCTGTGTGATGTCTCCTGCGAGGTCGGTCAGCGTGATCTCTGGGTTCAACGCGCTGACCATCCCTTTGGTCAGTGGACGTGAGGAAAGGACATGACGAACGGCCCGCACGTTGACCGGGGCCTCGTAGTAGTCCTCCGCCCAGCGCTGAAACGCCTCCGCCGAGCGATCCACCAGCAGGCGGAACAGGTACTCGGCGCCGTCCGGATCTCCCGTGGCCTCCTCGGGGAAGTCGATTGTCCCCGTCTTCCACCCGTCGTCTCCCGGCTCCCGCCAGATACACGTGGTGATGACAGGCATCCCGTCTTCGTCGGAGAACGCGGGCTCCTCCACACATGCCCGGAAGACTTCCGGAACATCGTCGAGCACGCCGGGCCATGGCCCGTCCCCTGCATAGGGGCTCATGGGTGATTCGTGGGCGAACCCGCGGATATACGCGCCTGCGGCCGAGAAGACGATCGAGTACTCGTCGCCCGACCCGTTGCGCATCGAGGCCATCGTCTCCGTCTCGGACCAGTGGGCGTCGAAGGAGTAGTAGCGGTCCGCCCACTCGGGACTCAGTACCGCCTCCAGCATTGCAATGGAGCGGCAGTGATGTTGGAGGACGGCTATCCCGGGCAGCTGCCGAGCAATATCATGAACGGTCACGTGCACATCCAAGCGTATGCGTCTGACGCTCGGTGTTCTTGCCCGGCGGCCGTCATGAGATGCCGAAATGGTGGAGAGCGTTTGCTGTTTTGCAGGCAACCGGAAGCAGCCTTCGCTGTCGAGGCGGCAGCGGCCTGCACGAGGTCCTACTCGCCGAGTCCGTCGCCGGTCGACGAGTCGGGCGTCCTCGCCGCACGCCGGGAACGCCGGGCCGACATCCACGGGGCGGTCCTCAAGCGCGCCTGTTGCCTGATCACCTACCGACAACTCGGCCCATTGTCCGATGCGGCCGAACCTTGAACATCCGCGTCGAAACGTGGGGGAGCGGTGAGCGTCGCGCTGGGTGCTGAGCCTGTCCCTCGGAGTACTGGTATCGCGGAGATCTGGAACGGGACGATCCGGCTGTCGACCATGAAGGCATGGCACATGTACTCGTCACTGGTGGAACCGGGTTTCTGGGTTCCCGTACGATCGCGCAGCTCCTGACCGCCGGGCACACCGTCACAACCACGGTGCGCTCCGCGGCACGGCGGCCCGACGTCGAGCGGATGCTCGCCGTGGCCGGAGCCCCGCACGCGGACGGCGTCTCCTACGTGGAGGCGGATTTGACGTCCGACCATGGCTGGGCCCGGGCCGTGAAGGGGGCCGACTACGTCTTGCACGTGGCCTCGCCGTTTCCCGGAGCGCGGCCGAAGAACGAGGACGAGGTGATCGTCCCGGCCCGTGACGGTGCCCTGCGCGTCCTGCGCGCCGCTCGGGGCGCGGGCGTCCGGCGCACCGTGCTGACCTCTTCCTTCGCGGCGGTGGGCTACGGCCATGGCCACACCGGCCGGACCTTCACCGAGGACGACTGGACGGACACCGAGGGCCCAGGGGTGTCCGCGTACATCAAGTCCAAGACGGTTGCCGAACGGGCCGCCTGGGACTTCGTCGAGACCGAGGGCGGCGGCCTGGAGCTGACCGTGATCAACCCCGTGGGAATCTTCGGGCCGGTCCTCGGACCGGACTACTCCGCATCGATCCGCATCATCCACGCGATGCTGACCGGCGGAATGCGCGCCGCGCCGCCGATCTGGACCAACACGGTCGACGTACGCGACGCGGCCGACCTGCATCTGCGCGCCATGACGGCGCCCCAGGCAGCGGGAGAGCGGTATCTGGCGCTCGCGGGCGAGCCGGTCTCCTTCCACCACATCGCCCTCGCGTTGCGCACCCGGCTCGGCGAGGCCGCCGCCAAGGCCCCCACCGGCTCGGCTCCGACCTGGCTGCTGCGCCTGCTGGCGACGGTCAACCCGGCGCTGCGCGAGACGGTGCCGCAGTTGGGCGTGGTGCGTCGCGCTTCCCATGCGAAGGCCCGCAAGGAGCTGGACTGGTCCCCGCGTTCCAACGAGGACGCCGTCACGGCCACCGCCGAGAGCCTGATGCGCCTCGGGCTGCTGAACAGCTAGCGTCGAGAGCATGGCGCACGAGACGACAGACACCCTGGGCGAGTTCCTGCGGGCCCGGCGCGGGCAGATCAGCCCCGAACTGGCGGGGCTGCCCGCGGGCGAGCGACGCCGGGTCCCCGGACTGCGGCGGGAGGAAGTCGCCCAGCTCGCCGGCATCAGCCCCGAGTACTACCTGCGCTTGGAACAGGGCCGCAACCTCAACCCCTCCGACCAGATCCTGGCCGCCCTGGCGAGCGCCCTGCAGCTCGACGAGGACGCGGTTGCCTACCTGCACCGCCTCGCGCACCCCACCCCGCCCGTCCGCAGGCCGCGCACCCCCGCCCGTACGAACCAAGGCGATCTCCAGCCGCTCCTGGACAGCTGGCCGCAGACCCCCGCCTACGCCCAGGGGCCCAGCGGACGCGTCGTCGCGGCGAACCGGCTGGCCGTGCTGCTGTGCCCCTTCTTCGCCGTGGGCCACAACCCGCTGCGGGCCGCCTTTCTCGAACCCGAGATGCACAGCCTCTATCCGCAATGGGACGACATGACCGCCAAGGCCGTCTCCGGGCTGCGCGCCATGCTGAACATCGACGACGTCGACCCGGAGTTGTTGGAGACCATCGGTGAACTCACCGTCGTCAGTGAGCGGTTCAGCACCCTGTGGACCCGCCGCGAGATCCGTCGCCGCGACACTGGCTACACCCGGCTCAACCACCCGCTCGTCGGCGAGCTCGACCTGCACTACGAGAAGATGGTGCGCCCGCAAGCCCGTCAGCTGATCGTCATCTACTACGCCGACCAGGGCTCCACCAGCGCCGAGCGCCTGACACTCCTCAGCACCCTCTGACCACGCGGGCCGGTCGGCCGCCGCGAACAACGCGACTGCTCAACGAGTACCACACCACGCCACCCCGACCGCCTCTCCTTCGTTCTCGCGGGAGTGGCGCAGTTCCGGTGTGCGGCGGGAACAGCCGGTCCGGCCGCCACTGTTGCACCTCAAGAGAGCGGTGGCGCGGGCGGGGAACACAGAGGCCAACAGCCGATGTGATCCGGGGCCCTCGGGCTCGCGGTGCGCCAGGTCATCCGACATCCGATATTGCAGGGCGACCGCTCATACGCCCGCTGCAGACTCGGACCAAGGCCTTTTCACACAGGAGGACTGTTTTATGAATGACTTGCCCTTGACGCTCATGGCGGTACACGCCCACCCCGACGATGAGGCCACTGGAACAGGAGGTGTCCTCGCGCGGTACGCGGCGGAGGGCATCCGCACGGTCCTCGTGACGTGCACCGACGGCGGTTGCGGTGACGGACCAGAGGGTGTCAAGCCGGGCGATCCCGGGCACGATGGGGCGGCCGTCGCCTTGATGCGGCGTCGAGAACTCGAGGCCAGCTGCGAAGTCCTGAAGGTGAGCCATCTGGAGATGCTGGACTACGCCGACTCCGGGATGATGGGCTGGCCGGCCAATGACGCCCCAGGCTCCTTCTGGAAGACACCCGTGGAGGAGGGCGCCGCCCGACTCGCGGAACTCTTGCGGCGCTATCAGCCCGATGTGGTCGTCACGTACGACGAGAACGGCTTCTATGGCCACCCCGACCACATCCAGGCCAACCGCATCACTATGGCGGCGCTGGCGATGACCGCGCTGACACCGAAGGTGTACTGGACGACGGCGCCCCGCTCGATGATGCGGCGGTTCGGTGAGGTCATGCGCGAGTTCGGTGCGGACGTGCAGGAGCCGGATCCCGCTGAGGCCGCCGCGATGGCCGAGATCGGACTCCCCGACGAGGAGATCACCACCTGGGTGGACACCACCGCGTTCGGCGGCCAGAAGTTCGATGCGCTGGCCGCGCACGCCAGCCAGGGCGAGAACATCTTCTTCCTCAGGATGGGCCAGGAGAGGTTCACCGAGTTGATGGGCGTCGAGACCTTCGTACGTGTCCAGGACACCACCGGCGCGGCCGTGCCCGAGAACGACCTCTTCGCCGGACTGCGCTGATCCGCCCGCCCACCGGGGTCAGAGAGCTCATGGTCCGGCTCGTACACCCGGAGGCTTGTGCACGTGGGTTCCGCTCCGGCGGCCCTTGATCATCAGGCGGCCCTGCTCGGTCGTGCGGCGGTTACGAGGACGCCAGTCCCCCCACCCACCCGGGCAGGGCCGTACGGCGCGCGCGGTGTAGTCCCACTTCGCGGCGACGGACCTGCGATGCCAGGCAAGCAGGGTGCCGGGGGGGGGTGACAGGGAAGATCTCGCACCGGTGGCGCCGGGGTATCAGCCCGGACAGGGCGGCGAACAAGAACCGGTCGGCCGGCTCATAGCGGACCGGTCCGGCCAGCCGGTGGTGCAGGACCGCGTTCTCATGCCGCAGCACCAGCAGTTCCGCCTCCTTCACCGTCCTGCGACGCAGGAGTATCGATGGAACACGGCCTCGAATGAGCGCGAACCGGACATCACGCGACTACGTCGAAGCCCTGGCTTCCGGACCAGCGATGGGGATCACGGCTGCGGTGTCAGTCTGCTGAAGTATCCTTCCCGCCACCGCAAACCGACTGGGAGGATCAAGAGAATTGACTGGCCTGTCTGCTTTCCCGCTGCCCTTTCATGCTTCCCGTTCCATATCGTTCGCGACACCCCGAACGCTGCGGGAACTTCAGATGATGCAGTGCAGCGCCCACATTCGGGCGAAGCCGGGGTGGTTCGACAAGATGAACGACGCCGACATCGTCGCCAAGTGGACGCAAGAAGCGGTCGCCCAGGGCCTCACCGAAGCGCAGGTTCGTTACGTGCTTGCCGAACTTGCGCATTACGCCGCGCTGCGGGACGGACGAACCGGCGTCGAGGTGTCCGCCGTCGACGGGGTGTGGCAGTCGGACACACTGGTCGACGACGAGCTCCGATCCCGGCTGCGCGAGGCGGTTCGGGTTCTGGAGCAGGTCCCCGAAGGGGAACAGGACTGGCATCCCGGATCCGATGGCCAGGTACTGGATCTGGTTCATCCCTCACTGTTCTGCCTGGTGAGAGAGGTGAGCGGCGCGCCCGAGCGGGCTTGGCAGAACCCGACGGACCGCTATTCGCGGTACGAATTCTCGGAGAAATTCCAGTGGCTGCCCACGGATGTCGACGTCAGTGACGACGGCGATGTCGCCTTCCGTTCGTACGTCAACAACGTTCACCCCGAGACTCATCGCGAACTAGCCTCCGTCCTGCCAGACTTGTTCGCGCTTTCGCCCGCTGCTGGAGAACGTGCTCACCGATCTGCGCCATCCGCGGCCCCTGCGGATCGAGGCCGATCCTTACGGATGGTACGACTCGAAGCCGGAGTACCCAGACAAATCCTCCTACAGTGATGATGGGGCCTACGCAGAAGCCGTCCGTGCGTGGGGAGAGGCCCAGGACGACTGGTGGGAAAACCGCCGTCCGGCCATCCCGGATGCCCCGGCCTTCATCCCGCCCGAGTTGCCTGATGAATCCGCCCGAGTCGACCTGCGCGGTCGCCGTCTCCAGGTCATCGTCAAGCTCGCCACCATTCATCTCACCCCGGACAAGCCCGATTACCCTGGCGGTTCCTGGCATGTCGAGGGGATGATGAACGAGCGGATCGTCTCGACCGGCATCTACTACTGGGACAGCGAGAACATCACCGAAAGTCGGCTGAGTTTCCGGGCGGCACTCGACGACCCGGACTACGAGCAGAACGACGACAACGGTCTGCGTGCGGTCTACGGCCTGGAGGACGAAGACGCACTGAACCAGATGCTGGGATCGGCATCGACCCCGGCGGGCCGCTGCCTGGCGTTCCCGAACATCCTGCAACATCGCGTCGGCTCATTCCGCCTCACGGACCCCACCCGCCCGGGATATCGCAAAATTCTCGCGTTCTTCCTGGTCGACCCGTCGGAAAAGATCGTCTCAACATCCGATGTGCCACCGCAGCAACCATGGTCCGACACCTCGACCATGACACTTGAACAGGCCAAAAGCTACCGCGAACAACTCATGCAGGAACGCAAGTTCTTCGTTGACGAACACAACGAGCAGCTCTACGAACGAGAGTTCTCCCTCTGCGAGCACTGAGGAGCCGCGCGGCTGCCTGCGCTCCCTGATCCGCGCCGCTCCGAGCCGGCATCGGAAGCCGCACCGTCCGGTGCCGCCGGGGGCGTAGCGCGATGGAGCCGTTGGTGTCGGGGGCAGGGAGAGCGCCGGGTGAGCAGGGCACGTGAGCAGCGCGGTGCGGTACCCACGCGAGAGGGCAGGATCAAGCGATCGCCGTCGAAGTCCGATCAACCCGCTCACCGCTTCCCATGGGGACGGATGGGGTTTTCGGCAAGCGCAGGGTCAGGGTGGCGCCGTGCCGCAGCAGGCGGATGGCCGGCGTGTGCCGGGCCTGGTGGCGACGTAGACCCCATGCCTTCCGTCTGCGGGGCGTCTAGAGCATGAATAGGGCTTGAGGGGGCGGAGTTACCGATTTCGCAAGGGTGCACAGGCCCGTTTATGATCTTGGTTGTGACTGTGCAGAACTCTGACAAGACGCCGTCCCGTAAGCAGCGACTCCAGGAGAAGCAGCGTCGCCAGTTGGCGGTGGTCGACACTGTTGACAAGGCTGAGGTTAAGGTCCGCAAGGCGGAGGCCGAACTGGCTGTTGCTGTCGCCGAGGCAGTGCAGGTGTTCGGTGACGAGCGCTCCGCCTCTGAGGCGCTCGACATGCCCGTTGAAGCCATACGCCGTTTCGTTGTCATTGCGACGAACGAAGCTGCCTTGGCTGATGCGGCCAACGCCGCTGGCAAGTCCTAAGCTTGACGATGTCCGTCTGCCGATCGTGTGCCGTGCGGAAACTCGTCGCCTGAAAGGCGTCTCTCTTGCCGTACGGTGGTTGGCCTGGGGCTTTGTGATCGCCTACGTATGGGCATGATCAGTGATCGTGGGTCTCTGACCGCTCTACCTGATCTTCTGCCGACTCCTGAGCTGCCTCCCCTCCTCCTGGTGGGCCGATCGACCGCCGCGAACAACGCCGGGATCCTTGCCCTTCGTGCCGTGCTCTCCGCTCTCGCACGGCACCTGCCGGGCACACTGCCGACCTGGCACCGTCGTCTGGTTCGCTGGAAATGGCGCCAGACGGCGGTCGGACCCGGTCGGCCACCGCTGTCGGAAGAGACAGTCGAGCTCACTCAGCGCCTGGCGCGAGAGAACCCGACCTGGGGGTACGTCAGGATCCATGGCGAGCTGCGACGGCTCGGTCATCGGGGTGCCGCCGCCACGATCCGGCGCGTCCTGCGCCGCTCCGGCCCACCGCCCGCACCGCGGCGTGCCTCCCGGCAGACCTGGCGTTCCTTCCTCCGTTCCCAGGCCGACACGCTGCTCGCCTGCGACTTCATGCGGTCACCCAACTCGCCCGCAACCTGCTCATGGACCTCGAAGACAGAGCCGGGCGCTTCCGGTTTAACCCGGAGCCGCCCATCCGATGCCCGAGGCCCTACGGGTGGACCAGGGCTGAGCCAGCGATCCGGCTCAGCCCCGGTCAGCGACTCGGCCGCCCCGCGTCTGCAAGAATTCGAGCCGCAGAAGCGCGTGCTTTGCCGAGCGGACTAGCAATTGACTACCGAGCCCACCGGCGTCCAGTCGCCGTCAGCGTCCCAGCTGTGCGCGGGCCGGGTCGTGTAGCTCAGGTCGCCGGCGCCGTTTATCCCGGTGTACATCTTGGCCCTGGTACCGGTTGACTGATTGTTGTCCCACGAACCAGCCCCAATGAATGGGACGTTGTAGGAGTGGCACTGGTACATGGGAATTGAGCTGCCGGTGTAGTACGTGCCCTCGTAGGCGCAGAAGTAGCCATAGTCTGCCGGCTCAGCGCAGGGATCAGCCGTAACTGTGCTGTCCCCGGGCGTCAGGTCACGGAAGTGGGCTTCGCCGGGTACTGCCACGTACACGGTCCCGCCGCCGACCAGGTTGATCAGATTGGGCGCCACCTGCGTCCCATCGGCCTTCTCTATGAAGCGGTCTACCTTTGCCTGGAGCGCGTTGGCCTTGGCGCTGCCGAGGTGTGCCGCCCTGGCCTGCGCGATGAAGCTCGCCTTGCTGCTGTCAGCCCGCAGGGCCTCCCGCGCCTCAGCCGTCCCCAACGTCGCGACTGTGAGCATGACACCCGCCAGCACAGCGGCGAGACGCCACAGTTTGTTGCCTCCTAACGACTTTCGCACTGCTCTCCGGGATAACAGGCGCATTGTTCCTCCCTATGTCAGTGGATCTTTCAGCTCTCGGTTGAGGTTCGGCCGCGCCACCGACTGACTGCGCCCGCCGAAACTGGTTTGATCCTGACCGAACCTCAGGCGAGGATGTTTTACCCATCGGGCACGACAGCAGATGCATGCGCCGCAGAGAGCTTCCGGGCGCTTGCATCACCACTGCTCGGTGTTCGGCATTCAGGATGCCGAAGGCGGTAGCACCCAGCCTTGTCATTCCGCGCAAGCTTGTTGCCGATTCTCGCACCTCTTGGGCAGCGGGTCTCGGTGGTCCTGCAGTGGTATCCCGTGGGTGGCTCGGAACGGGCGGCTGAAGTGGGTCGGGTTGGTGAAGCCCCAGCGTTTGGCGATGGCCTGGATGGGGCTGGTGTTCAGGCGGTGGTTGGCCAGGTCGAGGCGGCAGCGTTCAAGGCGGCGGTGGCGTATCCAGGCTGCCTGACGGAGTCCTGCTAGTCGTCGGCCGGCCTGCGCCAGAAGCCTGCGGGTAGGTCTTCGACTTCGACGGCTGCCTGGCGAAGATCAGCGGCGACCGGTAGCAGGGCGGTGTAGAGCGGGTCGCCGTCGGCGGCCATACGCTCAATGACTTGGGCATTGACGCGGGCCCGCTGGGCGACAACGGCCCCGAACGCCGCCCGGTCGCCGTCGTACCCATAGGCATCGAGCAGCAGGTGCAGGCGCCGGGATCGGTCCTCGAATGCCATGAATCCGGTCTTCTCGGCAAACCGGCGGGCGTGCAACGGAACCCAGGTCAAGGCCATGAAGGCCAGGTCGAACTCGCGCGACGAAGGCCCGGCGGTGTCCCAGTCGAAGAACCCGGCCAAACTGCCGTCGCGCCACACCGCATTCCACGGGGCCGCGTCATGGTGACCGATGATCAAACCAGGCCGCCAGGTCTGTCCGGCGAGCCATCGCACGCCCTCCGGTGGGACGAACTCCGCCGTCGCGTCATGCAACCGCCGAGCCCACCGGCCGACACCTTCCAGCGCGGTGTCCGAGTACACCCACGCAGGCCAGGGCAGGTCCTCACCGGCCGTCTCGCCCACAAGATGGGTCACGACCTCGCGTTGCTGATCGTCCACCCCCAACACTCGGGGCGCACCGTCGAACCCCACGGCTTCCAGGTGGCGCAGTACCGCGTGTACGCCAGGCGTCCAGGGCTGCAGGGGCCGGTGGACCGCATCCCCGATCCGCACTGCGCCCACAGTCCTACCGCCGGGCAGACGCTGTTCTTCCATGCGCTGGTTCTACCGCATCCTGACCGGCCGCACATTTCCTTTTCCCGGCCGCGAACCCACCGCGCCCACTGCGCGTTGCGCCACCCGACGGGTTCGACGCGGCCGTAGAGCGCGGCAACGCGAGGCGGACGTACGGCAGCGGGAGGCCGATGCAGCTCGTGAGCGGGAGCGGCTCCTGGAGCAGATGCAGCGCCTGGTCGTTGCCGTCGGCGAGCTGCACACGCAGAGGAAGCTGCACCAAGTGCTCGGGCAGAGCCGGCTGTCCCATGCGCGGACGCGGGGGTGGCGGCGCTGCGAGCAGCCTTCTACCCCGAGGAGCCGGACCGCGCCTGACGGCACCGCGGCGCGTCCGGTCCCCGCATGACCGGGTCGGTCAGCCGTTCTCGTGAGGCAGTTCGGCCGGGACGGGCGCGATGACGTCTCAGTGCTCGACGATCCTGCCGTTGGCCACGCGGAACAGGTCGTAGTAGGCGACCGCCACGCCGAACTCGCCCTCGGCGCTCCGGGGACTGGCGACAAGTCAGTCGCGTTGCGGCCGGGCCGATACCGAGTAGCGGCCTCGAGGATACTCAGTGCTCTGGCGGGGGCCTCAGTCGCCAGGGGCGACCGGCTCGGGATCGGCGTCGAGCGCATCGAGCACTGCGTCGCCGTTCGCCCTCGCCCACTCGGTCAGCATGTGGATCGGATCGATCAGCGTCGCTCCGAGCGGGGTGAGCTCGTACTCGACGCGGGGCGGCACCTCGGCGTAGGCGTGGCGGCGGATGAGTCCGTGCGCCTCGAGCCGTCGGAGCGTCTGGGTGAGCATCTTGCGGGAGATGCCTCCGATCAGCTCGATCAGCTCGCCATGGCGCACCGGGCCCTCGCTGAGGCCGTAGAGCACGACCACCGTCCACTTGTCGGCGATCAGCTCCACCGCCAGACGCGCCGGACAGTCGGCGAGAAAGGGACCGCCGGGACCGAAACCGCTCATGGTGCCAAAGCTACCTGTGCCAAAGGTACCTGCTGGTTCCTATCGGAAACCTAGCCTGGAATCTCTCCCCCCTCCAAAGCACAGGAGAGTCATGCGAGTCATCACCCAGCAGACGCTCGGCGGTCCCGAGGTGCTCACCATCGTGGACGCGCCCGAGCCCCAGCCCCTCCCGGCCGAGGTTCTCGTCCGCGTCAAGGCGATCGGGCTGAACCCGCTGGAGGCGCGCTTGCGCGCCGGCGAGTTCCCGCTGATCGGCCAGCCGCCGTTCGTCCTCGGCTGGGACATCAGCGGCGTGGTCGAGGAGGCGCCGGGGACGTGGCGGTTCAGGCCCGGCGACGAGGTGTTCGGGATGCCGCTGTTCCCGCGGGCGGCGAGCGCGTACGCCGAGTTCGTGTCGGCGCCGGCGTTGCACCTGGTACGCAAGCCGGCGTCGCTCTCGCACGTCGAGGCGTCGGCGCTGCCGATCGTCGGGCTGACCGCGTGGCAGGGCCTCGTCGACCTCGGCGGCGTGACCGAGGGCGATCGCGTCCTGGTCCACGGCGGTGGTGGCGGGGTCGGTCACATCGCGATCCAGATCGCGAAAGCGCTCGGCGCGCACGTGATCGCGACAGCCGGCGGGAGCAAGCGGAAGTTCGTCGAGGGGTTCGGCGCCGACGAGGTGATCGACTACACCGCGGTCGACTTCACCGAGGCGGTCCGCGACATCGACGTCGTGCTCGACACGATCGGCGGCGACACCGTCGAGCGGTCGCTCGAAGTGCTCCGCCCAGGCGGTCACCTGGTGACGGCGGTCGCCGAGGAGGATTTGCAGCTCGCCGCCAAGTACGAGGCGGCCGGCATGCGCTTCAGCGGCATCGCGGTCGACCCCGATCCGGTCGCCCTGCGAGGTCTCGTCGAACTCGTCGAACAGGGCAGGCTCCGGGTCCACGTGCAGGAGACGTTCCCCTTCGAGCGCGTCGCCGACGCGCACCGGCTGCTCGACGGCGGTCACCTCCGGGGCAAGCTCGTCCTCACTGTCTGATCGCGTCATGGGACCTCGTGTGAGCGAGGCCCGACTGATGAACGGCCGGTCACCTCCCGCCTGTGGCGACCGGCAAGAGTTGATGAGACGAGAGGTCCGCGACGCAGCGGCTCGACTCTTCATGCAACGAGGGATATCCGCGGTCGCCCTCAAGGGCGTGGCAGCAGAGGTCGGCATCTCCAAGGCCGCGATCTACCACTATTTCGACGCCAAGGACGACCTCGTGAGGTTCGTCTTCGGGGACTGGGCCGAGCGGTCCGCCGTCCCTTTCCAGGAGATCGCGGACTCCGGCGACGATCCCGAGACCAGCTTCGAGGACATCTCATTTGGCGTGTTCGGAGTCTGCGGCCGTGGGCCTTGTGGAGCATCTGGTCTGGTGCCGGATGAAGTGTGGGAGCTGTTCGAGCGGGTGGTGCCACCCGCTCCGTCACGGCCGCAAGACGGTGGCCGGAGGCGGCATGGGGACCGGGAGGTCCTGGCGGCGATCATCTTCGTGGCCACCTCGGGTTGTACGTGGAAGCGGTTGCCTCCCTCGTTCGGGTCTCCGGGGCCGACCATTTGATCACCGAGCGTGCCGGTCTGCCACTGTCGGTCGGCATCTCGGGTGCGAACATGATGATGGTCAGCGGCGGGTCGGTCCGGACGTTGCGGAAATACAGCTGGCCGCTGCCAACCCCGTTTACCACGGGGCTTACCCTGGCAAGCTCGGCCACGGACACTCGCCGGCGCAGAGAACGCTGATCGCCTGACGCTCCCTTCGGCCGTGCCTTACTCCGCCCGGTTTCCCCACAGCGGTTCGGCCACCGGGACGGCCGCTCCGCGGCACTGCAGCGACTGTCGCCGCCGTGGCGCAAGCCCTGCTCCGCAGGTACAGGTCCAGGCACGCCGCTCGCACAGCGCGACGACGAGGTCTTCCAGGTACCCGCCCACGCCGTCCCGTCGGCCCGCCATCCCGCCGGACTGCTCGGCATCGCCACGGCGGCCAGGTGTTTCGGGGTTCTGCTCGGCAGGCTCAGGGGTAGAGGCCGGCCCGAAAGGTGAACGAGACGAGTTGCGCTCGATCACGTGCGCCGACCTTCGTCATGGCCCGCACCGCATGCGTCTTCACGGTGAACGGCGACACGGACATCTGGGCCGCGATCTCGTCGTTGCCGAGACCGCTCGCGACGAGAACGACCACGTCCCGCTCCCTGGGTGTCAGAGCGTCGAAGCGTCGCAGCAGTTCCTGGTCGATCACCGGGGGCGGACTGTCGGTCATGTGACCGATGAGCGCTGCCGTCGCGGCGGCCGACAGCGCGCCGCCACCGCCAACGACCTCGGTGATTCCGGCGACGAGTTCAGCGGGGCTCACGGTCTTGCTCAGGAAACCGTTGGCGCCCGCGCGAAGGGCGGCGAGAACGATGTCGTCCTGGTCAAAAGTGGTCAGCACGATCACCCGCATCTTCTCGGGTGGATGCTCTTTGCGGATCCGGCGGGTGGCTTCGACACCGTCGATGCCGGGCATCCGGATGTCCATCAGGACCAGGTCGATGGGGTGGTCCCTGAGAAAGGGGACGACCTGGAGTCCATCGGAGAGATCACCCGCAACAACGAGACTCGGGTCGAGCCGGAGCATCGCTTTGATGCCGGCCCTTATCTCGTCCTGGTCGTCGACGATCAGAATCCGCGTCGTCATACGGCGGCTCCGAGGGGGCTGAACTCCGCATGGACCCGGAATCGCCCGCCGTCACTGTCGATCGTCAGCCGCCCGCTGGAGGACTCGACGCGTTCGCGCATCCCCACGAGTCCGAGTCCGCTGCCGCTGCCGGAGCCGGAGCCGGAGCCGCGCAGTGAGTGACCGATGCGGTTCTCCACGGTGACGCAGATCCTGCCGTCGCGCTCGCGCACATCCACCGTTGCCGCCCCCTCTCCATGCCGGTAGGCATTCGTGAGTGCTTCCTGAACGACCCGGTAGACCGTCACGCCGACGCTGGGCTCCACGAAACCGGCGGGGATGCCGATGGAGGGCCGGACGTCGAGCCCGATGCTCTCGAAAGAGGCGATAAGGCCTTCCAGGCCGCTGAGCGCCGGGGTCGGCCGGAGCGCCTCGTCGTCGGAGATGTCGTCTCCGAGGCGGAGGAGCGCGAGGATCCGTTGCGTTTCGACGACGACGGTGCGGGCGCTGGACCTGGCCGAGACAAGGGCCTGCCGGGAGGACTCGGCGTCTTCGGGCAGCCCGATCTCCGCGGCACCGAGATGCATACTCAGCATCGCGACCTGGTGGCCGATGACGTCGTGGAGATCCCGGGCGATGCGGAGTCGTTCCTCGGTCACCCGTCGGGTGGCTTCGATCTCGCGGGTGGCGATGGCGCTTTCGGCCCGTTCCTCCAGGGTGCTCCAGTGCTCTCGATGGATGCGCAGCGCGGCCCCTGTCGCACCTCCTGCTATGGCTGAGAAGAGTGCGGCGGCTCCCACGATCGCGCCGCCACGGAATCCTCCCAGCGTCATGAACGCCCCCAGGAAGAACGCCGCCACGATGCCGGTTCCGGCCAGCGGCTGCTTCCCTCTGAGGGTGGCCGAGAACAGCACGAGCACGGCCATCATCCACACCGACAGGGGGTCGCGGCCCACCGCTGTGACGGCGAAGGACGCCGCGCTCGCCATGACCAGTCCTGACCACGGCCTCCACCACGAGAGGGCGACACCGCCACCGGCGAGGAGCACGGAGAGGGCCGTCGGCCAATCCGACCCTCGCAGGATCACTGCCACGATCTGGCCGGTGAACACCAGCGCGGCCACCGAATAGGCGACGAGGTGCAGCGCCTCGGGGCGGCGGACCCACAGGGGTGCCACGGGCCCGTCCTGATTGTTCCGCGCCTTGACCATGACCTAATTCTCGTCCACGTGTGCTGCGGCCGTGTACTTCGAATGATGTAGACGGCGAGCCCGGGGAAGGCGATGGGGACGGCAGAACTCATTCGATTCGAAGCGGATGGCAAAAGTACTTCGTTCGAAGTACACGCCCCGTCCCGAGGCCGCTGAGACTCCTCATCGAGGCGACCGTCTCACACCATCACGATCACAAAACGGGACACCCGATGATTCAGACCACCGTGACTTCGAGCACGACCACGACCACGACGACGTCCTCCGGGCTCCGATCGCTCTACCTGATCCGAGTCGCCTTCTCCCTGATCTGGGTGGCACTCGTCGTCACGACCTCCGCCTCGCTCGTGTCGGCGGACAGGCCCACGGCGATCGCGGCCGTGCTGCTCGTGATCTACCCCCTGTGGGACGTCATCGCCACGCTCCTCGAGCGTCGCATGGCCGGCACCGGTTCCACGGACAGCGTCGGTACCGCCAACGTGGCTCTCGGCCTCGCCACCACCGCCGGAATGATCATCGCCGTCTTCTCCACCATCGGGACGGCCCTGCTCGTGTTCGGCATCTGGGCCCTCCTTGCCGGAGCGATCCAGCTCGCCGTGGCGATCCGGCGCCGACGCACCGTCGGTGCCCAGTGGCCCATGGTCATCAGCGGCGGACTGTCCGTCCTCGCCGGTGCCTCCTTCGCTGTCATGTCCGCCTCGGCGACGAGCAGCCTGTCCACCGTCGCCGGATACTCGGCCTTCGGCGCCTTCTGGTTCCTTGTCTCCGCCATCGCCCTGAGCATCCGCAGCCGACGCGAAAAGCGTTGACCACCGCCGTCGGAGCCACCGCCTCAGACATGGCCATCGCCATTCAGCTGAACAACCGAATCACGATGCCCGCCAGAGCACACCCGCGACGGAGACGAGATGGGTCCCGCAGCGCGGGCAGAAGCCGCGGTGCAGTGTGGGGCTTGTTGACCGAACTAACTCATGAGCCTTCGCAGCTCAGGCGGGGTATCTGCTAGCTTCCCGACGTGCTTGACGAGCAACGTCCCGGAAGGGATCTGAGGGACTTCGTCCTGCTCGAGTTAGGCCGGCTACTGGAGACGGGAGACCCCTGGGAGCCGTTCAGGGTGCTGGATCCGGTTGGGAGACCGGTGGAGCCCACCGTGCTGTATCTCAAGGAGCTGATGGCGAGGGACAGCTCGCCGCTGACGCCGCGCTCGTACGGCATGGATCTGCTGCGCTGGTTCCGGTTCTTGTGGGTGCTCGGGATCGAGTGGGACCGTGCGACCTGGGAGGACGCCCGGGACTTCATGTTGTGGATGAAGGTGGCGGACAAGCCGGTACGCGTCCATTGGCGCCACCGAGGCAAGATCTCGCGAACGCCGCTCGGCTCGGCCCGGGCCGCACAGCGATGGTGACAAGAAGCACCGGAACCGGCGCACGGGTCTCTACCGGCCGACCGTTCCTCAGCAGATCCCGCGACGGATTCCCGACGAGAAGTACACCGAGGTCTTCGCCGGGCTCCGCTCGCACCGCGACCGGGCCCTGCCGGCCTTCTGGGTCGCCACCGGCGCTCGCGCCGAGGAACTGCTCACGGTCAGGCAGGGCGGTGCGGTCGTCGGCGAGCAGACCATCGGCGTGATCCGCAAGGGCAGCCGCGAGTACCAGGACCTGCCCACCACCCCGGATGCGTTCGTCTGGCTGCGGCTTTACCAAGAGGCCGCGTGGAAGAAGGGCGTCCCTCGCGGCCGTCACCATCCACTGTGGTGGACGCTGCGGCGCCCTTGGCGGCCGCTGGAGTACGACGCGGCCCGCATGATGTTCAACCGTGCCAATGAGCTCCTGGGGGCCAACTGGACCCTTCACGACCTGCGGCACACGGCGACGTTCCTGATGCTCGACGACCCGAACATGCCGCCGGTCTACGTGCAGAAGATCCTCGGTCACAAGTACCTGTCGACCCTGGACGCGCCCAGGTCATTGCTGGTCCCGACCACATCGGAACGACGATGGGATACGCCGCCATCTACCCGACGGACGCCATCGAGGCACATCGAGCGTTCATCGCCCGACGCCGGGCCCTGCGGCCGGTCGAGGAATACCGCACCGTCACCCCAGAGGAATGGGACGAGTTCCTCGGACATTTCGAGCGCCGCAAGCTCGCCCTGGGCGGCTGCGGCCGCGCATACGGAACCGACTGTGCTCATGAACACGCCTGTGTCCGTTGTCCCGTCCTCATCGTTCACGCGAAGGAACGTCCGCGGCTCGTCGAGATCCGCGACAACCTCCTCGCGCGCATCCTGGAAGCCGAACGCGAGGGTTGGCTCGGCGAGCTCGAAGGCTTGCAGAGCAGCCTGGCCCACGCCGAGGAGAAGCTCGCCCAACTCGACGCGCAGATCTCCCGGCAGCAGGAGTCCGTCGACCTGGGAATTCCCACTTTCCGGGAGATCGTTGCTCGCACCACTGCGGTGGCCGCACCGCTGGAGCCTTTATGACCTCGACGGTTGTACTCCGGCGCAGGTCAGAGGACGCCAGCACCGATCGAAGCAGCGCCCACTCCGGATCGGCCAGAAGGTGGCGCTCCAGACGAGCTTCATCCACGCGGATGATCTACACCACTCCGTCCCAGGCCACGGGGCAGGCGCTAGAGGTGACGCCCGGCATGCGCGCGGGCAAGTCGCGGTTGCAGGCCGCTCGCGCGGGGTGTTCACGAGCGCCTGTGACCAGCGACCTCGACCGAGATCGAAGAGCTTTCCCCGTCTGGCGAGTGATCGTTCCCCGTGCCGCCGGAAAGACAGGAGGGTGCGGGCGCCGACAGGTCATCGGCCACGTGACGACCGGCGTTACCGCGAGCGCCGAAGACGACTGCCACCCGATCGTCGGACGCCGGTCAGGGCTGGATGTTCTCCAGGTCCTCCAGCAGGCTGGGGTTCTTCGGCTCCCAGCCGAGCACTTGGCGGGTGTGGTTGCTGGAGGCGGGCTGGTCGGTCGCGAAGATCGGGCCGAGGGGGCCGTAGGTCTCCGAGGGCACCGACTCGACCGGCAGGCCCAGCCGTCGGCCGATGACCGCGGCGATGTCCCGCACACGGTCGCCCTCGTCGGCCACGGCGTGCCAGGCGGTGCCGGCCTCCGCCCGCTCCAGAGCGAGCCGGAAGAGGACCGCCGCATCGAGCGCGTGCACGGCCGGCCAGCGCTGGGTGCCGTCGCCCGGGTAGCCGGACACCCCGCTCCGGCGTGCGATCTGAGTCAGCAGGCCGGCGAACCCGCCGTTGCCCTCGTTGTGAACCGTGCGCGGCAGGCGTACGGCCGTGCTCCGGACCCCGCGCGAGGCCAGGCCAAGGACCGCCGTGACCGTGCGACCGCGACCACCGACGGGCCCGTCGGTCGGCACCGGGTCGGCCTCGGTGGAGGCGCGGCCTGGCGCCCAGGGCGTACCCGAGACGGTGACGAAGGGGCGGTCGCTGCCGAGCAGTTCCTCGCCGAGGGTCGCGAGGGCGGCACTTTCCTCGCCGACGTTCTTCGCGAGGGCCTCCGGGCTGCTGAAGTCATTGCCGAACGCCAGGTGGATCACCCCGTCGGCCCGGGCGACGCCGGTGCGAAGGGCGTCCAGATCGGCGAGGGCCCCCCGGAGCGGCTCGGCACCGGCCGCCTCGACGGCCTGCGCGGACGCGTCGGAGCGGGCGAGTGCGAGGACCGTGTGGCCGTTGCCGAGGAGTTCGGCGACGACGACGGACCCGATCAGACCGGTACCGCCGGTGACGAAGACGCGCATGGAAACTTCCTCACAAGTGATGGGACTCTTGTCCCATCACTGTAGCAAGCGATGGGACAAGAGTCCCATCACGTACGATGAACCCATGGGGAGATGGGAACCAGGAGCACGCGAACGCCTCGTCGTGGCCGCAGTCGACCTGTTCGCCGAACAGGGGTACGACGCCACGACGGTCGCGCAGATCGTCGAGCGCGCCGGCGTCACCAAAAGCACCTTCTTCCGGCACTTCCCCGACAAGCGCGAGCTGCTGGCGGCCGGGCAGGAGACGTTGAGCCGACTGCTGACCCAGGGCATCGCCGAGGCACCGGGTGACGCCAGCCCGCTCGAGGCGGTCGCCGCCGGTCTCGAGCGCGCCTCCAGCGCGATGGGCCCCATGAACCGCGAGCTCGCCCCCCGCCTGAAGGCGGCCATCGCCGCCAGCACCGAACTCCAGGAGCGCGACGCCCTCAAGACCGTCAGCCTCGCGGCCGCCATGACAACCGCCCTGACCGCCCGCGGCGTACCCGACCCGACCGCGGCTCTCGCGGGCGAGCTGGCCATCCTCGCCTTCAAACGGGGGTACGCCGAATGGTCCGAGGGCGACCGTGACGCCGAGGACGAGCTCGCCGGATACGTCCTGGCAGCCCTGGACGAGCTGCGTGCGGCGAGCGCATCACTGGGCTGACCGGACCAACCCCGGCCGCTCATGGCGTACTTGGACCGGGGACCACATGCCGAGCCACTGCTCGGCGCCCCAGGCTTCGAACCGCTCTACCTCAGTGAACCCCAGCTTCGCCGCGAGACGCATCGAGCCGACGTTGGCGGTCTGGGTGGTGAGCACCACCGGCTCGCCGGGAAGCGCGTCGGCGAGCCAGCCGAGTGCCGCCGCGCACGCCTCGGCGGCGTACCCGAACCCCCACGCCCGCGGCAGGAACAGGTAGCCGAGATCGGCCTTCCCCGCGGCAGCCGGGCGACGGTGCCCCGTTGCCCTCCTGAGCAGGATCTGGCCGATCATCGACCCGTCGAGCTCAACCACGAAGCTCCCGGGCGACCGCTCGGGCGCTGCGGGCATCTCGCGCTCAAGCTCGTCACGCGGTCGGGGGCCGCCGAGGTAGGTGTGCACCTCTGGCGAGGCGAGCAGCTCGATGAACACCGCACGGTCCCGGGTCTCGGGCTCGCGGAGCACGAGCCTCTCGGTCCTGATCGGCTCAGGCGGCCAAGCCACGGGTCCCAGACCTTCCATCCGCGCACGCTAACAGGTGCCTAGGGACGGCGGGCCGGCAAGTGGGTGTCGAGGAAGCCCCGTTCGGACGCTGGGTCGTGGAGCAACCGAGCCACCGTGACGAGTCCGGCCCCGGCCAGCAGCTCGGCAAACTGCTCCGCCGGCCAGCTATAGGCGGGCGCCACCTTGTGGTCGAAGCGGATCGGCTCCGGCCCTTCGGTCCCGAAGAAGGACACCAGGAGCAGGCCTCCTGGTGCCAGGACACGCACCTGATCAGCGAGCAGCGAAGGCAACTCTCCAGGTGGGGTATGGATCATCGAGTAGTGGGCCAGCACTCCGCCGAGCGCGCCGTCCTCGACCGGCAGGGCCTCCATTCCCGCTTCGTCGAACCGCAGCGCCGGATGGGCCCACCGGGCGTGGGCGACCATAGCCGGGGAGAGGCCGAGCCCGAAGGCGTCCACAACCGATTAGCGAACATCGACGCATGCAGCTCGACGACCCCGTCGTAGGCCGCCCTGGTCTCGTCCTGGTGTTTTGACACGGGAAGGGAACCTAACACCCGCGCCGTTCTCCGGACCCATACCGGCCCTTCCCCTCGGGACTGACCGTCTCGTCACCTGATCACGGGAGGCCCGGTAGTTCGGAGAAGCCAGGTCGAGTGCCAGGTCGGCTCACCTCCGGGGCCGGGTTGTGAACGCCGCTGCTTGCTGACGAGTCGGAGCCGTGCCGCTCCGGCGCCCACAGGCTGACGCTCAAGGAGGCAGTGCAGCCCCGGCCGTGTGGATGGGCGTCAATTGCCGGACAGTCGGCCCGCAGCGCCCGGATTGAGGCGGCTGCTGAAACGGGGGCCTGGGCCGGAAAAGATCCTCCGCAAGCTTCAGGGACAGTGGAGACTGTGGGACAGTCCTCCGCGATGTGATCAGGAGCCCTCAGTGGACGACGTGGAATTCGCCGAAGCTCTGGAGACAGTCCTGCGGGACCTCCAGGCGCAGTGCGCGGTGCAGCCGCATATACGTGCGGACGACGGGTACGGGATCATGCTCATGCTCTTCGCCCCGGACGGTTCGGGCCAGGGTCTGACTTCACCACCTGGTGGCACCGCCGCAGAGCGGCTGGCGAACCTGGCAGATCAGGTCCAGGAATGGGCGGTGGAGGCACTATGGTCCGAAGGCGCATCGGCGGTCTGGCCACAGTGCCCGACACACCCGGACACGCATCCGCTGACGGCGACAGTCCGCGCGGAAACGGCGGTGTGGGTATGCCCGAAGAGGGGAACGACGCTGACGCGGATCGGGGAACTGGAGACCCAATAGAGCGGGCGGGCCAGCGGCCGGCGACACCTGGGGCCAGCGGTGCAGCGGTTGTGGCCCCGTAAGGTTGTAGAGGCGGGCCGCACAAGCTGGTGTGATGCAGTTCACTCTGTTGATGGCGGGTGAGTGGGCGGGACGCCGTTGTGGGAGCTCCGCGCCCTCGGTCAGCTCCAGATCATGCAGATCCGGCGTGCGAAGTTGACGTATCCGATGCGCTGGAAAGCGTTCGCCATGGGGGTGTTGCCGAGATCCGTGGCTGCCCGGATGCGGGGGACGTCCTGCTCGCTGAGGATCCGGGTGCCTTCGGCAAGGATCTCGTCGATGTAGCCGTTGCCCCGATGTTCGGGGAGTACGGCGAGGTAGCCGATGACGGGGTTGTAGTCGTTGCGGGCCGGGGTGACGAACCCCACCGGCTCGCCGTCCGGAAGGGTCGCGATCCGCCACCAGTCCTGCGGGCTCCGGAAGTGCGCGAGTTCCTCCTCATAGTGTCTGGCCGCCGCTTCGCGGGGGGACATCCGGGTCAGGGCGTCCCTACTGTGCGCGTCCAGCGTTCCGTCCAGGACCCGAGTCATCAGGGCGAGGATTTCCTCGGTGTCGTGGACCGGCCGGAACGCCAGGCGCCCCTTCGGTTCGGGGAGTGGTGTCCCGGGACGCCACTCCAGAAGCAGCCGTTCGACGAACTGGCGGGCGCCGGTCCGTTCCAGGGCGAGCATGCGGTCCTCGACGATGCGCCCCATCACTCCGCCCTCGCGCCAATCGGGTGGGACGGTTCGGTTGTACTCGGGTGGACGGGCGTTGGCTGGGGCCACTGCGGCCGTGGCAGCCCGCAGCAGCCGCACGCCGATGTCCACGCGATCGCGATCCGCGCTGCTGTCGTCGATGTCGAAAATGTCCAAGAGGAATGGTGTGTCGTCTCCGGCCCGACCCCACCATGCGGCCCTGGCCAGTAGGCGCTCGCCGCGAAGGGCGACCCACATCCATTCCGGGCGTCGGCGGCCGGCGGCAAGGTCGTCCGCCAGTTCCTCGTTGAGGGTGTAAGGCAGTTGGGAGAAGAGGACGAGTTCTTCGCGTCCGGTGATCGGACGCATGGTCAGGTCGTTCTGTTTCACGGTCAAGGCACGCTCCGGTGAAGGCGCCCGTCCGCTCCGAGGTCAGATGTGGTCCGCACCCCGGGAGGACACAAGCGCGGTGATCATGGCGATCATGGGCTTACCCCTCCTCTCGCTGTCGTGGCCCCTCACTCTTGTGGTGGGGGTTCCGCCGTAACGTCTGGCCAAGCGCCGCCCCGTCCGCAAGCCCTTTTCGATCGCCCCGCGTCCGGCAGTCCATGCGCGTGCCGAGGTCGGTGCCGCGCCCCCGCCAGCCGCCCCCGTGCTGCGGCCTGGATCCGGGAGGGTCCGAGCGCCCACTGGAGGGTGCGTCCGACGGCCGTCGCCAGGGGCCGGTCCCAGCCGGTGCGGATGGGGGTCGGGCGTTGGATGCCGAGTTCGGTGCGGGCCCAGTCGGGGAGGAGGCCGACCGAGGCGTTCGTGAGCAGGCCTACGACCAGCCGCTCCCGTCGTGTGCGTCCGAAGCGGCGGAGGAACAGTACCGAGTCCAACGCGGCCGGAGTGGCGTGGAGTTGGGGGCGGAGGCGGGCCAGGTAGCGCTCGGCTTCGAGGGACGTGCGCGGTACGTTCCGTGCGCCCAACGCCTCGGCCATGGGGGCGGCTTGGCGGTAGTAGGCGTCGCACTCGGCGGGGGTCAGTCGGAGCGGTCGGGGTGCGTAGGTCTGGTGGCCGGCGAGGAAGCTGCGTACCTCGGCGGTGTGCACCCAGGTGAGCAGGTCGGGGTCGTCCGCGCGGTACGGCCGGCCGTCGGGGGCGGTGCCGTGCACCCGGGTGTGGATCCGCCGGACGAGGTCGATCACCTCGCGGGCGGCGGCCGAGGAGCCGGAGCAGTCCGCACAGGGGGTTGGTGCCGAACGCCCGCCCGCAGGCTCTGACGTCCGCAGGGTCGGCCCGCCATACCTGCCATCCCAACTGCCCCGCGACCACGCACAGTCCGGGCCAGTACAGCGGTCCGAGCCCGGCCACGACCCCGAACCAGGCGAGCAGCACCACACACCCCGCGTACACGCCGCCCACCAGCAGCCGGCTACGGCGCCCCAGCAGCACGGCGGCCGACCGCACCCCGGCCCGCACATCGGCTTCCCGGTCCTGGCAGGCGTAGATCACGTCCGTCCCCACGGCCCGGCAGATCAGCGCCCCGTACAGCACCCAGCCCCCGTCCCCGAGCCCTCCGGTGAGCAGGGCGTACACGAGCGGCACCGCCCAGTTCATGGTGATCCCCAGCCACACATGCGGCCAGTGGGTGACCCGTTTCATGTACGGATACACCGCCGCGAGGGGCGCCCCGGCCGCTGCCCACACCACGGCCTCCACACTCCAGAACCCCATCACCAGCGGAGCGGCGGCCCTCACCACGACACACAGCATCAGCGCCCGCCCGGCCGCCAGGCGCCCGGAGGCGACGGGCCGCCCCGCCGTACGCGGCACCCGCGCGTCGAACCGCGCGTCCAGCACATCGTTGAGCCCGCAGGCGGCCCCTCTCGACAGCACCCCGTACACCAGGAGCAACAGCCCGAGCAGGACCCCGTCCCGGGGCCCCGCGATCGCTCCCAGGGTGATCCATCCGGGCACCACCAGCAGCCAGGCCCCCACCGGCCGGTCCAGCCGCAGCAACTCCAGATACGGCCGCACCCCGGCGGGCGCCCGCCCCACCAACCGGGCGGTACGGCCTTGGGCCGGGACTTGAGTAGAGGCTTGGGCCGGGACTTGAGTAGAGGCTTGGGCCGGGACTTGAGTAGAGGCTTGGGCCGGGACTTGAGTAGAGGCTTGGGCCGGGACTTGAGTAGAGGCTTGGGCCGGGGCCGGGGCGTGTGGGGCGACGGTCATACCGATTCATGTCCCTTTCCACGGGGATTGCATGCCGATCGGTCCAACCCAGCTCTGGCCAGGGCGAGTTACCGCGTGCTTCCAGGGAGAAACGACGGTCCTATGGGCAAGGGAAATGGTCTATAAGTGCAGGCCGGGAGGTGGCCGCGATCAGGCCCGCGGTCGTCACGACCCGTGAACGCCCAGCCGGTCATCACAGCGGGGGGTGATCGGGGTGGCCTCCCTGCTGACGAGGAACTCGGGGCGTGTCGGGTTGGCGGGTGCGTTGTCGACCGCGTTGTAGGTGATCAGGAGCAGCGCACGCCGGTCCGCCGAGGAGTTGTTCGACGAGGAATGGACGATGCTCGGGTGGAAGGCATGAACCGACCCAGCCGGACCCACCATGAGTTCGATGCCGTTCCGCTGGGCAAGGTCGGACGCCGTATCGGTGTTGACGGTGTACGCCAGATCGGCGGATACGTGCCGCCGCCAGTCACCCTCCCCTTCCACCGTGTCGGGGAGACCGATGAGGCCGAGGCGATGGGAGCCCGGGATGACGGCCAACGGGCCGTTGTCCTCATGGATGTCGTCCAGTGATACGGCGACGTTGACGGCCTCCGGACGTGGCATGCCGTCCTCCTTGCTCCAGAACGCAAAGTCCTGGTGCCATGGCCAGGCCGCGCCTTCATGGGCCTGCTTGAGGTTGACCTTGAACTGGTAGACGTAGACCGACTTTCCCGTCAGGGCCTCGGCCAGAGCGACGAGTTGCGGGTGTCTCACGAGCGCGGAGCACACGTCGTCGAAGAGATGGCAGCCGTGGATGGCTCGGACGACATCGCTGTCCTTCTCAAGGACGACCTCCGGCCTGCGCTCCCGGCTGATCGACGCCACACGCTCGCGGATCAGCTCAACCGCTTTGTTGCCGAATCGGAAAGGTATCCGGCTCCACCCGGCCTCGGCGTAGGCAGACTTCAGCGCGGTCGAAGAGTCCTTGACCGATGTAGACATGATGCACCCTCTCTACTATGAAAGACCGTTTTGTGAAATATTTATGCAGAGCCTCGTGGGACGCCACATGGCGCCGCTGGCACAATGCTTTCCATGGGGAACTCTCAGGCGCATCCGGTGTTCCGGACGACGGATTTGGTTGCTGCGGTGAAGGCGGCTCGTCGCTTGATGGCGATTGGCGACCCGACTGACGCCGAGGTGAGTCTCGAAGCCACTGTGTCCGAGGCGTCGGAACTGGAGATGCTGAGCGCCGCCATGCCGACGGCCACCGCGTTCGGGTGCGGGCAGAGTCCGGCCATTCAGGCGTCGACCAGTTCAGTTGTCGCGGGCCCGTTTCCGATTTTTCTGGAGTGGACATCCCAGCCTTTCGGCCGGCTTGAGGACCGCTTTGTCGCTGCTGCGGGAAAGTGTCCCGCGACGCTTGTGTGGAGTGGGGTGCGCTGGCCGGAGGTGCCTGCGCTGCGGCTGTCCGCGGAGGAGGAGTATGCGCATGTTTCCATCTCCATCAATTCGCGACAAATTCATTGGGATGAGCCCGCACCCGATCATACGGTGCACATTCACGACCGGAAGGGCACGTATCTGCGGGCTCAATGGCTTGCCGATCAGGTCGGTCTTTATCCTATCGGGCCTCCTTATCTCGCCCTTTGATCTTGCATCGGCTCACCAAGGACGATCGGTTCACCTAGAGCAATCAGTTCACCAAGAACAGGAGGCGTCGGCGACTTTTTCCTTTTCCCAGGATTCCCGGTCGCGCAGGTAAAGGGGGTACTCCGCGAGGATTGCCGTCGTTTGTGCCGATCCGGGAGTCAGCCTCCACTGCACGGATCCGGTGATACGCGCCGAGCAGTTGTCCATGAATGACTGGCAGGCGGCTCGAAGGGGGCCGAACCACCGACCCTCGACGGCCTCGCGCACCCAGAGCTGCTCCATGTGCATCTTTTCCCGGATGGTCTCGGCATCCAGGGTGGCTGTTTCCAGATGCCGGTATGTGCGCAAGAGCAGGCAGGCCGCCGGCATCTCCCGGATCTCCAGCACCTTTTCTCCGTCGGGCAAATGCTCGAGGCCACTGTAACGGCCGATACCGAAGGCACCCACACGCAGGTTCATTTCTTGGATCAGCCCTGTCAGCGGAAGCTGGGTCCCATTGACTGCGATGGGAACTCCCGCGTGGAACCTGATGTCCATGAGGCCCTCGGGTGCGGAATTCTCGGCGATGGACCACCGATACAGATGCTCGGGAGTGGCATGGTCCTCCGGATCTTCCAGGATTCCCGACTCGAATTCGCGACACCATAGATTCGAGTCACCGCTGACGATCCGATCCGCCATCTCGTCCAGGCCGGCCTCCTTGAGTTCCTCGATCTTCTGGGCGCGATCGACCGGATCGAGTTCGTAGGGGCTTCCGTAGCGGCCCGGGAAGCCGAGCAGATTGATTGCCCCGTTCAGTCGCCGCAGCGTGTTCTGGGACTGATTGGCGGTGTGCAGTACTGCCGATGCCCCCATGTTCTGGGCCATCTCGACCGCTATTCGTGCCATAAGGGGACGGCTCAGCGAGGAACTGATCGGATGCGTGTTCAGATAGATGGCCTGTGCGGATATGGCTGGGAGAACAAACTCATGCGCGAAAGTTTCCCGTGCGTCAACGATGTGCAATTCAATGCCGAGCCGGTCGGCTATGCGCTGTTTCTCTTCCAGGGTCTCGTCACCTCCTACGTCCACGCTGATCGCATGGATGTCACGGTGCCCGGACCGGCGCAGCCGGTACAGCAGATAAGTGCTGTCCAGCCCTCCGCTGAACAGCGTGACCACGGGAACGTTCTGGTCGAGGACCCCTGTGGCGAGGTCGCTGAAGGAGCGTACGACTCGAGGTTTCTTCAAGGAACTTCTTCCAGGGTGCGGTGTGTGGACGTGGAATCAATTGATCGGTGGCGGATAGCGCGGTTCATAGCGGACCTTGACCACATCGGTCATTTCATCGAGCAGCGAGGCCAGCGCTTCATGGGTCTCCGTGGCTCCGAAGCAGACGTAGACCTGCCCCAGCCTCCCCGCACGCCAGTCGATGGAGTGCCCCGCTCCGCGCTTCAGGACGACACGGGAAATGCCGGGCAGACGCCGCAACTGCTCGAGTCCCGACACCTCGGCGACACGCCGCGCCTCCAAAGGAGGCACGCGGGCGTAGACGAACGCGATCCGCTCGTAGGCGATGTTGTCCACCGCTTTCGTGGCTTCCTCGTCCCCAAGAGCGATACCGGCCGCCAGGCGGATGACGTCCACTCCTGTCGCGCGGCCGAGAAGAGCGTTGACGAGGCCCCCAAGGCGCCCGTTCACTTCGATGACCTGCGGTCCCGACGGAGTGAGCTTCACCTCGGTGTGACACACTCCGGTGCGCACGCCCAGGGCGGTCAAGGCGCGTGTGGCCACGTCCAGGACGGATTTCTCGTCCTCTTCCCGCAAGGCCGCGGGCAGGAACGACCCGGCCTCCCGGAACGGTGGCGCAAGCGGGAATTTTCCGGTGACCGTGAGATGGGTGATGGCACCGTGGAAGACGGCCGACTCCACGGAGACGTAGTCGCCCCAGGGGGCGGTGTCCACGACTCCCCGCAGTTCCCTCTCGAAGACGAAGGCTTCTGTAGCGGCCGCGCGGCGGGGCGCGGCGGACTCCGCTGGTCCCGGGAATTCCGAACGGCAGGCGGCAACAAGGTCGTCGTATGAGGAGATGCGGTAGGTACTTCGGCTGCCGGTTCCCACGTCGGGCTTGAACACGGCCGGCAGGCCCACCTCCGCCACGGCGCGCCGGGCGGAATCCTCCCCGGTGACCAGCCGCGCCGGCACCGCGGACGCACCGCAGCCGTTGAGCACGTCACGCTGCAGGTGCTTGTGGGTGAGCTTGCGCACCAGCTCGGGCGAGTGAAACGGGAGATCAAGTTCTGCTGCGAGTGCCCCGGTTCTCTCCAATTGATAGTCGGTGAAGGTGACGATTCCGTCCGGCCGTTCCGCGCGCACCTTCGCGGCGGCGCGGCCGAGGTCCAGCCCACTGATGTCGCACAGCCGGCCGAGCTCGGCCATGAGCTGCGTGGGCTGCTCACCGAACTCGGAGTCCGGGCAGACGAAGATCGGTTCGGCCAGCCCTTCGAGTGCGGCAGCGATCTCCACCACGTCCGCGGCGCCCATGTCGTAGACGACTGCGATCCGCCGCATCACGACACCTGCCGGTCCGCGGTGTCGCGTTGGGCGTCGATGAGCGCCGCCAGATCGCGGAGCACCGGGTGGTTGAGGATCGCGTTGAAGGGAATGGACACGCCCAGCTCCTTGGCCACCCGCTGCCGGATGCGGAAGGCGAGGAGCGAGTTGCCGCCGGCGGCGTAGAAGTCGTGTGTGGCGCCGACCGGTTCGTCGCCCAGGAACTCCCGCCACAGCCCGGCGAGGTACGTCTCCGTCTCCCCCGACGGCAGGTCGGACGGCGAGAGCTGCCGGGAGTCCTCGGCCAGCAGGGCCCTGAGCGCCGCCACGTCCCGCTTGCCGTTCTCGTTGTCGGGGATCCGGGGCAGGAGCAGGACGCGGCTGGGCAACATGTACTCGGGCAGTTCCCGCTTGGCGTACGCCAGGAGCTCCTCGTCGGTCAGTGCGCTGTCCGCCGCCACGAATGCCACCAGGCGCAGGTCCAGTTCTTCGCCGGTGGCCAGCACGATCGCCTCCCGGGCCAGCGGGTGCTGGGCGAGCGCGCGCTCCACCTCACCCGGTTCCACCCGGTAGCCGCGGATCTTCACCTGGTCGTCGGCGCGCCCGACGTACTCGAAGACCCCGTCGGGCCGCTGTCGGCCGAGGTCGCCGGTCGCGTACATGCGGCTGCCGTCCTCGGCGAACGGATCGGGGACGAAGCGCTGCTCGGTCAGCTCCGGTTGACCGATGTACCCGCGACAGACCCCCACTCCGCCCACGTACAGCTCGCCCACCTCACCGACGGGCACGGGCTTCCGGTCGGCGTCCAGCACATACATGGAGAAGCCGTCCAGGACGGGGCCGATGGGCACCGAGGTGTCCTCGGGTCCCACCGACTCGATGTGGGCCACTGAGCAGCCCGTCGTGGTCTCCGACGGGCCGTAGAGGTTCCACAGCGACCCTCGGAAGCCGCTCGCCAGGACGTCCCGGCAGGCGGAGGCCAGCATGGTGCCACCGCCGACTTGCAGGACCCGCAGGCCGGCGAACGTCTCCGGGCTCTCGCGGGCCAGGTGGTTGAACGCCATGGTGGGGGCGATCATGACGCTGATGCGGCGGTCCTCCAGCTCCCGCTTCACATCGGAGGCCAGGAGCTCCGCCATGGCGGGCATGACGACGATCTCCGCTCCGTACGCGAAGCTGCACCAGGTCTCGAAGTGGAAGGCGTCGAAGGAGACGCTGGCGATCTGACTGGTGCGATCGGTGGGCAGCAGCTGAGGCATGACGCGGTTGCGGGCAAAGGCGAGCAGGTTGCGGTGCTCCAGCACGAAGGCCTTCGGGACCCCGGTCGAGCCCGAGGTGAACAGCACGCAGGCCCCGTTCTCCGGCGCGGGAAGCGGCAGGTCGCCCGGGGCGGGGGAGCCGGCCGCGCTGTGCCATTCGATCACGTCGGGCCCGAGGTGCGAGAGCCGCGCACCCCACCCTGGTTCGGTCACGATGGCCTTGGCTTCGCTTCGCCGGATCATCAGATCCCGGCGCTTGTCGGGATACCGGACGTCCACCGCGACGTAGGTCGCGCCCGCCTTGAGAATGCCGAGCAGGGCGACGAACACCTCGCTGGAGCGGGGGCGGTGCACCACCACGCGGTCCTCCCGGCCGACCCCTTGTGTGGCCAGATGCGCGGCGAGCACGTCGGAGCGCGCGCTCAACTCACGGTAGGTCAGGGTCTGTTCGCCGTCGCTGACGGCGTTGCGGTCCGGGTGACGCGCTGCTGTCGTCTCGAAGAGTTCAACGAGCGTGCTGGGTCGCTCACGATCGTCGGACATGCCCATGGAGGTACTCCTGACTTCGCGGATATGACGGTGCACACGTCGGGTGGGGAAAGGTCGCGGAAAGGTGGGTCACGCGCTCGCAGGGGCCGGTTCGGGCCTGGTCAGTGAGCCACTGCGGCGCTGGAAGAAGAAGGCCTGCCCGGCCACCAGCAGGAGGTTGGCGCCGGCCAGCGAGAGCCACAGCGCCTTCAGACCGCCCGCGGCGCCGATGGGCAGGGCCACCAGGGCCAGCAGCCCGTAGCAGATCGCGAAGACGACCAGGCTGGGGACGGTGCGCTTGATGCCGATCAGTCCGAAGCCGAACACCGCCTGGGCGGCGTCCGCCAGCACCGCGAGGAGGACGACGGGCAGCAGGTCAAGCACCTTGTCGTGCAGGCCGGTGTCCTTGGTGAACAGCGAGATCACCGGGGTGCGTGCCACCACCAGGAGGAGCGCGAGACCGCAGACGGCGCCCAGGGCCACCAGGACGCCCGCGTGAGCGCTGCGCCTGACCTCCTGTACGTCGCCGGTCTTCACATGGGCGGCCATGAGCGGCACGGTCGCCTGGCCCACCGCCACCGCCGCGGTGAACATGAGGTTCACCAGGGACAGGGAGATGCTGTGCACGGCCGCGCTGTCGGTGTTCACCCGGGCCGCGGAGAAGGCGAGGACGCCCAGGACGGCGAACTTGATGAGCACGGTGGCCGCGAGCGGGATGCCGACCGCGGCCAGTTTGAGCACCTCGCGCGGATGCGGACGCCCCAGCCGCAGCGGCCTCCCGGCCAACACCGTGTTCCGGCGCAACTGGACGTGCGCCACGGAGGCGTTGATCAGGCTGGAGGTGAGCATGGCGATGCCGGCGCCGGGCAGGCCGAGGCCGTCGAACGAACCGACGCCGCCGACCAGGAGCAGCGAGAGTACGACGGCGGCGCCGGTGCCGGCCATCCCGGAACGCATCACCGCCTTGCCCTTGCCGAGCCCGACGAGAGTGGACGTCGCGGTGGCGGCGATCGACATCACGAGCACGCTGCAGGCGAGGATGTACGGGAAGACACCCAACTCGTCGAGGGTGGTCTGCGGCACTCCACCGGCCTTGCCGATCAGCGGTACGGAGGCGACCGCCACGGCACCGAGCAGTCCGACGCAGATCCCGAGCCACATGCCGTTGCGCAGCACGGGCAGCAGGCCGTCGGCATCATCCTTGTGGCTCGCCACGAACGGCATGACGCCGCGCATGGCTCCGGACACCGCGGCGGTGGCCGGGCTGAACACGGCCAGCGTGACGGCGAAGGCCGCGAGCGAGGCCGTGGCATGCCGCCCCAGGACGGCCGTGTCCACCAGGGACGCCGCCGACGAGGCGATCATCGTCAGGTAGAGGGGGAGCGCGGCACCGGCGATCTGCCGCGTCTTCTTCTCTCCCTCCGGACCGGAGGGCTTGTTCTCAGCCATGGCTCTCAGCGTCTTCCATTTCTTGTCGCGCCGCTGCTGGTGTACCGGAAAGAGCGGAACTGACGTCCGCCACGAGTCTCTTGCAGAAGCTTTCCGGATGATCGAACAGATAAAAGTGTCCACCGGGCCAGGCGTGAAAACGGACCGGTGCCCGGGTTCTCTCTCGCCAACCGCTCAGAAATTCATGCTCGGCGAGCGGATCGGCGTCCCCGGAAAAGACGGAGACGGGTGTGGAGAGGGGTGGTCCTTCGATGTGTTCGTAGGTGTCCACGATGCGCAGATCGGCGCGCAGAACGGTCACCATGTAGTCGACCACGTCCGGGATCTCCAGCATTTCCTCCGGTGTTCCCCCCAGCTCCCGCAGGAACGCGACGAGCCGCTCACGTGGCCACAGGTCACGCCGTTCCGGCAGCCGGTCCCGGATGCGGTGCGGGGCGGGGCTTCCGGAGACACCCAGCCAGGCCGGTCCGGCGCCCCGCCGTTCGGCCTCTCTGACCAGCTCATACGCGACCAGCGCCCCCAAGCTGTGGCCGAAGACGGCATAGCGGCCGGGAGCGTTGTCGAGCACGGCGGGGGCGACATGTGCCATCAGTTCGGCCATGTCGCCGCAGGCCGACTCGCCGACGGAGGCGCCCCGTCCGGGCAGTTCGACGGCCAGCGCCCGCCAGGTGGGGGGAAGGTGCTCGGCCAGGGGCGCGTAGCCGGCGGCCGAGCCGCCGGAATGGTGAATCAGAAAGCAGGTCAGCTCTGTTTCCGGCTCTCGGTACCGGTACTCCCGGTTCGCCTGCTCTCGATTCCGGTGCTCTTCGTTCCCGTATCGCCTGGACCGGGATCCGAGATCCCTGATGATTACTTGACTTGGCATTGTCTCCGTCCCGCCTGATCGATAGGGTGAGCGATCGCGGTCGAGGCCGCGTCAAGTTTTGTTGTCCCGACGCGAACGGGGTAGCCGTGGACAGGATTGCGTTTCTCTTCCCCGGGCAGGGCTCGCAGGTGCCCGGAATGGGAAAGGATTTCGCCCAGGAATACGCTGAAAGCGTACGGGCCTACTATGCATCGGCCGACGAGATTCTGGGACTTCCGCTGAGCCGGCTGTGCTTCGGGGGCAGCGAGGAGGAGCTGGGGGACACCGCCGTGACCCAGCCCGGTGTGTTCCTCACCAGCCTCGCCGTCTCCGCGGTGCTCCGGGAACACGGCATCCGGCCGGGCGTGGTGGCCGGCCACAGCCTCGGTGAGTACCCGGCCCTGGTGCATGCGGGGGTGCTCGCCTGGGAGGATGCGCTGCGTCTGGTACGCCGTCGCGGCGAGTTGATGGCCGGGGTCAACCGGCGCACACCGGGACGGATGGCGGCGGTCCTGGGGCTGCCCGCCGAGCGGGTCCGTGACCTGTGCGAGGAGTCGTCGCGCTCGACCGGTGAGAGCGTGGTCGTGGCCAACTACAACGCGCCGACGCAGACGGTGGTGTCCGGAACGGTGGCCGGGGTGGAGGCCGTCACCGTCGCCGCGCGGGCGGCCGGTGCGACACACGTCGCACAGCTGAAGGTGGGCGCGCCCTTCCACTCGCTCCTGATGAAGGACATCGAGGAGGAGTTCGCCGCCCACCTGGAGGCCGTTCCGTTCTCCACTCCGGTCATCCCGGTGATCGCCAATGCGACCGCCACGTATGTGCACACGGGCGAGGAGGCACGTCAGTCGCTGAGGCGCCAGCTCTCCTCGCCGGTGTACTGGAGCCAGACGCTGGAGCTGCTGGTGAAGGAGGACGTCGACGCGCTGGTCGAGGTCGGTCCCGGCAGGGTGCTGACGAACATCAGCCGCGGTTCGGCCTCGCAGGTGCCGGCCATGGCCGTGGGCACCGTCAAGCAGTTGCGTCAGGCCCTCGCCCGGCTCACCGCGGTGCGGGCGTAGGGCGGTGGGGGCGGGCGGGCGGCAGAGGGCCGCCCGCCGTCCTCCGGTCCGGGAGATCACAGCTGTTCGCACCTCTCCCGCAGCACCGCCAGGTTCCGCAGCGCGCCGAGCGCCTCGTCCGCCGCGACGCCGAAGTCGATCAGACAGGCGAGTTCGTCGACACCCAGGTCGGCGAGGCGTTCGACGATGGGCAGACAACTGTCGACGGAGCCGATGAGGCACCGGGTCCGTGCGTGCTCCTCGTAGGCGTGGTCCAGCAACTCGCGCATCGCGGCGTCCGATGCCGGTCCCACGCCGTGGCTCTGCGGCGACTTGAGGCCGAAGAGGCTCATGGACGAGCGCATGTACGCGGTCATGGGGGCACGGGCCGTCTCCAGCGCCGTACGGCTGTCCTCGGCGACGAACGTGTGCAGCATGACCGTCACACGATCGCTTTCGATGCCGTATCCCGCGGCTTCGAGCGCCTCGCTGTAGTCGGCCAGATTGTCCTCCAGCCGGTCCCAGGACTGCCCGAGAAGGTGGGTCAGAATGCCGCACCCCAGCTCTCCCGCGAGGGAGAACGTCTCGGCGGAGCCCGCCGCGGTGACCCAGAGGGGCACCTCGTCCTGCCGGGGGCGCGGGTAGGTGCGGATGAGCCGCTCCTCCCCGCCCGGCCCCGGGCGGCGCACGGCCTCACCGGACCACAGCGCGCGCAACTCCTGGATGCCGTCACGGACCAGGCTTTTGTTCCGCTCGAAGTTGCCGGGTGCCAGGACGAAGTCCTGCGGGTTCCAGCCGGACGCGATGGCGAGGCCCGCCCGGCCGCCCGAGAGCTGGTCGACGACGGCCCACTCCTCGGCCACGCGCAGGCGATCGTGCAGCGGAAGCACGACGCTTCCGGCGCGTACGTCGACGCGGGAGGTGATGGCGGCCACGGCCGCCGAGGTGACGGAGGGGTTGGGGAACGGGGCGCCGAAGTCGTGGAAGTGCCGCTCCGGCGTCCACACGGCCGAGAAGCCCTCCGTGTCCGCGAACCGCGCCGCATCGAGGAGGAGACGGTACTGCTCGGTGGTGTCCTGCCCGTTGGCGAAGAAGAAAAGGCTGAACTTCACGCGCCCTCCCCGGGATCGATGGATGCGGCAAGGTCCGCGGCGGTGGTGTCGGCCTCGAACACGAGGGCGTACAGCACGGTGCGATACAGCGCCATCACCCGTGCGTCCCGCCGCTCGGCAGGGCTGCGGGCGTATGCGAGCTGTGCGCGGAAGGCGCGCGGGCTGTCGGCGACGGTCAGCTGCAGCCGTTGCCCGGCGGCCAGTACATCGGGCCCGACGGCACGTAGTTCCCGCGTGCCGAGCCGCAGCGGCTCGCCCTCGTCGCGTGCGTAGGTGAAGACGACCGGAAGGCTCCGGAAGGCCCCGAGCCCCTCGTCGGCGGCCGCGAGGTCGGCGTAGTTCACGGTGCGTACGCCGTCCACGTCGTCGAAGACCTCGCGTACGGCCTCCAGGGCGTGGCGCAGCGGCTCCGCGGCGCGCAGCCGGAACGGGAAGGGGACGACGTTGGCGAAGCTGCCGACCGTCGCGTCGAGGGAGGGGTGGATCCTGCCGTCCAGCGCCAGCGCCAGGCAGACCTCGTCCTCGTCCCGCGACCAGGCCAGGGCGGTCGCGAAGGCGGTGAGGTGCAGCAGGAAGGGGGTGACGCGGTGCTCCGCACATCTGCGGCGCAGCGTCTGCTGGAGCCGCTGCCCGGGGGCCCAGGACCGCTGCCCGGCGATCTCCCCGTCGGCCGCGGGGCCGAGGGTGTCGGCCTCCCGAGGGGTCCCGGGCAGGAGCCGGCGCCAACGGCGCACGGTCTCCTCGGCGCGCTCGCTGCCGGCCAGGGACTGCCGCCAGGTGAGGTGGCGCAGGAATCCGTCGTCCGTTTCGCGGGGGGCCGCGGGCGTGGCATATGCCTCGGCGAGGGAACGGCACAGGGTGTTCAGGCTCCGCCCGTCCAGGGCGGCCAGATGGACGGTCAGCGCCAGCAGGGTGGGGCCGCCTTCGGGCGGCTGCGCCACCGCGACCCGGAACAGGGGTTCCCCAGCGGGATCGATGGGCCTGCGCTGAGCCCGGTCGTACATCCATGCCGCGGCCTCGTGCGGTGTCATGCCCGCCGGTGTCCCGGGCGGATCGAGCACGGCGAAGCCCTGTGTCCGGGCCTGCGACTCCCCGTCCGTATCGGCCGCCGCATCCGCCGCATACGGCACGCGGAGGGCCGCGTGCCGGCCGAGGACGGCATCCACCGCCGTACTCAGCCGTGCCGGGTCCAGTCGTTGCCCGGTGTCGAACACGAAGGTCTTCTGCCGCTCGGAGGACGGGGAACCGTCGAGGAGCGCGCGGTGCCCCGCGGGGACGACGAGCGGGGCGGCGACGGCGGGCAGCACCTCCTCGGCGTCCGTCACGGGGCGGTGGCCGGCCACCAGGGCGGCGACCTCCGCGGCCGTGCCGCGCCGGTAGAGCTCCCGCACCGACAGCCGGATGCCGCATTCCTCCCGTACGCCGTGGATGACGCGGGTGGCGAGCAGGGAGTGGCCGCCGGCGTCGAAGAAGTCCTCGTCCGGGCCGAGCAGCGGGTTGTCCAGTACGCGGCGGAAGACGGTCAGGACACCGTGCAGGGCACCGTCCGCCTCGGATGTGTCCGCACCCGCGCCCGCGTCCCCGCCCGCGTCCCCGCCCGCGCCCCGTGGTACCGGGCCGCCCGGCCGGGGCAGCCGGGACACCTCGACCTTCCCGTTGACATTGACCGGGAGGCTGTCGAGGACGGTGAAGGACGACGGCACCATCGCCGCCGGCAGCTCATCCCTGAGCCGGTCGCGGGTCCGCTCGGCCACCCCGGCCCCGGAAGCGGCCACCACATAGGCGTCGATGCGCCGATCGCCCTCCGTGCCGCCGATGACCAGGGCGACGTCGCGGATCGCCGGGTCCTCGCGGATCACCGTCTCCACCTCGCCCAGCTCCACACGGAAGCCGCGGATCTTGACCTGGTTGTCGCCACGGCCCAGGAACTCGATGTCGCCCGAGCGCAGCAGCCGGGCTCTGTCTCCGCTGCGGTACGCAGCGGCGCCGGGGAAGCGTTCCGCGGTCAGCCGCGGCTGCCCCAGGTAGCCGGTGGCCACGCAGTCGCCGTGGATGACCAGTTCGCCGACCGAGCCGCGGGGAGCGTCGCGGCCCTGCCCGTCCAGCACGGACAGCGTGACGTTCTGGATCGGGCGGCCGATCGGTGCGTGCCGTGGCCAGGCACGAGGCGGTCCGCTGAACCGGTAGGAGGTCACCACGTGTGTCTCGGCCGGCCCGTAGTTGTTGATCAGCCGGCATTCCTTCAGTGACTCGAAGAAGGAGATCACCGACGCGCTCAGGCGCAGCTGTTCGCCGGTGGAGGCGATCTCCTTGAGCGAGGAGAAGGCGGCGGTGTCGTGCTCGAAGCGTGCGGCGAGCGCGTGCAGGAGGGACACCGGAAGGATGGCCTTCTCCACCCGGTGGTCCCGGATGAAACCGGCCAGCAGGTCGTGGTCGTGTTTGGTCTCGTCGTCGGCGATGTGGAGGGAGCCGCCCGAGCACAGGGCCGCGAACGCCTCGTGGAAGGAGGCGTCGAAACCGAAGGACGCGAGCTGCAGCCTGCGCAGCCCCGCGGTGTGGCCGGCGGTCTCCCAGTGGATGAGGTTCGCCAGCGCGCGGTGGGGGAAGTGGATGCCCTTCGGCCGGCCCGTGGTGCCGCTCGTGTAGGTCAGATAGGCACCCACCGACAGGTCCACGGTGTCGCCCGGGACATTGCCCGCGCCGCCTCGCACCGCCGTGATGTCCGCCAGCTCCAGAGCCGTCGCGCAGGCGGCGAAGTCGGCGTCCTCCTTGCGCTCGGAGACGACGACGGCGGCGCCGCAGTCCTCGGCCATGGCCGCGAGTCTCCGCCGCGGGTGGGTCAGGTCGAAGGGCACCGGGGTGGCTCCCGCGCGCATCACGCCCACGAGAGCGCCGACCAGGGGCACTCCCCGTTCCATGGCGATACCCACGTTTTGGCCGGGACGTACGCCGAGCCCGGCGAGCAGGTCGGCCACCCCAGCCGAGACACGGGCCAGTTCGCCGTACGTCAGGGAGGTCCGGCCGTCGGTGACCGCGAGGCGGCCGGGTTCCCTGGCCGCCCAGTCGGCGAAGACCGCGTGGACCGGGCGCGGCGGGACGGGGATCCGCGGGCCGGCCAGGGCCGCGGAGGTCCGGGCGGCGGTGGCGGGCGACTCGGAGGGGACGTCCCTCAGCGGTCGGTCCGCCGCGTCCACGACGGTGGCCAGGAGAAAGGCGAAGGTGTCCTGCCACCCTGCGACGGTCTCCCGCTCGAAGCGCTCGGTGTTGTAGAGGAAGCGTCCGGTGATGCTTCCGTCCCGGCCGAACCACCAGTCGAGGGAGAGCTCGTACGGGCTGGTGTGCCGCTCGAACGGCAGGGGGCGGCGCTCGAGCCCGGCCGGTGGCGCGGCGCTGCCCGCGTCCAGGTTGAGCATGTTGAACAGCACCTGGAATATCGGGGTGGCGTTCAGGTCCTGGCCGCTGCCTCCCAGCCGACGGGTGACCACCTCGACGGGCAGATCCTGGTGGTCCAGGGCCGTGGTCACCCGCTCGGCGACCTGCCCCAGCAACGCGTGGAAGTCCAGGGCTTCCTCGGTCCGCACCCGGAGCGGGAGGGTGTTCACGAAGTTCCCGATGAGGTCGCGGGTCTCGGGCCGGTGCCGTCCGGAGACCGGTGTCCCGACGACGAGATCCGTCCGCCCGGTGACCCTGCCGAGCAGCAGGAAGAAGACGGCGAGTACGACGACGAAGGGCGTCACGCCGTGCTGCTCGGCCAGTGCGCGGACCCGGCCCGAGAGTTCCGCCGGAAGGGCGAAGTCGACGGTGCTGCCCCGGTAACCGCGGACCGCACCGGGCGGCCGGTCACCCGGCAGCTGGAGCGGCTCGGGCAGATCCGCCAGCTCGTCCAGCCAGAAGCGCAGCTGCCGGTCGGCGTCCGCGGAGGTCAGCCATGCGGCGACGGCACGCATATGGGCGGCCGGCAGACCTTCGACGGCGGGCAGGGCGGCTTTGTCGCCACCGGTTCGCTCCGCGTAGCAGGCGTAGAGGTCACGCAGCAGGATGCCGGTGGAGTGGGCGTCCGCGCAGATGTGATGCACCGAGAGGGCGAGGACGTGCCGGCCGGGCCCGGTGGTGAAGACGCGCGCGGCGAAGGCGGGAGCCCGGTCCAGCGGGAGCCCGCGGTCCAGCAGTCCGGCGATCGCGGACCGCAGGGACTTCTCGCCGTCGACGGCGAGGACGGGGAGCTCGACGGGCACCTCGGGCAGGATCTCCTGCGTCGTGCCGTCCGCGGTCGTACGGAACACCGCGCGCAAGCTCTCGTGCCGGGCGACGACGTCGGCGAGCGCGGCACGCAGCGCCTCGATGTCCACCGGGCCGCGCAGGTCGGCGAGGACCGGCACGTTGTACGCCTCGGCCGCGCCGTCGATCTCGCTGAGGAACAGGAACCTTTCCTGAAGGGGAGTCAGGGGGATCGGACCGCCGGCGGACACCGGGCCTCGATCGCGCGGCTCGGGTCGTGCTCCGGTGCCCCCCGTCTCCTCCTTCTCCTCCTCGTGCTCTCTGAGGGCCAGCCGGGCCAAGTGGGCCGGCGTCGGCTCCCGCAGGAACGTGCCGAACGGTACGTTCACCCGGAGCCGCGCACGGGCCATGGCCACGACCCGGGTGGCGAGCAGGGAGTCACCGCCGAGTCTGAACAGGTCGTCGTCCTCCGCGACCTCGTCGACCCCCAGACACTGCGCGAAGATGTGCCGAGCCGACTGTCCGGCGGTTTGCGCACCGCCTGCCTCCACCGCCGCCGGTTCTGGGCCGGAGAAGCGTACGGACCGCTCGGCGGCGCCCTGCGGCGGCCGTGGTTCCAGCCAGTGCCGCTGCCGGTCGAAGGGGTACGCGGGGAGGTCCACGACCCGGCCGCCGGCGGCATCGACGAGTCCCGAGCGGTCTTCCAGGAGCCCCAGCGCCCAGGCCCGGCCGAGGCGCCCGAGCAGCGAGGCGTCGCCGCCTCGGGTGCCGGACGGACCGACGACGTGGACCGCTCCCGCGAACACGCCCGGCACCGCGGCGGCAGGGAGCGCCGCGGCCGCGCCGAGGTGGACGAGCGCCGAGATCCGGGGCGGCAGGGTGCGCCGACCCGGTGTGGCCGCGGCGTTACCGAAAGCCAGGACCGGATCCGGCAGGCGGCCCGCCGGGCACAGTTCCGCTCTGTCCTCGTCGTACCAGGGGATGGTCAGGGGACGAAGCGACACCCGGTGCAGGACGTGTTCGGCCACAGAGGCGCTGTCGGCCGGGAAGTCCGCCATGGCGGCGGCGAGTTCGTCCTCCGTCAGCGCGCCGGCCAGTACGGCCGCGGCGGGTCGGGACGCCCGGTCGGCGACGACGGCCCGGGGGGCGGCTCCCTGGCGCTCCGCCCACACGGCGGCCTCGCCCAGTGCCACGACGGCCGATGTCAGCGGCGCCGGGGCGCGGGCCGCCAGGGTGCTCAGCGCCTGCTTGACCGTCATGCCGCGCGCCGCGGCCCACGGCCCGACGAGCCGCTCGGCGGTGTCCCGGAACACCGGATGGCGACCGAGAAGTTCCTGGACCGACTTCTGGTCGGGCTCGGTGTGCCGCAGCACGAAGGCGACGCCCCCGCGCCGCGTGTCCGCGCCGTCCCCGTCGAGGGTGACAGGTTCCCGGCCACAGGTCCAGAGCAGTGCGCGCCGGAAGGGCAGTACGGCATGCCCGCGGGCAAGGGTGTACGCCATGTCGCGTACGCCCTCGGGAGTCTGCGCCGAAAGCCGCTCCCGCAGGCCGGACTCCCATGCGTCCAGGGCCGTACGCGACGCGGCCGAGAAGGGCAGCAGCCGTGCGTGACGGGACGACACGCTGTCGCCGGCCGCCTCCGGCTCCTCCGGCGCCTCCTCCACCAGCAGGTGCACATTCGTGCCGCCCACGCCGAACGAGCTCACCCCGGCGAGCAGCGGTCGCGGGCCGTCCCATGGCCGCAGCTTTCCGGTGACCCGGAACGGTGAGGTGTCGAAGTCGATGTGCGGACTGGTCTCCTCGCACCACAGAGTCGGGGGCAGGGTCCGGTGGCGCAGCGCGAGGACCACCTTGATCAGGCCGGCGATCCCCGAGGCCGAGTCCAGGTGACCGATGTTGGACTTCACGGACCCGATCCCGCAGAAGCCGGTCGCAGGGCTCGTACCGCTCGTACGGCTCGTCGTGCGGAAGGCCTCGGTGAGGGCGCTCACCTCGATGGGGTCGCCGAGAGCGGTGCCGGTGCCATGCGCCTCCACGTAGGAGACCTGCTCGGCGTCGATGCCCGCCAGCTCGAGCACCGAGGTGATCAGCTCGGCCTGTCCCCGGGCGCTGGGCGCGGTGTAACCGCTCTTCCGCGCCCCGTCGTTGTTGACACCGCCGGCCCGGATCACCGCGAGTACCCGGTCGCCGTCCGCGAGCGCGTCCTCCAGACGCCGCAGCACCACGACCCCGACACCGCTGGAGAACACCGTGCCCCGGGCGTCCGCGGAGAAGGGTCGGCAGCGGCCGTCGGGGGAACCGATGCCGCCCTCCACATAGGAGTAGCCGAGGTCGGTCGGTTTGATGCCGGCGCCACCGGCCACGGCGGCGTCCGCCTCGTAGTCCAGCAGCGCGCGGCAGGCATGGTGCACCGCCGCGAGGCTGGAGGAGCAGGCGCAGTCGACCGCCGCGCTCGGGCCCGTCAGGCCCAGGCGGTAGGACACACCGGTCGCGGTGAAACCCCGGTCGTTGCCCATGAGGACGCGGTGCCAGCCCAGGGCCTCGACCACCTCGGGGTGGCTCATCACATGGCGCAGCAGGTAGTCGGAGAGGTTCATGCCCAGGTACACGCCGACGCTGCCGTCGAACGTCCCTGGTTCGAGAGCGGCGTCCCGCAGGGCGTGGACCGTGGTCTCCAGCAGCAGGCGCTGCTGCGGGTCGGTCGCGGCCGCCTCGGCCGGAGTCATGCCGAAGTAGCCCGCGTCGAAGAGCGAGGGGTCCGTGAACCGCATACGGGTGGCGACGTACGACGGGTCGTCGCGCACCCGGTCCAGCAGTCCCGCGCGCCTCAGCTCCTCGTCGGGAACGGTCTCCCGGGGCTCCACGCCGTCGCGCAGCAGCTCCCAGAACGCATCGGTGGAATCCGCCCCGGGGAAGCGGCAGGCCATACCGGTGATGGCGATCGCCGGGAGCTCGTCGTCGGGTTCGTCGGGAAGTTCGGCAGCCAAGGCTCACACTCCGGGACTTCTGCCGGCACGCACTCGCGGGAGCGGCGAGTCGGCGTACCGGGATGCGGCGAGGGACGCGTGGGGCAGCGGCGCGCGAAACGCCGAGTGCGCGGGATGGGGGGTGCGCTGGACGGGGGTGCGCGGGACGGGGTCGCGCGGGACGGGGGTCAGTCGATGGCGGGCCGGAACGCGTCCGCCCGGAGCTGCTTCTTCCGGGAGACCTGTTGGCCACGCCGTTGCCGGGCCGCCCGGCGGGCGTCCGTGGCCGGCGCCCGACCGCGCCGCGGGTCCTCGGCCGGGGACGTCCCGCTGACATGGGCCGCGTACGCCCGGACACTGGGGTAGCGGAACAGGTCGACGATCCGCGCCTCCTCGTGCACCCGGTCGCGCACCTCCGTGAGCAGCTGGGCGACGAGGATCGACGTGCCCCCCGACTGGAAGAAGTCGTCGGCCGGGCCGATGCCGTCGTCGCCGAGCACCGCTCGCCAGACCGCCAGCAGCCGGGCCTCCAGATCGTTCGCGGGCTCTTTGGCCGTCTGTTCCCGGGTCTCGACGCGAATGTGCGGCAAGGCGTTGCGGTCCGTTTTGCCGCTGCTGGTGGTGGGCAGGGCGGCACAGGGCGCGAAGGCCGAGGGCACCATCTGGTCCGGGAGCAGGTCGGCGAGCCCGGCCCGCAGATACGCCTCGTCGATCACCGCGCCGGGCGCCGGCACATAGTGGGCGACCAGCAGGCCGCGCTCCCGCTCACGCTGGACGGTCACAGCGGATTCAGCTACTCCGGCGAGGGAGTTGAGCGCTTGCTCCACCTCTTCCAGCTCGATCCGGTAGCCGCCCACCTTGACCTGGTTGTCGACCCTGCCGACCAACTCGATCTCACCGCTCGGCAGCCACCGGGCGATGTCCCCCGTGCGGTAGACGCGACCGTCGGCGGACGGGGAGGGAGCGCTCAGGGCGGGAAGGGTGGGGAAGCGTTCGGCGGTGAGCCCGGGACTGCCGACGTAGCCGCGGGCCACACCGGCCCCCGCGAGGACCAGCTCGCCGAACATGCCGATCGGCACGGGGCCCAGCGTCGCGTCCACCACGTGGGCCGCGGTGTTCGCCAGCGGCCGGCCCACGAGGATGCGGTCGGGCTCCCGCGGGACCTCCCAGCAGGTCGACCACACGGTGGTCTCCGTCGGTCCGTACATGTTCAGCACGCGCGGGATGCCGAGGTCCTTGAGCTGCCGGGCCAGGGTGAGGTCGAGCGGTTCGCCGCCCACCATCAGCAGCCGGAGTCCGGCCAGGGCGCTTTCGGCGCCGGGCAGGCGGAGCACGCCGCGCAGCAGCGTGGGGGTCGCCTGCATGGCCGTCGCCCCCTCACGGCGGATGAGCTCCGGGATGGTCGCGGGCGCCTGAAGCCCCTGCGGGTCACTCGTGGTGTGCCGCAGCGTCTCGGACGTCTCCGAGAGCACCACGGGAACACCGCGGGCCACGGTCCACAACAGCTCGACCACCGCGATGTCGAAGGTGACCTGGGTGACGGCGAGCCACACGGCCGGATCCGGAGGCGAAGCCACCGCGTCGAGGGCGGTGAAGAGGTTCAGCACATTCGCGTGCGACACCTCGACGCCCTTGGGCCGCCCGGTGGAGCCGGAGGTGAAGATGACATAGGCGGCGTTGGCGGCGGCCTCACCCGGGGAGCCGGCCGTCCCCGGGTGCCGGAGCAGGTCCGCGGCGCTCAGCCGCACACCGGCGAACGACGGGCACCTGCCCTCGTACACCTCCCCGGTCACGAGCGCGGCGCAGCCGGCCGAGTCGAGCATGGACGTGGTGCGCCCATCCGGAGCGGCACCGTCCAGGGGCACGTACACCAGCCCCGCCCGGAGGATCCCCAGCAGTACGGCGATGAGCTCCGGCGACCTGGGCACCAGCACGCCCACCCGGCCGCCGGGCCGCAGCCCCGCGGAGCGCAGGCCGGCGGCGACGGACTCCGCCCTGTGCGCCAGTTCACCCCGGGACAGCACGGTCCCCCGGAACGTGACGGCCGCCTGCTCGGGATCCTCGCGCAGCCGGTCGAAGAGCTCGTCCTCCACGCGCCGCGCCGGCACCGGCCGGCTGGTGGAGGCATTCCACCGGTCGATGTGCCGGGAGCTGTCGGGGTCGATCAGCGGCAGATCCGCGAGCCGTGCGTCCGGGTCCTCGCACATACGCTCCACAAGGCGGACGAAACAGTCGGCGAAGCGCCGCGCGTCGGCCTCGTCGAACAGCGTGTCGTTGTAGACCAGCAGCCCCTGCAGCCCGGCCGCCCGGCTGTCTTCGCGCAGCTTGAACATCAGGTCGTACTGGGCCGAGTAGAAGGGGGTCGGAGCGGCCTCGGCGTGGACACCGGGCAAGGTGAACTGCTCGCCCGGATAGGTCTGCAGGATGAAGATGGTCTGGAAGATCGGGGAGTGCGAGCTGCTGCGCTCGGGGGCCGTCGCCTGCACCACCTGGTCGAAAGGAAGGTCCTGGTGGGCGAAGGCGTCGAACGCGCTGCTCCGGGTCTGCGCCAGGTAGTCGCGGACGGTACTGCTCTCATCGACCCGGGTCCGCACGGTGATGGTGTTGAAGAACAGCCCCAGGGTCCGCTCCAGCGCCGGATAGGGCCGGTTGGCCAGAGGGCTGCCGACGGCGATGTCGGACTGCCGCGTCATGCGGGACAGCAGCAGTGAGTACGCCGCCATGAAGGTGCTGTAGAGGGTGGTACCGGTCTCCCGGCACAACCCCCGTACCTTGTCGAGGAGTTCGCGTCCGTACCGGAAGGTCAGCGCGGAGCCGCGATAGCTCTGCACCGCCTGGCGCTGCCGGGAGGGGACCAGGTCGAGCAGCGGTGGAAGCTCGGCGAGCCTGTCGCGCCAGTACGCGCGCTGCCGCTGCGCCAGATCGCTGCCGAGCCATTCACGCTCCCAGACGGCGTAGTCCGCGTACTGCACGGAGAGCTCGGGTAACCGCGGGCTCCGCCCGGCGACGCGCGCCGCGTACAGCTCGGACAGTTCCTTCTTGATCAGCCCGGTGGACCAGCCGTCCGAGATGACGTGGTGCTGTGTGACGACGAAGGTCCACCGCCGCTGTGCCGTGCGCAGCAGGTCGAAGCGGATGAGCGGGGCCGCGGCCAGGTCGAAACGCGTGGAGACGACGTCGAGGAGCAGCCTGTCGTGCTCCTCCGGGGTGTCCGCCCGATGTGTCCCGAACGGCGCCGCACAGTCGTCGTCGATGGTCTGTAACAGGCCCTCCGGCGTCTCGGTCAGGGCCGTGCGCAGGATCTCGTGGCGCCGCACGAGATCGTCGGCGGCGCCGCGCAGGGCCGCTTCGTCCAGGTCGCCCCGGAATTCGGTGGCGAAGTACATGTTGTAGACGGACAGGTCGCTCGCCGTCTGCTCCACCAGCCACAGGCGCCGCTGGGCATAGGACGCGGGGATCGGTTCCCGGCGGTCGACGCGCTGAATGCGGACGCCGCGACGGTACTGCTCCTCCTCGTACTCGCGGAAGAACCGGAGTATCTCCGCGCGTCGCGTGCGGATGGAGTCCTTGACGGCGTCGGTGAGGGCGCCGTCGGGGCCCGACACCGACAGCTTCTCGCCGTTGGGCGCGATGCGGATCCCGCGCGCGGACATGTCCTCCAGAAAGCGGGTGACGCTCACAGTTCCACCGTCTCCATCGCTTCGTCGGTCGGGGCGGTCTGCGTCGCGTAGACACGCAGCGCGGCAAGCTCGCCCTGAACGAGTTCGGACATGCCTTCCAGCGTCTCGGCGTCCAGCAGATCGCCGAGCGGGATCCGCACCTCGAACAGCTCGCGGATCCTGGTCATGACCTGGGAGGCGAGCAGCGAGTGCCCGCCGAGGTCGAAGAAGCTGTCCTCGGGCACCACTTCGGGAACGCCGAGGACCGTCCGCCAGATGGCGCCCAGTTCGGTCAGGACGTCCTGCGCACCGCCTGCGCGGGAGGTGGCGGCCGCGGTGGTGCCGGCAGGTACGGGAGTGTGTCCCGCGGTGGCATCCGGCGCCGGAGCGGCCCAATGGCGGGCCTCGTCGAACGGGTAGCCCGGCAGCGGAATCCGGCGTCCGGCCCCGCGCAGCAGGTGCCAGGCCACGTCGGCGCCCCGTTCCCAGCAGTGGGCGACCAGACGCAGCCACTGCTCCCAGCCTGCCGCGCCGTCGAGCAGGCTGGGGCAGCCCGGCGGGGGTGCGGAGGCTTCTTCTCCGGTCACCGCGGCCCGGGTCATCGTCGGCAGGTGTCCCGTCGGCGGTACCCGGCCGGCGGGGAAACCGGTGCCCGAGGTGAGCGACCGGACCTCGACGGCCGGAGGAGTGGGCGGGCAGGCTGCGAGGTCCCGTTCGATCTCGTCCAGCAGCCGTTCGCAGACGCTCAGATCCCCGCCGGGCAGTGACGCCTCCAGGGCCCGGCTGTGCCGCTCGGCGCAGCGGAGCGCCACGTCCCAGGGCAGGGCTCCGGCATGGGCGAACGCCAGGTACTCGCCGGCGCCCACCGCGGCCACGGCGTCCGGGACGACTCCCCGTGCGGCCAGGGCGTCGAGCAGGCCCCGCGCGGTGTGCGCCGCGACCACCGCCCGGGAGGCCCCGGAGCCCGTGTGCTCGAGGGCACGGCGGAGCTCCGGGATGCGCTCGCCGAGCCGCTCGTCGAGGTCGTACGGGTTCTCGTCCCCGAGGTCGATCGCCAGCACGAGCCCTTCCGCCGGCGCGGGGACGGGCTTCTCGCGCAGGGCGGTGCCGATCCCCTGGAGGGAGGAGGCGACCCAGGCCCGGCGCAGCGTGCGGTGGTGGCGGCCCTCTTGGAGGGTGCGGGCCACATCGCCCGGGGCGTGTTCCTTGTGGTCCAGCGTCTCGGCGAGCCGGTCGCAGAGCCGGTCGAACGACACCGGCGTATGGGCGGAGAGCGGGAAGATGTGCGGCTCGTCCGGGGCGGCCGGCCCGGACGGTGCGGGTTGCCTGGGTGGCTGTTCCAGCACTAAGTGGGCGTTGGTGCCGCCGACGCCGAGCGCGGTGACGGCGGCGCGCCGGGGGTGCTCCGTATGCGGCCACGGGTGGCTGCCCACGCTGATGTACAGGCCGCTGTCCCCCAGGTCGATGAGGGGGTTGAGTTCGTCGTGCCCCACCGTCGCGGGCACCGTGCCTTCGCGGACGGCGAGTACGGCCTTGATGAGCCCGGCCATGCCGGCGGCGGTGTCCAGATGCCCCAGGGACGACTTCACGGCGCCGATCGCACAGGGAGTGGTGGCACCCAGCTGTTCCCGGGCCTCGCGGAGCGCCGCGAGTTCCACGGGGTCCCCGAGGGAGGTGCCGGTGCCGTGTGCCTCGACGTACCCCACGGTCGCCGGGTCGACACCCGCGTCGGTGAGCGCGGCGATGACGACGTCGCGCTGTCCGCGCACGCTCGGCGCGGCGAAGCTCTGCCGGTCCGCCCCGTCGTTGTTGAGGGCGGAGCCACGGATGACGGCGTGGACGGTGTCGCCGTCGCGCAGGGCGTCGTCCAGGCGCTTGAGGACGACGATTCCCGCGCCGCTTCCGGGTACGGTGCCCGCTGCCGCGCTGTCGAACGGGCGCAGCCGACCGTCCGGGGACATGACGGAGCCGTCGAGCGCGCGATAGCCGTGGTGCTGTGGCAGCTGCACGGACACCGCGCCCGCCAGGGCGAGTTCGCACTCGCCCGCCAACAGGCTGCGCCTGGCCAAGTGGACGGCGGTGATCGAGGTGGAGCACAGGCTGCTGATGAAGACGCTCGGCCCTCGCAGGTCGAGATGGTAGGAGACGCGCAGGGGCAGCGCGGCGGGGGTGTCGGACATGGACCGGTGGGTCCGGGCGCCGCTGTCCGGGCTGGGCAGCATCGCCGCGTAACGGTTCTCGCCGGAGCCGCAGAAGACCCCGACCCTGCGGTCCTCGCCGCCCGCCCACCCCGCGTGCTCCAGGGCGTGCACCGCTTCCTGGAGGAAGAGGCGGTGCTGCGGATCCATGGCAGCCGCCTCGGCGGGCGGGATCCCGAAGTAGGCGGCGTCGAACATCTCCACGTCTTCGAGCGCCCCGGCCACGGGAACGTAACTCGGGTCGGCGAGCACCTCCTGGGAGACGCCCTTCGCCGCGAGTTCGTCGGCCGTCAGCGGCACCAGGGACGTCGTCCCCTTCATGAGCGCGTTCCAGTACTCGTCGATGTCACGGGCGCCGGGGAAACGGCAGGCCATCCCGACCACCGCTATGAGCCGGCTCTCCTGCGCAAGGGTCATGCTCATCCTCCGTCGTTCTCCGAGCCGCTCAGCGAGCGGGCGACAGCGGCAACGGTCGGGTACTTGAACAGGTCCGTCACCGACAAGCCGGGCGCGATCTCCGTCCTGAGCCGGCGATGCAGCTGAATCAGGGTCAGTGAGCTGCCCCCGAGCTGGAACAAGCTCACGTCGCGGGGCACCCGGTCGGGTTCCGTGCCCAGGACCTCCGCCCACAGCGCGGCGAGCCGCCGTTCGAGGCCGGTACGCGGTTCGCTGTGCGACGACGGGGCCGCTCCCGCCTCGGGCAGCGGCAGCGCTCGTACGTCCACCTTTCCGGTGGCGGTGAGCGGCAGCTCCGCCAGCCGTACGAAGTGGGTGGGCAGGTGCTCCGGGGGCAGCCGGTCGGCGAGGTGTCCGCGGAGGTCGGCGAGTACGTCGTCCGGTTCGCAGACGACGTAGGCGAGCAGGGAGTCCGGGAGCTCGGGGCGGACCGTCACGACGGCGTCCTGGACTCCGGGGTGCCCGAGCAGCAGGTTGCGTATCCCGTCCAGTTCCACACGCAGTCCGCGGAGCTTCGCCTGCCCGTCGTCGCGCCCGTGGAACTCGAGCAAGCCGTCCTCGGTGAAGCGGGCGAGGTCACCCGTCCGGTAGAGCAACGCGCCGGGATCCTCGCTGAACCGGTGCGGTACGAACCGTTCGGCGGTCAGTTCGGCGCGGTTGGCGTATCCGAGAGCCAGCGGGAGCCCGCCGAGGCAGAGCTCCCCCACGAAGGTCGGGGGCATCAACTGCCCGCCGGGCCCGAGCACATAGGCCTGGCCCCCGGGAATGGGACGGCCGATGGGCACCGCCGCTTCCGGCTCGGCGCCGGGGCGGCACACGTGGGACGTCGCGTCGCAGCCCGCTTCGGTCGGCCCGTACAGGTTGATGACCTGGGCATGACAGCCCTTTGTCACGGCTTTCACGACCCAGGAGTCGAGGGCCTCTCCACCGGCGAAGAGCCGGCGCAGCGCGGGGAGGCCGCCCCATCCGTCCTCCGCCAGCAGGGCCTTGAGCAGGGTGGGGACGAACTGCGCCACGGTCACCGCGTGGCGCCGCATCTCGCCGAGCATGGCCGCCGGGTCCCGGTGCGCGCCCGGAGGCGCCACCACCAGCGTGGCGCCCACGGTGAGCGGGGCGAGGTACTCCCAAACCGACGCGTCGAAGATGGGCGGCGTCTTGAAGTAGAAGCGGTCCTCCGGGCGGAAGCCGAACTCGTCCCGCTTCCACCGGAGGTTGTTGGTCAGCGCACGGTGCGGGACGACGACCGCCTTGGGCAGCCCTGTGCTTCCGGACGTGGTGATGACGTAGGCGGGGGCTTCGGCGTCCACCGGCCGGTCTTCGAACCCGTCGCCTGGGGCAGCGGCTTCGGCGGCGTCCAGGCCGAGCGGCTTCACCCCGGGCGGCAGAGCGTCGAGTCCGGCATGGCTCGGCGCGATCACGGCTGCCGCTCCCGCGTCGGACAGGACGAAGGCGCGTCGGCGCGGCGGCTGTTCCATGTCGACGGGGAGGAAGGCCAGACCGCATCGCAGCACGGCCAGGGCCGCCTCGACGAACCGGGCCGACCTCGGCAGGCAGAGCGCGACGACGCTCCCCGAGGGGAGGCCGAGGGCCGTGATACGGGCGGCAAGGGAGCGGGAGGCCCGTTCCAGTTCCCCGTAGGTGACCTCGTGTCCCTCGTCGATCAGGGCGACCTTCTCGGGGGCGGCGGTGGCCTGACGCAGGAAGGACTCCGGGACGTGCGGCGGGTCGAGCTCGCCGGGCGGCGCGTTCCAGGTGTCCAGCACCAGGGAGCGGTCGGCCTCGGTGATGAGCTCCACTTCCCGCGCGGTGCCGTCCCAGCCGTCGACGATCTGGCCGAGCACGGTTTCCCACGCGCGGGCCAGCCGCTGTGCGGTGGCCGGGGCGTACACGTCGGGGTCGAAGTCCAGCCGCCCGGTGATTTCGGTGCCGCTGATGTTGATGGCCAGCAGCAGCTCCGACTTGCCGTCACGCGGGATCAGCGGGATGCGTTCCACATCCAGCCCGCGCAACCGGGGGTCCGTGCCCAGGTCGTTGACGGACAGCATGGCCGGGAGGGCCGCACCGCCACCGGCGATCACCCGCATACGGGCCCACAGCTTCTCCAGGGACTCTCCCTGATGCTCCAGGCAGGTGAAGAGCGATTCCTGAACCTCCCGGACGTACTCCTGAAGGCTTGTTTCAGCCTGCGGAGGGCAGCGGAAGAGCATCATGTCCGTAAACAGCCCCACCACCCTGTCGAATTCGGTGCGTCGCCAGTCGACAGCCGGATAGGAGACGACGACGTCATCGGAGCGGAGGAAGTGCTGAAGCGTCAGAGAGTAAGCGGACAGCAGCACTGCGAAGGGGGTCACCCGCCGACGTTCGACGAGCTCGAAGAAATCCGCCCGAAAGGACAGCGGGCAGGAGGAATGGCGAATGGGCGAATCATTGCCGTACGGGCGCTTGCGTGGTGCGGACGCGAGTACGTCCATGCCCTCCAGGTATTTCTCCCAGAAGTCGGTGTGTTCCTGCTCTTCGGGGAGATTCGTCCGCTCCTGCTGCTGGCGGACGTAGGAGAAATAGGGCGACTCGTCAATAGGCGCATCCGCCGGGAGGCGGCCGTCGAGGGCATCGTCATAGGCCTGGCCTAATTCCTCGATGATCAGGCCGACCGAAGGTGCGTCCACCGTGATGTGGTCGAACACCAGGAGGAGAACGGCGTCCTGCGGGGACAGCCGGAACAAGTCGGCTCGCACACGGCACGCGGTTTCACCGGAGAACGGCTCCGAAGCGGCTGCGGCGAGCCGTTCCCGCAGCTCATCGGCTGTCACCTGGTGTACATCCAGGACGCGGTCCGACGTGGGACGTACGCTCTGACGAAGTTCGCCGCTCGATAACTGATGAATCGCCACACGCAGCACGGGGTGCCGGTCCAGCACCGACCGGATGGCCTCGGCAAGCTCCTTCTCGGCGACGTGACCTGAAAGGCGGTAGGCCACGGGAACATGGTAGGAGTCCCCGTCGGGCTGGAGTTGCTGCGAGGCCCAGACGGTCTGCTGCTGCCGGGACAGCGGATGCCCGGCGGAATTCACAGAGTCACCCTGGAGAGGTGCTGGAATGCGAGATGTCCAGGTTTCCCTGAGCTTGCGTGAATATCGGCGGCGATATGCCTCAAAACCGGCGATCCGCTGGATCTGGAAGCGCGTATCTGAATCGATAGATGACCCACTGTTGCCCCCTCGTAACCGAGTTCCCCGTGAGCAATTCTTCTAACAGAAGATCGCAGTGAGTTTGCGACACGTGGCGTCGCTCCGACCATAGCTGTCGCGGTTTTGTGATGCAGGTCACGCATTTGGGGGTGTGGATTGAGGAGCGTACCCCCCCTGTTGCCCGCTTTGGTGCACATGATGTCGGCCGGGACTCTTGGCGATATTAAGTCTGGCGTGGCTGATTTTCATCGAGCCTCTTGACTCAGCGGTTGGCCGTGCGAATAGCCGTCGTCTCCAGGCGGGCGCGGGCGGCGGCGCCCACGGGTACGGCATCGGCGCCGAGCCGGGCACGGACCAGGCGGACCGGATGACCACTGACCGGGGGCTCCTTGGCGAGTTCGGCCCGTACGACGGGCTCGAGAAGGTGCCAGGCACCGCTGACGCCGCCACCGATCACCACCGTGGTGATGTCCACCAGGCCGGCTGTCATGACGACCGCCCGCGCGAGCCCGGCGCCGGCGGCGCGGTACACCTCCAGGGCGTCCTCGTCGCCGTACGCGGCCGCGTCGGCGACCTCTCGCGCGGTGAGCCGGCGGCCGGTGCGCTCGGCGAATCGGGCCCCGATGGAACGGCCGGAGGCCAAGGTCTCCAGGTGACCACGCCCCCCGCAGGTACAGGGCAAATCGCCGAATCCGGGGATGTGCCCGATCTCGCCGGCCGCGCCGTGCGGACCGGCGAAGAGCCGGCCGCCCGCCCAGAGCGCACCGCCCACGCCCGTGCCCAGCGCAATGCCGAGAACATCGGGCTCACCCCGTACCGCGCCGCCCGACACCTCCCCGCGCAGGAACGCGTTGACGTCGTTGTCGAGGAACGCGGGAACGCCCAGGGCGTCCTCCACGGCGGCGGTGACGGGGAAGCCCGACCAGCCGCTGAAGGAGTCGCTGGCCACCAGGATGCGGCCCACGGCGGTGTCCACCACCCCGGCCGCGCCGACGCCGGCGCCGATCAGTCGGCCGGGCGTACGCCGCAACAGCGGTGCCAGTGCACCGAGCGCGGCGTCCATCATGGCCTGCCCGCCGGAGGCCGCCGGAGTGGTCGTTCCGGCCCGGTCGAGCACCGTGAGGTCGTCGTCGCACAGCACCACCTGGGTCGTGGTCCCGCCGATGTCCACGCCGGCGAACAAGGGGCGGTCGCTCACGCCTCGGCCTCCGTGCGTCCGGCCGCCAAGGTGGCCAGGCGTTCGGCTCTGCGTCCGCGTTGGACCACCGGGTCGGGGACCGGCACGGCGGCCAGCAGCCGCCGGGTGTAGTCGGTTTCCGGGCGCAGCAGCGTCTCACCGGTGGGGCCCTGCTCCTCGATCCGCCCGGCCCGCATGACGGCGACCCGGCGGGCGAAGTGCTGGACGACGGCGAGGTCGTGGGAGACGAACAGGCAGGCGAAGCCCAACTCGTCCTGCAGTTCCGCGATGACCTTCAGCACGGACTCCTGCACGCTCACGTCGAGCGCGCTGGTGGGCTCGTCGGCGACCAGCAGCCGCGGCTCGAGCACCAGCGCGCGGGCCAGACTGACCCGCTGGCGCTGACCGCCGGACAGCTCGCGGGGGGCGCGCCGGACGATGTCGCGGGGCAGCCGGACCCGGTCGAGAACTGCTTCGACCCTGCTGCGCTGTTCCTGGGCGGACAGTTCACGGCGATGTACCCGCAGCGGCTCGGCGACGCACTCGCCGACCGTCATCCTGGCGTCGAGCGAGGCGACCGGGTCCTGGAGGACCACGCCTATGCCGGACCGCAGCCTCCGGCGGGCACGGGAACGGGTACGGGCCAGGTCGGCACCGAACAGCGACACGGCGCCGGACGTCGGCGGGATCAAGCCGAGTGCGACCCGCGCCGCGGTGGACTTGCCGGAGCCCGACTCGCCCACCAGGCCCAGGGTCTCGCCGGGGCGGACGACGAGCGAGATGCCGTCCAGGGCGTGCACCGCGCGCTTTCCGCGACCGAACACCACCGAGATGTCGTGGAGTTCGACGACCGGCGCGGTGGTGTCGCCGCTGCCGGACCCGCCGTCCGGGCGGGCCTCGCCAACTGCCGTGGCGCTGCGGCGACGTGAGGCCGGCGGGCGCTCGTCGGACTCCGCGACCGACAGCCGGGGCACTGCGGCCAGCAGCCGCCGGGTGTAGTCGTGGGACGGGCGCAGCAGTACGTCCTCGACCGGGCCGGTCTCCACGATCCGGCCCTGGTACATCACGGCGACCCGGTCCGCGAAGTCGGCGACCACACCCATGTTGTGGGTGACGAGCAGGACGCCGGTGCCGGTCTCGGCGGCGAGCCTGCGCAGCAGGTCGAGGATCTCGGCCTGCACGGTGACGTCCAGCGCGGTCGTCGGCTCATCGGCGATCAGGAGGGCCGGGTCGTTTGCGATGGCCATGGCGATGACCACCCGCTGGCGCTGGCCACCGGAGAGCTGGAAGGGGTAGGCGGCCGCGCGTTTCTCCGGCTCGGGGATGCCGACCCTGCGCAGCAGGCCGACGGCGCGAGCGGCGGCGTCCTTGGCGGAGACGTCGTTGTGGTTGCGGATCACCTCGGCGATCTGCCTGCCGATCCGGGTGAGCGGGTCGAGCGCGGTGGCCGGCTCCTGGAACACCATGGAGACGGTCCGGCCGCGCAGCGCGGCGAGCCCTGCCTCGTCAGCCCCGACGATGTCGGTGCCGTCGATCACGGCCTGGCCTGTGACACGGGCGTTTCCGGTCAGCAGCCCCATCGCGGCCAGCGCGACGGTGGACTTTCCGGAGCCCGACTCGCCGACCAGAGCGAGGGTCTCACCGGGACGGACGTGCAGGGACACCCCCTGTACGGCGGGAACCTCCGCGGACTCGGTGGTGAAGACGACACCGAGGTCGTCGAGTTCGAGAATCGGCTCGGCCGTCGGGGCGGCGGAGGTCTGGGTGGCGGTCATCCGCGTCCCCTCACGTCGAATGCGTCACGGAGCCCGTCCCCGATCGCGTTGAACGCCCAGACCACCAGGATGATGGCCAGGCCGGGCGGCAGGATGAGCCACCAATAGCCGGAGTAGGCGGCGGTGAGTCCCGCGGAGAGCATGCCGCCCCAGTCGGTGGCCGGCGGCTGCAGGCCCAGGCCCAGGTAGGAGACGTACGCCACGAGGAGGATGGCGTCGGCTATCTGGAAGGTCGTGGCAACGACGATGGTCGACACGGAGTTGGGCAGTATGTGCCGCAGGATCGCGCGGGCGTGTGTTCCTCCGATGGCCCGCAGCGTCAGTATGTAGTCGCGGTTCTTCAGGGTCAGGGTCTCGGCCCGGATGAGCCGCGTCGGCACCAGCCAGGACACCAGCCCGAGGATGAGGATCAGGCCGGCCAGGCCGGGGGTGGTGATGGCGGAGACCACCAGCAGGATGAAGAGGGCGGGGATGGCGATGCCCGCGTCCACGATCCGCATCATCACCGCGTCGATCCAGCCGCCGGCATAGCCCGCGGCCGCGCCCCACAGGGTGCCGATGACGGTGGCCAGGACGCCTGCGGCGAGACCGACGATCAGCGACACCTTGCCGCCGTACATCAGCCGGCCCAGCTCGTCGTGGCCGACGGCGTCGGTGCCGAGCCAGTGTGCTCCGCTCGGCGAGAGGTTGACCTGCTGGAGGGCGGTGTGGGTCTGGTCCGTGTGGTACACCAGCGGGCCCACGAAGCAGAACAGGATGAAGAACACCACGACGGCGAGTCCGGCGACGGCGAGCCGGTTGCGCAGGAAGCGCCGCACGGCGAGCCGGGTGCCGGAGCTCTCCCGGGGGGTGTCCGCGGTGCCGGGCGTCTTGGCCGGCTGGATGACGGCGCTCATGCCCGGCTGCCTGCCTTCACTCGGGGATCGATGATCCGCTGGACGATGTCGGCGAGCAGCGTGCCGACCACGGTGGCGACGGCGATGACCAGCACACAGCCCAGCAGGACCGGGTAGTCGGAGGCCTGTGCGGCTGACCAGAACAGCAGCCCCATACCGGGGTAGTTGAAGAGCTGCTCGACCACCAGCGCACCGCCGAAGAGCACCGGCAGGTAGTAGCCGAGCATGGCGACCACGGGCGTCAGGGAGTTACGGAAGACGTGCCGCCACAGGATGGCGCGGGAGCGGGAACCCCCGGCCCGCGCCGTCCTGACGTAGTCCTCGGAGAGATTCTCCAAGGTGGCGGCGCGCATGTAGCGGCTGAACACCGCGACCATGGAGGCGGCGCCGGCGGCCACCGGCAGTACCAGGGCCTGCGGGTCGGAGAACACCTGGGCGAGCGAGTCCCCCTGCGGCGCCTGGGACGGGAACCACGGCAGCACCTGGCTGAACACCAGAATCAGGATCAGCCCGAGGAAGTACACCGGCGTGGAGTAGGCGATGAAGCTCAGCGTGGTGATGACATAGTCCACCGGCCCGTTGCGGCGCACGGCCTGCCACATCCCCAGCGGGATCGCCAGGAGAAGGCCGATGACCATCGACAGGACGGTCAGGACCAGGGTCTTCGGCAGCCGCTCCCCGATGAGCCGGGAGACCGGCGCGTTCAGGGTGTACGAGGTGCCGAGGTCGCCGTGCAGCAACTGGTTCAGGTAGTGGAAGTACTGCACGGGCAGAGACCGGTCGAGGCCCTGTTCGTGGTTGAAGCGGGCGATCTGCTGCGCCGTGGCCTGCGGGCCGAGGATGCCGCGGGCGGGACCCCCGGGCAGGGCGTGCAGCAGACCGAAGACCACGATCGTCACGATCACGATCACCGCGACGGCCTGGAGGACGCGTCTGATCAGGTACGAAGGAGTACTCATGTGTTTTCCGGTCGCTTCGGCTCAGGGATGCGCTGGGTCACCGGCCGGGCTCATTTGTTCGTCCACTTCCACATGGCGGGGTGGAAGTTGGCGAGCGAGTCCTGGGCGAAACCGCCCAGCCCGTTCTTGACCACGGAGACCTGGTAGTCGGGCTCCGGCAGCCAGATCACCGGCAGGTCCTTGGCCAGCGTGGCGCTGTACTCCTGGACGGCGGCGGCCGACTCGGAGGTGGTGGTCTGCGCGATCAGCTTGTCCACCGCCGGGTTGGAGTAGCTGCCGAAGTTGGAACCGCCGCCGGTCTGGAAGAGCGAGTCACCGCTCGGGTACGCCGGGAAGTACCAGCTGCCCGCGGTGCCGAAGAAGGACAGCTGCCACTTGCAACCCGAGTCACCGGACTTGCACTGACCGGACTGCGAGAGTACGGAGTTGACCGGGGCGGTCTTGATGGTGAACTTGATACCGGTCTTCGAGAAGGAGGACTGCAGCGCGCTCATCATGTTGTCGGTCACGGTCGAGCCGGACTGGGACAGCACCTGCATCTCGAACTTGGTGCCCTTGTCGACGCCCGAGCCGCACTGGTCGTCGCCGCTGCCCGCGTCGGTGCACACCATGGTGCCGTTCTGCTCGCTCCAGCCGTGCGAGGTCAGCAGCTGCTTCGCCTTGGCGGTGTCGAACGGGTACGGGTTCTTCTTCTGCTCAGGAGAGACGAAGTCGGAGGCCTGTCCCTGGGGGATCGGACCGTAGGTGGGGACCGCGGTGCCGTTGAAGATCACCTTCGCCAGACTGGTCTGGTCGACCGACATCTGGATCGCCTGGCGGGCGTAGAGCTGCTTGAAGACGGTGCCCATGGCCGGGTTGTTGAAGTTGTAGGGCATGTAGGTGATCGCCCAGCCCGCCCACGGCTTGACCGTGTAGCCCTTCGCCTTGAAGGACTCCTCCTGGCTGAGGTCCGTGGCGTTGATGTAGCCGTAGTCGACCGTGCCCGCCCGCAGCGCGTTCGCCTCGGCGTCGGTCGTGGTGAACGGCAGGAGGTTGACGTGTCTGATGTTGGCCTTGCCGCCGCCGTCGTACTTGGCGTTGGCGGTCAGTTCGACCCTGCCCGCGGTGGAGAAGGACTTGAGGGTGTACGGACCGCTGACGGTCTTCCACAGCGGGTCGGTGGCGTAACCGGAGATGTTCTTGGCGGCGCTGTTGAGGTACTTCCAGACCTTCTTGGCGCCGGCGGGGGTGCGGTCCAGGTCGGAGACGGCGTCGGAGTCGCCGGTCTTGTCCCAGACGTGCTGCGGCATCGGGCGGATCATGCTCAACTCGTTGGCGAGCATCCACTGCTTGTTGTACGCCTTGTCGAACGTGATGGTGAAGTGAGTGTCGTCGACGATCTTCAGCGAGGTCCAGTTGTCCGGCGCCTTGCCCGGACTGTAGCTTGCCCAGTCGGCCTTGTTGGCCTTGACCAGGTTGAACCAGAACTCGACGTCGCGCGAGGTGATCGGCTTGCCGTCACTCCAGTGCCGGTTGCCGAGGGTGATCGTGACGCTCTTGCTGTCCTTGGCGAAGTCCGCCGCGGTGGCGAGGGAGTTGTCCTTGTTCCAGCCGACCTCGCCGGTGGAGCCGTCATAGGCGATCAGCGGCTCCCAGAGGGACTGGGATATGGAGGAGTTGTTGGTGTTGAGGTGCGCGGCCGTGCCGACCGGGAGGATCCAGTTCGGCGTGAAGTTGGCCGGGAGCGCGTAGTTGATGGTGTCGGTCGAGTGTCCGCCGGACGACGAGGTACCGCCCCCGGAACAGCCGGTGAGCAGTGCGCCGGACGTGAGGGCGGCACCCGCGACGAGGGCCCAGCGGCGGCCGGTCGCCGTATGAGCAAGGAACATGACTCTCCTCGGAGTGAAAGGACCCGTGTGTGCCCCGTTGGGCCTGGGCCTGGGGCGGGCGCCGCGGGGATCGGCGCTGCGACGACAGTCAACGTCTCACGTGCTGATTAAACAAACAAGAATTAGTAAAAAGTAAGTTTCTGCGAGTTCGACAGAACTCCCCGAAGCCCTGTCCGGGTGGCGAAAACACTGCCTTTGGTCCGATTTGTCATGCTGTCGATCACGACAATGTCGTCCGAGAAGCGGTTCACGTACGCCTTGTGCGGGCGTACTGTCTTCGTCACATCCACCGTTGCGGAAGTTACTTCGTACATGACTGAAATAAGTGCGCGGAACCGTCAGCCGACGAAGGGGAGTTCCCCCCTCGCCGCCCGCGTCCTGGAACTCGTGGCCTCGGGCCAGGCCTCGTCACGCGCCGAACTCGCCGGCCTGCTCGGTGCCGCCCCCTCGACCATCTCCCTCACCGTGGGGCAGCTGGTCGAGCGCGGGCTGATCGCCGAGGAAGGCACCCAGTCGTCCACCGGCGGGCGCCCCCGCAAGGTCCTGCGGCTCGGCGGCACCGATGAGTTCGCCGTCGCCGCCGACCTCGGCGGCCGGCATGCCCGGATCGGTGTGGCGCTGCCCGGCGGCCGACTCGAAAAGGTCTCCACCGTTCCGTTCGTCATCGCCGACGGCCCCGAGCAGGCCCTGCCACGGCTCGCCGAAACCCTGGAGGCCCTGGCCGAGGAACACGGACGCGACCGGATGTGCGGTGTCGGCCTGTCCCTGCCGGGCCCCGTCGACATCCGGTCCGGAGCCGCCATGCTGCCGTCGCGGATGCCGGGGTGGAACCGCTTCCCGGTCGCCACCTGGCTGGAGGAACGCTTCGGCGTCCCGACCGCGGTGGACAACGACGCCAACTGCATGGCGATGGGCGAGCACACCGTCCGGCCCGCCGAACACCGACAGTCGATCATGGTGAAGATCGGCTCGGCGATCGGCGCCGGCGTCATCGTCGACGGTCGCCTCTACCGGGGCGCTACCGGCGCCGCCGGCGACATCACCCACATCCGGATCGACGGCGCCGCCGACATCCCCTGCTCCTGCGGCAAGACGGGCTGTCTGGAGACAGTGGCCTCCGGTGCCGCCCTCGTACGCATCCTGCGCGAGCGCGGCGCCGACGTCAGCAGCCTCGAGGACGTCGTGGGCCTCGCCGCCGACGCCGACCCCGAGGCCACCCGCGCGGTCCGCCGAGCCGGAGAACATCTCGGGCAGGTGCTCGCCGCCAACGTCAACTTCTTCAACCCGGACGCCGTCTACCTCGGCGGCATCCTCTCCACTCTGGAACCCTTCGTCGCCGCGGTCCGCAGCCAGCTCTACGACAGCTGCCACCCGCTGGTCACCGAGCACCTCACGATCGAGCGGGCCAGCCTCGGCGTCGACGCCGGAGTCGTCGGGGCCGGACAGTTCGCCCTGCAGCGCGCCATGGCGCACGCCCTGCGCGACGTCGGCGGCACCGGGCTCGGTGTCGAGCACTTCGGCCCCGCCGCACACCGCACCCCCTGACGCACCACACCCCGCACGAGGAGCCATGTCGGAATCCCGCACCGCCGCCCGCCCGGTCATCGCCATCGCCGGGCTCGGTATCGAGTCGTCCACCTTCTCCCCGGCCCGCACCGAGGCCCCCGCGTTCCATCCCTTGCGGGGCGCTGATGTGTTCGGCCGCTACCCCTTCCTCGCGCCCGGCGAGGAACTGCGCGAGGCCGCCGACTGGCACGGCGCCCTGGTGGGCAAGTCGCTGCCCGGCGGCATGGTCACCGCCGCCGCCTGGTCCGCACTCACCGGCGAACTCATCGACCGCCTCGCCGCACTGCCCCGGCTCGACGGTCTCTGGTACGACATCCACGGCGCGATGACCGTGGAGGGCGTCGAGGACGCCGAGGCCGTCCTGCTGGAACGCATCCGTGCCACCGTCGGCCCCGACGTGATCGTCTCCACCTCGATGGACCTGCACGGCAACGTCTCCCGCGAACTCGCCCACCGCAGCGACCTCATCACCTGCTACCGGATGGCGCCGCACGAGGACCACATGGAGACCAAGGAGCGCGCCGTGCGCAACCTGGTCGACCTGCTCGCCTCCGGCGCCCCCCGACCGGTGAAGGCATGGGTACCGGTCCCGGTGCTGCTGGCCGGAGAGCAGACCTCCACCCGCATCGAGCCCGCCAGGAGCGTGTACGCGGCGGTCGACGAGGTCGAGGCCATGGACGGGGTGACCGACGCGGCGATATGGGTCGGCTACGCCTGGGCCGACGAACCACGCAACCGCGCGGCCGTCGTCGTCACCGGCCCCGACCGGAACGCCGTGTCGTCAGGCGCCGAACGCCTCGCCCGCGGCTTCTGGGAGGCCCGTCACGACTTCGGCTTCGTCGCCCCGACCGGTACCTTCGACGACCTCCTCGATGAGGCCTTGGGCTCGCAGCAGCGGCCGTACTTCATCAGCGACACCGGCGACAACCCCACCGCGGGCGGCGCCGGCGACGTCACCTGGGGACTGACCAGGCTGCTGGAGCGCCCGGAGTTCCAGAAGGACGACGGCCCGACCGTCCTGTACGCCTCGGTGCCCGGCCCCGCCGCCGTTGACACCGCGGTTGCCGCCGGCGTGGGCGCCACCGTCACCGTCACCGCCGGAGCCGAGGTGGACGACCGGCACGCCGGTCCCGTCACCCTCACCGGCGTGGTACACGCGATCCGGCACGGCGACCGCGACGCCGAGACCGAGGTCGTGGTCCGCGTCGGCAGCGTATACGCGATCCTGACCCGGCTGCGCAAGCCCTACCATCATGAACGCGACTTCTCCGACCTGGACCTCGGCCCCCGCTCCGCCGACGTGGTCATCGTGAAGATCGGCTACCTGGAGCCGGAGTTGTTCGACATGGCCGCGGCGTGGAAGATGGCCCTCACACCAGGCGGTGTCGACCAGGACCTGGTGCGACTCGGTTACCAGCGCATCCGTCGGCCCATGTTCCCCTTCGACCGCGACATGGCCGACCCGGACCTGGCGGCCCGGCTCATCCCGGCCTCCGACCAGCCGCTCACCGGGGACGACGAGTGACCGGCCGCAGCGGTCACGCCCCTGACCAGAACCGACCCGGCGGGCGGTCCGGCCCTCCGGGCGGCACCGGTACGTCGGGAACCACCCTCGAGATCGCGGTCACCTCCCCGGCGGGTGCCCGTGCCGCCCGCGACCACGGTGCGGACCGGGTCGAACTGTGCACCGGGCTCGAACTGGGCGGCCTGACCCCGTCGGCGGCCTCGGTGGAGGCGGTCGCAGCCGTCGGGTCGCCGGTGCACGCTCTGGTGCGGTGCCGTCCCGGTGACTTCGTGTACGACGCCGAGGAGATCGCCCTGATGGTCGCCGAGGTACGCTCGGTCGTCGCCTCGGGCGCCTCGGGCGTGGTGGTCGGCGCGCTGACCGCCGAAGGTCTCCTGGACACCGATGCCGTCACCCGCCTGACCGACGCCGCCCATGACGCGGCATCGAAGCACGAGCGCTCCGTAGACATCACCCTGCACCGCGCGATCGACCAGTCCGCCGACCCGGTCGCCGCCGCGGCGCTGCTCCCCTCACTGGGGATCACCAGGGTTCTCACCTCCGGCGGCGCGGCGACCGCGGCCGGCGGGGCGACCACGCTTGCCGCGATGGTCGCCGCGGTTCCTGGCGTGCAGGTCATGGCAGGCGGCGGCGTCCGCACCGCTGACATCCCCGCCCTGGTGGCCGCGGGGGTCGCCGCGGTGCACCTCTCCGCCAAGACCCGGGCCGAGCCCCGGCGCGGCGGTGCGTGGATACCTCTCGGAGCCGCGGGAGCCTCCGCCCTCCAGGACACCCACTTCGTCACCGACCCGGAGGTGGTGGCCGAGGCCCGGCAGGCACTGGACGCCGCACGGACCACGGGCCGCGGTGTCGGGGGCGGGTGCTAGTTTGCGGCGGCGTGACGACATCCTCCCCGCAGAAGTCGCCGTTCCTTTACGTGATCGATGAAGACTTCGTTCCGCCCGACCGGGGTGATGAGCAGGAAGGGCCTGAGTCTGCGGTTCCGGCTGGTGATCCGGACGAGGCGGTGCGGCTCTTCCACCACTACCGGCGGCTGATGGCGCAGATCCTCGGGTACGAGGAGGAACTCCCCGAGCCCGCGAGTGAGGAGGACCTCGCCGCGGCGGAGGAGGAACTCGGCGTCGCGTTGCCTCCGGACCTCCGCGCGCTGTACGGCATCGCCGACGGTGAAGGTGATGGCGTCGTCAACCCGCTGTTCGACCGGCAGGAGTGGCTCCCCCTCGCCGAGATCGGCGACCTGGATGACGAGTGGCTCGACATAGCCCGGGAATGGGAGCACGAACCCTGGCGCCAGACGGTGTTCGATGCCCAGCCCCCGAACACCGTCCGGAGGTCGCCGCTGCGTGCGGGCTGGATCCGGTTCGCGTTCGACACCGGTGGCAACTGGCTCGCCGTGGACATGGATCCGGGGCCGAAGGGTCGTCCCGGGCAGGTCATCGCGGTCGGTGTCGACCACACGCGGGGGCCGACGTACGTCGCTGACTCGGTGACCACGTTCCTGCGCCGTCTGGTGGAAGCGCTGGAACGCGGTGCCCACCGCCATCACAACAAGGGCCTGTGGATCGAGGCGGACCTGCCGGGCCTGTCCCGCGGGCACACCAGCTACAGCGACGGCCGACCTTCCCGTGCGCGGGCCGAGCAGGCCGGTCCGCGCGTGCAGGAGGTCCGGGTGTCCGGCGTCGAGGATTGCGCGTTCCTCGCCGCGCTGCCCGACGTGTGTTCGCTGGCGCTGTCGAGCGGGGGTTCGCCCGACCTGACTCCGCTCGGCAGCCCTCCGATGGAGTATCTGGAGCTGGATGTGGAGTCGGCTGACCTGACGGCGCCGGCCCGAAACCGGGAGCTGCGTTCGCTGTCGGTCACCTGCGCGCGTCCCGTCGAGCTGGCTCCGCTCCGTACGCTGCCCAACCTGTGGGCGCTGGACATCGCGGCGGCACCCGTCGCCGACATCGCCACGGTGGGTGAGCTGAAGGGATTGCGCTACCTGGAGGTGACCCAGGACCAATGGCGGGAGCTGTCAAAACTCGACGACCTGCCGCCACTGGCCGTCGTCGGTCTCCACCCCCACCGCCCCGAACGCGACTGGCCGATCTCAACGGCCTGGGTCACCACCTACGACGAGCCACCTTCGGCGACAGCCTGAACCGGTGCCTGGGTGAGGGACCCGCCCGGCCGCAGAAGATCAACCGGCCGACGCGCAGGTGGCTTCAGGCTCAGGCCCAGCGCTTCAGGAACTCGATCACTGCGGAGCCGACCTCCGTGGGATGCGAGGCGCTCAGGAAGTGCTGCCCGTTCTCAATGATCTCCAGGCGCGCCTCGGGGGAGCTGGTGAACATCCGGATCTCGTCCTGGGCGTTCGGCACGGAGTACACCTGGTCCGCGGTGCCGTGCAGCCACAGGACGGGGCAGCGGACCTCGTCGAGCCTGCCGTGGAGCCCGTCGCGGTCCCGCAGGTTCACCGTGCTGAGGCGCAGACGGTGGCGTCCGGCGTCACCGCTGTAGTTTGCGCGGTAGGCGGTGAGCCAGAACTCGCGTTCCTCGGCTGAGACGCTGCCCAGGGACGTGGCCAGGACGGCGTCTACGACCTCGTCCGGCACGACCCAGTCCTCGCCGACCGGGTCGGCGAGGGCGTCGACGAGCGGCGTGTTGAGTCCTATCGCGTCCCAGCACCCCAGGTCGCGGCTGCGCGGGCTCTCGAAGTCCATCGACGTGCCGAGCGGGATGAGGCCCCTCACGACGTCCGGGGCGAGCAGCGCCATGCGGACCGCCACCCAGCCGCCCTGCGAGGTTCCCAGCACGAAGGCCTCGTCGATCCCGAGAGCCTCGAGGACCTGCAGGTTCGCGACCGCGCTGTCCCAGTAGGTGAAGTGCTGGTACGCGGCCCTCGTGCGGCCGTGCCCGTAGGGTTCGAGGGCCAGCAGGTTGGCCGCGGACCCGAGCTCCGAGTCGGCGAACTGCGGCCGGTACAACTCGGCCGACGTGGTGTACGAGTTGATCAGGACCAGCGTCGGGAGTGCGGGGTCGTACGGCTTGCCGAAGGTGTACCCGATGGTCGATCCTCCGAGGTGAGGGATCTCGACGGTCTGTCCGGGCTTGCTCACGGTGTACTCCTCGATTCGTATGGGGGGTCTCTGAGAACGAGGCGTCGGAGCGGAGGACGGCTCCGGCCGAGGCCACTGCCATGATGGGCAGATGATCCACATGATGTCGAATAATGGTTCGGCCTCGCCCTGTTCGCATCTTTCGTAGCCGTGGCGCCGATCGAGCCGTCAACGGTCAGCTTCAGACAGCAAGCTCAGTGTTCGGCTGCCGCGCGGTGGTGTTCCTCCCGGTGGGCGTGACGGTCCTGGTGACCAGGCCGTCGACTTCCAGGGAGCGCAGGGTCTGGGTGAGCATCTTCTGGCGGGCGCCCGCGAGCCGGCGGGACAGTTCGGAGAAGCGCATCGACCGGGGCCCGTCTTCTCCTCGGCCCGGCGCTGAGCCGCTGTCCGTGTCGGCATTGATCGCTCCTTCGGTACCCGAAGGGGGCTTACGTACTTTCAAGTGCCGCTGGGAGTTCGCCGGCGTCGTGGACGCGGTCGGGCCGGGCGTCGACTGGGCCGTCGGTACCCGGGTGGCCGGCCTGGTGGCCGGCTTCGACCGCGACTACGGCACGTACGTCGAGCAGATCGTGGTCCCAGCGGCCGACGTCGCCCCGGTCCCCGACGGGCTGGACCTGCTGGCCGCGACCACGGTCCCCCTCAACGGGCTGGCCGCCGCGCAGGTCGTCGACCTGCTCGGGGACGCGCCCGCCGGGGCCGGCCGACTGCTGGTGATCGGCGCCGCGGGGGGCGGTCGGGGCGAACGTCACCGTCCTCGCCCGGGAACGCGGCTGGCAGGTGACCGGGCTCGCCCGCGCCGGCGACGAGGAGTTCGTCCGCGGCCTCGGCGCCGACTTCACCGCACACGCCGAGCCGGAATGGGACGCAGCCGTCGACCCCGCACAACTCAATGACCAGGCCGTCAAGCTGGTCCGCGACGGCGGCTCTTACGTCGGCCTGCGGCCCGGCCTCGAACCGCCCACCGAGCGCGGAATCTCGGTCACCTCCGTGGTCACCGCCTCCGACCGCACCCGACTCGCCGACCTCCTCACCCGCGCCGCCGCCGGCGACCTCCCGACCCGCGTCCACGCCGTCGTCCCGCTGGACCAGGCCGCCGAAGCCCACCGGGCCAGCGCCGGGGGCGGCCTCCGCGGCCGCTACATCATCTGCCCCTGACCAGCCCGGTGCCGAGTGCGCGGCCGACCGCGATCACAGGCATCCGCACGCAGCTCGCGTTGCCCGTTGCCGAACGTCGCGCCGAATCGATGTCGGTGAACGGGTTGCCCTGCCAGGGCCGTCGAGGTCGATCTCGAATCAGCGCGGTCCACGCGTCGGCGGGGTTCCAACCGGGGCCCCAGGTAGGGCCGGAGAAGCGAATCAGTCCTCCCTGCCCCCGATCACTTCACCGGTACCGTCTCCCCGGGCGTGACGCCGCCTTCGCCGAACGCGTCCACCGCCACCCAGTACTCCGCGTCAGCATTGAGCGAGCGCAGGTCGAGCGAGGTGCGCTGGTGCACCTGCCAGCTGTGGTACAGCTTCTCCGGATGGCGGCCGTAACGGATGTTGTAGCCGGTGGCCCCGGTGACCGAGCCCCACTCGACCCTGGCGGTGCGGCCGTCGACACGGCGGCCCTGAGCACGAACCGAGCGCGGCGCCGCGCCGTCACCCGTGCCGAAGACCCGTAGACCGCTGACCGCGAAGGCGCCGTCGAACGGCATGCGGCCGCCGGTGACCCGGACGAACCGGGCGCGCAGCGGTGCGTCGAGCACGATGAATGCGTGCGGGGCATCGGTGTTCGTTCCCCGGGAGTCGCGCACGACGGTCCATTGGCGCCCGTCCTGCGAGATCTCGACCAAGGCATCCGCCGGCTCATGGGTGGGGAAGATGCCACGCCAGAAGGAGCTGTTCCAGTCGGCTCCTTCGGGGGCCTGTGGAGCCAGGTCGCCGAGCTTGTGATCCGCCAGGTTGACCTGCACTGCGTACACCGTCTTGCTCACGCCGAGGTCGACGGTCAGTGACTCGCCCGGTTCGCGCCCCCCGGCTGCCCACCAGGTGCGGATGTCCTCGTCGACCGCTGATGTGGGAGTGCGGCCGGGGGCGGAGGACGAGGCGGTGGTGTGCGCTTTGTAGGACAACAGCATCCAGGCCGGAGGCGTCCAAGGGGCGAACGGCCCGTCCGGGACGATGAAGGGGTAGTCGGCGAAGTTCTGGTTGCAGAAGAGCACGCCGTCCTCGTCGAATCCGGCGGGGAAGATCCCGATGCGCCGCTCGAAGTCGTCGTTCACCGAGATGCGCATGGTCGACGCGTGCCACCAGTTTCCATGACGGTCCTGGAACGTGGATCCGTGACCTGCCCCGGTGATGAAACCGCCCGGCTTCGACGAGAACGGGCTGTCGAGCGAGTACTCGAACGGACCCAGCGGGGATGAGGCCGTGTAATAGCCGTCTGCGTAGGTGTTGAGTTGCGTGGCGGGCGCCGCGTACTGCAGGTAGTAGGTCCCGTCGCGCTTGGTCATCCACGCGCCCTCGATATAGGGCTTGCCCTGGAGCCGGGAGAGGAGTTCCTCCTGGTCGGCGCTGGTCGGCGTGGCGATGTAGTCCTCGCCGACCTGCTCCCAGCCGTGAGTGGTGACATCAGCCCGGATCAGCTGTACCGGTTCGCCGATCTGCTCGAAGGTGCCCGACAGTCGCACCCCGTAGAGGGGCGTGTTGTTGTCACAACCCCAGTAGAGATAGGCGCCGCCGTCGTCGTCCTGGAACAGGCTCGGGTCCCAGAAGGGGAAGGTGCCCGGCGTGACCTCGACGAAGTCGTCGGTCAACGGGTCCACGCTGCGGAAGAAGGGACAGTCGTCCGCTTTCCTGGACGCGCTGATGTACAGCGCTCCGTCGACCTCCCGGACATCCGGCGCGTAGTCGAGGGCGGGCAGCTTGGATGTCGCGCGGTACTCCCACCGCAGTAGATCCTCCGAGTGCCAGAACCCCGCCGACATCGACGCGAACATATAGAAGCGGCCGCGGTACCGCACGATGGAGGGATCCGCGGCCTCCCGGTGGACGGACCGCCGTGGCTCACTGCCGTTCATGCCGTCGGCGCTGCCGGTGGCGCGGATGTCCTGGTAGCGGTAGGCGAGGTCGAGGGGATTGCAGAGCACGCGCTTGGAGGAGTGCATCGGCGGGTCTCCTGGAGTGAGCGACAGTGGATGGTGACAGTGGTGGGTGAATTCGGCGCACCGGGAGCCCCCGGGGACGACTCGGTGGTGGAGTACAACTACACCCACAACAACGCGGGCAGCGGCTACCTGGCTTACACCTCGACCGCCAGTTCGAGGGTGTGGGGGCCGAACACCTACCGCTACAACATCTCCGAGAACGACGACTGGGCGAACGCCCAGGGCGGCCTGTTCGACGTGGTGCCCAGCGCACCGAAGAACGCGCTGTCGATCTACGGCAACACCTGCTTCACCAACAAGGACCAAAGTGCCAACAAGAAGGCCGGCGCGAGCGCGTGCTTCCTGTTCGGCTATGCCTCGGGCACATGGGCCAGCGGTTCGCAGATCAAGGACAACATCTGCCACATGGCCAACAAGGGCACGTACGGCAAGACCGGCCAGATGTACTACAACCCGTACGGCCAGACCGGCATGACGCTGTCGAACAACCTGTACTACGGCACGAACACCGGCGGTTGGCGCTGGAGCGGCACCACCTACGCCGACTTCGCCGCGTGGAAGGCGGCGGGTCTTGAGTCGGGCGCGGTGTGGGGTGACCCGCTGTTCACCACGCCCGGCGGGGGCGGCACGTGCTCGTGGTCTCCGACCTCGGGCACGGGGCCGCAGCCGTGTCCGCAGGCCTACACGCTCAAGCCGGGTTCCCCGGCACTCGGAACGGGAACGGCCGTGTCCGGCAACGGCGGTGTGGACTACTACGGGGCCACCATCCCCAGCCCGCCGAACATCGGGGCCGACGCCGCGTAGGCCCTGACTGACCCCTATTGGCCATCGGCACCGGTCTCCTACGCCACGCCACTCCACGGCGACGGAAACCGGTGCCGATGTCATGCCAGGTGCTTGGTGAAGAACTCCGTCGTGGCCGCACGCAGCGCCTGTGCCTCGACGTCTTCCCCGTCATAGGGGAAGTGGCCGGCTTGCAGGACGCGCAGTTCGCGCGGCCCCGAGAGCGCGTTGTACACCGCGAACTGGCCCGGCGGCGGCACGACCGGATCGAAGAGGGCGGGGGCGACAAGCACCGGGATGTCCATCCGTGTCGCCGCGGTGGCCGCGTCGTAGTAGGCGAGGACATCGACGATGCCGGGGTGTTCTCGGTGGTGGCGGCGCACGGCCTCGCCGCTGCCGACGCAGGGAAGCGTCAGGCGCAGCGGGTGGTTGCCGAAGGTGGGGACCCGTAGCTGTGCCGCCGCGAAGCGCTCGTCCCACGGCAGCCCGAGGGCGCCAAGGCCGCCGCCGAAGCTCTCCCCGAGGTACCCGAACCCACGGCCGGCGAGCGCCGGGACCAGCTCGGTGAGCGCCGAGGCCGCACACCACAGGTCCGCGACACAGTCGCCGATGACATAGCCGTCACGCGAGTCGATGCCGTGCAGCACATGGCCGTCGGCGACGCTCGGCACGCCCGGAAGCAGTCCCTTGCTCGGCATGCCGGTCACGCACGGCAGGATCGCCGCCGAGGCGGGCAGGGGAAGCGGGATGTCCTGGCCGACCTGGGCCCGGCCGCCGTAGCCATGGCCGATGACGAAACCGTGGCGCACCGATGCCACGTCGGCAGGCAGGACCAGCCATCCGCCGCGCCGGCCGCGTGTCGACGCGTAGGACACGTCGAAGATCCGCACACCATCGCGCTCTTCCACGAGTGCGCCGATGCGCGACTCCGGCTCGACCCGGCGGGCTGCCTCGTATCTGTCGCGCCAGAACCTGTCGAAGTCGGCGGGGGCGGCGGGTGCCGCGATCCGCAGCAGTTCGTCGAGCGCTCGGCCGTAGGACGGGTCGAACGGGAAGTCGTGTGCGAAGCGCGGCATGCGGTGATCGTAGATCACTGTCGAACGGGGGCGAGTTGGGTGACCTATGCGCCGGTGGGACGTACGGTGGCGCGCCTTCCGATGAGATCCGGACCGCGATCGCCTGGGACCGGTCGGTGCGCATGCTCCGTGCCGCGAGGTGGGGCCGGTAATCCAGCGCGGCGATCGCCTCCTCGACACGCTGCCGGGTCTCCGGCACCACCATCTCTGGGCGTGTGCAGGAAGTTGGAGACGGTCTGCCGGGAGACACCGGCGTACTCCGCGACCGACGTGATCGTCGCCCTCCCGGTCTTTCTGGCCACCGTTACGTCCCCCGATCTGAGCATGTCAATGAATCGTTCGCACCAGTCGAAAGATCGAGGCCCGTGCTCATCGACGCGGTCCTGGCCAGGGCCCGGGATCTCGGACTCGAACGGGTCACCGTGCACTCCAGTCCTCGTGCGATCCCGGCATACTCCCGCCACGGTTTTGAGGCTTCACCACGTCTGCTCCACACCCACGTCGCCCGCACCACCCCCTATCCCTGACAGCCGACGATCATTCGCTAAGGGCTCGGTGCCGGTCCCGATGAGGGTGGCGTTGAAGGGGAGCCGGTCGACGACCGCCGCGCAGAGCCGTGGGCCCGGTGAAGGTCTTGGTCCGGCCCGTGAACGCCTCGTTGGTGGGCGATGGTGATGCTGTCCTTCTCCTGGCGCTCGGTCAGTACTTGGAAGAGCATCCAGGCGCCGCGTCGGTCGAGTGTGAGGTAGTCGAGTTTGCCGGCGATGCGTCACCATGAGTCTGTCCGGGGGCAGAACGTGTGCGGGCTCGTGAGATCGATGACGAGGAAGGCCGGAGGTTGCTGCAAACCCCGGCACCTGGACCGGTGTTCCGAATTCCGCACTCGTGTCGATCTCGCGGGTCAGCCTTCGGAGGGACGCGGGGCGCGCAGGTGCGCCCGTTCCTTCAGCTCCTCCTCGTCGACCAGCGTGAGCATCGGCTGGCCCGGCGCGCACAACATGGTCACCACGAACTTGGTCTGTGCGTCCGACAGGGCGTTGCCGTCCTGGTAGTGGATCACGTCACCGCCTGGCTCCCAGAACGTCCCGCCGGCCTCGACCACACGCTCCGGCTCACCCTCGAGCTCGAACCGGAGCGCGCCCTCCATCACGTAGCCGAACGACGGGCCCGAGTGGCGATGTGGAGGGAGCCCGGGGTGACTGGGAGGCCACTCGACGAGGATGGTCATTCCCGAACCACCTTCGGGAAAGAAGGGCGGAGTGACTTCCTGCAGCAACTTGACTTCGGGCGGCAAGGACACCTCGTGGGCGCTCCCGTGCTCTGGGTTCTTCGCTGACATGTACCACACCTCCGTAAGCCTGCCCGAATGGATGATCTTGCGTCGGCCACCGCGTTCCGGACCGGTGTACCGACCCACTCGTTCGGCTGTGACCAAGGTCGCCGGTTCCCTGCTCACACAACTCGCTTCGCGATGAGGACATGCCACAACCCGCATCCGTGACAGGCTGTGTGCCTTCTGGCTCGCCCAAACGGTCTCGACACCACCCTGCCTCCCGTCGGCGGCCGCCGCAATCCGGGAGTCAGCGGCATCGAGACCGCATCGCGCCACGTCATCGGCGGGCATCCAGCGCCGTATCGGACAGCGTCTGCCCTGTTGTGATGTGACGCGCCACTCGGGTGCCGGAGGCTGCTGCGGATCATCCGCAGAGGCACCGGCTCGGTCGTGACGTGGCGGCGGGCCCAGATGGTGCTGCTGTCAGCACAGGGCATGGCGGTGGCGGAGATCGCCGAGGTGACGTTCACCAGCGCGGACCGGGTCCGCGATGTGATTCACGACTTCGACACCGACTGCTTCGAGGCGCTCTACCCCAAGTACAAGGGCGGTCGCCCGAGGACTTTTACGCTGCCCGAGTGGCGCGAGGTCAGGAAGATCGCCAAATCCAAGCCGGCCGAGCACGGCCCGCCGTTCTCGACCTACCAGCCGGCCTGGGTCGAGATCACCCCACCCAACGAGACCAAGTCCCTCAAGACCGAGTGGCCTTGGGAGAACGACAGCCTCGTCGACCAGCGCAGCGCCACCCGCCCCGCCACCTTCGTCAACCCCATCGGCCGACCAGCTCAGAGCCGTGCCATCAAGGTCCGCTGCCCCAGTGCGTCACACCGGGCGGCGGACTTTCCGTTTCACGCCCCGCGCCCTTAAGAAGTCATCCCATGTGACGCCGGGGAAATCCTGACGGATCACGCCGCTCGGCCGTGCGGTGCCCTTCAGCATGCGCAGGAGGTGCCCGAGCGCGGGGCGGTCAGGTCGTCGACAGGGCGCTGCTCGGCGCCGATGGCGGAGTCGTAGGAGTAGCCCTCGCGTGCCCAGTACTCGAAGCCGCCGAGCATTTCCTTGACCTGGTAGCCGAGGCGGGCGAAGGCCAGCGCCGCGCGGGTCGCGCCGTTGCAGCCGGGGCCCCAGCAGTAGGTGACCACGGTCTGGGCCGGGTCGATCAACTGCGGTGCCAGGTCGGCCATCTGTGCGGTGGGGATGTGGAGGGCGCCGGGGATGTGGCCCTGGTCCCAGGCGGCATTGCTGCGGGTGTCGACCACCACGATCCCGGGTGCGCCGGATGCCAGATCGGCGTGGACGTCGGAGACATCCGCCTCGAAGGCGAGGCGGGCGGCGTAGTGGGCGGCGGCCTCGGCCGGGGTGGCGGCGGGCACGCTCAGGACGGCGCTGGTGATCTCGGCGGAAGCGGTGACAGACATGGGGGTACCTCTTGTTCTTGCTGGTCGGGACGGGGGCCGGTGGGCCGTGCCGGGTTTCTCCCGGGCGGCGACGGCTCCATCCTCTGATCCCTGGGCCCGCCCTAGGAGTGGCGTAAACGCCTTAGTTCATCAAGATTCCGCCAGCTGTACGGGGTGACCCTTATGAGTGCGCGGGGACGCGGGTGAACGTCTTGCGGTAGGCCGTCGGCGTCGTACGCATCTGGCGGGTGAAGTGGTGCCGGTACGTCGCGGTGCTGTCGAAGCCGACCGCGGCGGCAACCTCGTCCACGGTGCCCTCGCCGGACTCGAGCAGTGGCAGGCTGGCAGCCACCCGCTGGGCGATGACCCAGCGCATGGGGCTCACGCCGTTACGGCGGGTGAAGTGCCTCAAGTACGAGCGTTCCGACATGCACGCAGCCCGGGCCAGGGCGGGCACGGACAGCGGTGTGTGCAGATGGCGCAGCGCCCAGTTCATGCTCTCCGTGACGCCGTCGTCCTCGGGGTCGATCTCTCCCACCGCCGCCTCGATGAACTGGGCCTGCCCGCCCTCGCGGTGCGGCGGAACGACGAAGCGGCGCGCCACCGCGTTGGCGACGGCCGCACCGTGATCGGCCCGGACCAGGTAGAGGCACAGGTCGATACCGGCCGCGCTGCCCGCGCTGGTGAGGACATCGCCGTTGTCGACGTACAGCACGTCGGGGTCGACCTCGATTCCGGGATGCCGTTCGGCAAGCGCGCGGGCGTAGCGCCAGTGGGTGGTGGCGCGCCGGCCCTCCAGCAGGCCGGTCGCAGCCAGCGCGAACGCCCCCGAGCAGATCGATACCAGGCGCGCCCCCCGCGCATGGGCCCGCAGCAGCGCTTCCACCAGGGCGGGCGAAACCTCCGCCCCGGCCTTGGCCACCCCCGGCACGATCACCGTGTCCGCCGCGGCCAGCGCATCGAGCCCGTGCTCGGCGCGCAGCGTGAACCCGCCGACCGCCCGCAGATCCCGGCCGGGTTCCTCGGCGCATACCCGCAGCTCGTACCAGGGCAGGTCTCCCAGCTCGGGCCGGGACAGGCCGAAGACCTCCACCACCACGCCCAGCTCGAAGGGCGCCATGCCATCGAAGGCCAGTACAGCCACCACATGCGTCTTCGTCATGGCGGGATCTTAACAATCGCCAAGATCCAGCCATGACGGGCGCGGGCGGTGCGATGGGCGACTGGGCACGGGGGCGGGGGCGGAGCGGTCCGTGCGATGCGACACTGGCCTCATGGGCGACCGCGGCTTTGGCCGACTGCCCCGGGCCAGGTACGAGCAGGAGATGTCACGTCTGCAGATCGAGCTGGTGAGGCTCCAGGAGTGGGTGCGGGCCGAGGGGTGGCGGCTGGTGGTGGTCTTCGAGGGGCGTGACGCTGCCGGCAAGGGCGGCGCGATCAAACGGGTCACCGAGAGCCTGAACCCGCGTATCGCGCGGATCGTCGCCCTGCCGGTGCCGACCGAGCGGGAGCGCACGCAGTGGTACTTCCAGCGCTACGTCGAGCAGCTTCCCGCCGCGGGTGAGATCGTGCTCTTCGACCGCAGCTGGTACAACCGGGCCGGCGTCGAGCGGGTCATGGGCTTTTGCACCGAGGAGGAGCACCAGCGCTTCCTGCACCAGTGCCCGGTCTTCGAACGGATGCTGGTCGAGGACGGGATTCTGCTGCGCAAGTACTGGTTCTCGGTGAGCGACGCCGAACAGGAGCAGCGGTTCCGCAGGCGGCTGAGCGACCCCACCCGGCGCTGGAAGATCTCGGCGATGGACCTGGAGTCCGTCACGCGATGGGAGGCGTACTCCCAGGCCAAGGACGAGATGTTCGCGCGCACAGACATCCCCGAGGCCCCCTGGTACGTCGTCGAGGCCGACGACAAACGCGCGGCCCGCATCAACATGATCGCCCACCTGCTGTCCACCGTGCCGTACGGCGACGTCCGGCTGCCGGACCTGCGACTGCCGCCCCGTCCCGCGCCCACCGGGTACGAGCGGCCGCCCCGGCATCTGCAGACCTATGTACCCGACCACGCCGCCTCGCTCCTGGCACCGGATCGCGAAACCCCCGGCGAAGGGGCGCACGGATGACGACACGGCACACCGCCCCTGACGACTTTGCTCCGCGCGAAACTTCCCCGGGTGCCGGAGGGCGGCCGGGTCGACGAGGCCGAGGTGCGCCGTACGCTCGCCGCCCTGGACCCGAAACCGTCACCGCACTGAACGGGGCGACAAGTCCCGAAGCCCCGAAGGCCCACCTCAGCTGTCGAAGCCCAGCCCCATCTTGTCCATCGCCTTCAGCCACAGATTCCGGCGGCCGCCGTTCTCATCCGCCCGGGTCATCGACCACTGCGTGATCCCGATGCCCGCCCAGCGCACCGGCTCCGGCGGGAAGGGCAGCGGCTTGCTGCGCACCATCTCCAGCCGGGTGCGCGCGCTGGGCTCACCGCCGAGCAGATCGAGCATCACCTCCGCGCCGAAGCGGGTCGCCCCGACGCCGAGGCCGGTGTACCCGAGGGCGTAGACCACCCGTCCGCCGTGCGCGCTGCCGAAGAACGGGGAGAAGCGCGAGCAGGTGTCGATCGCGCCGCCCCAGGCGTGGCTGAAACGCACGCCCTCCAGCTGCGGGAAGCAGCGGAAGAAGTTCCGGGCGAGGGTGCCGTAGGTGGCCGGGTGGTGGTCGTACTCGGCGCGCACCCGGCCGCCGTAGCGGTAGATGATGTCGTAGCCGCCCCACAGGATGCGGTGGTCGGCGGTGATGCGGAAGTAGTGGAAGTGGTTGTTGGTGTCGCTCAGCCCCTGCCGCCGCTTCCAGCCGATCGCGCCGAGCTGCTCCTCGGTCAGCGGCTCGGTCATCAGCGCGTGGTCGTAGACGGGCACGACATACGGGCGGACGCGCCGCACCAGCGCGGGGAAGGCGTTGGTGGCGAGTGCCACCTGACGGGCGCGCACCCGGCCGTACGGGGTACGGACGGCCATCGCCGCCCCGGCGCTGGTCAGCCGCTCGGCCGGGGTGTGCTCGTAGATCCGTACGCCCAGTTCGGCGCAGGCGCGCTTGAGCCCCCAGGCCAGCTTGGCGGGGTGCACCATCGCCACGCCCTTGCGGTCCCACAGCCCGGCCAGGAAGGTCGGTGAGTCGACCTCGGCGCGTACCGCGTCGCGGTCGAGGAACTCCTGCTCCGCGACGCCGAGCCGGGCGGTCAGTTCGGCGGTCTCGCGCAGTTCCTCGATCTGGTGGGGCTCGGTGGCCACGTCGATCTCGCCGGTGCGCTCGAAGTCGCAGTCGATGCCGTAGCGGGCGACGGCGGCCTCGATCTCGTCGAGGTTCCGGTGGCCGAGCCGTTCGAGTTCGGCCTGTTCACCGGGCCAGCGGGCCAGACCGTTGCCGAGGCCGTGGGTGAGGGAGGCGGCGCAGAAGCCGCCGTTGCGCCCGGAGGCGGCCCAGCCGATCTCCTGGCCCTCGAGCAACACCACATCGCGGTCGGGGTCGCGCTCCTTGGCGATCAGGGCGGTCCACAGTCCGCTGTAGCCGCCGCCGATGACGAGCAGATCGCAGTGCTCGTCCCCGATGAGGGCGGAACGGGCACGGGGCCGGCCGGGGTCCTCCAGCCAGTACGGGGTGTAGGCGGCGTCGGCCAGGGATTCCAGGGCGGACGGTCCGGGGGCGCTGTCCCCGGTAGAGCGCGTCATGGCGTCTGCGGCCATGGGTTTCAGCTCCTCTTGCGGCGGGTGCCGGCCAGTTGGCCGACGAGGACGCACAGCACCGCGATGGCGAACATCGCCGTGCCGATCACGTTGACCTGTACGGGCGTACCGCGCTGTGCGGATCCCCAGACGAACATGGGGAAGGTGACGGTCGAGCCGGCGTTGAAGTTGGTGATGATGAAGTCGTCGAAGGAGAGCGCGAAGGACAGCAGCGCACCGGCGGCGATACCGGGGGCCGCGATCGGCAGGGTGACGCGCAGGAAGGTCTGGGCCGGGGAGGCGTAGAGGTCCTGGGCGGCCTGTTCCAGCCGGGGGTCCATGCTCAGCACCCGCGCCTTGACGGCGGTCACGACGAAGCTCAGGCAGAACATGATGTGGGCGATGAGGATCGTCCAGAAGCCGAAGTCGACGCCCATGTTGAGGAAGAGGGTTGCCAGCGAGGCGGCCATGACGACCTCGGGCATCGCCATCGGCAGGAAGATCAGGCTGTTGACGGCCGGGCGGGCCCGGAAACGGTATCGGGCCAGCGCGAAGGCGATCATGGTGCCCAGGGCGGTGGCGCCGATGGTCGCCCACACCGCGATCTTCAGGCTCAGCGAGAGCGAGCCGCACATGTCGGCGACGCCGCAGGGGTCGGTCCAGGCGTCGGTGGAGAACCGCTGCCATTCGTAGTTGAACCGGCCGTTGGGCTTGTTGAAGGAGAAGACCAGGACGACGACGTTGGGCAGGATCAGATACGCGAGCGTGCCGAGCCCCGCGATGACGACCAGGTTCCGCCGTATCCAGCGTGTCAGAGCCATCAGACCAGATCCTCCGTCCCGGACCTGCGGATGTAGACGGTGACCATCGCGAGGATCGCCGCCATGAGGATGAAGGACAGTGCCGCGGCCGTCGGGTAGTCGAGTACCCGCAGGAACTGCGACTGGATGACGTTGCCGACCATCTTCTGGTCGGTGGAGCCCAGCAGCTCGGCGTTGATGTAGTCGCCCGTGGCCGGGATGAAGGTGAGCAGGGTGCCCGCGACCACGCCCGGCATGGACAGCGGGAAGGTCACCTTGCGGAAGGTGGTGAAGGGCTTGGCGTACAGGTCCCCGGCCGCCTCGTGCAGCCTGCCGTCGATGCGCTCCAGCGAGCTGTAGAGGGGCAGGATCATGAAGGGCAGGAAGTTGTACGTCAGACCGCAGACCACCGCCAGCGGCGTGGCCAGCACCCGTTCGCCCTCGGTGAGCCCGAGCTGACTGGTCACATCCAGGATGTGCAGGGAGTTCAGCACGCCGACCACCGGACCGCTGTCGGACAGGATGGTCTTCCAGGCCAGCGTGCGGATCAGGAAGCTGGTGAAGAACGGCGCGATGACCAGGATCATCACCAGGTTGCGCCAGCGGCCCGCGCGGAACGCGATGAGGTACGCGAGCGGATAGCCGAGCAGCAGGCACAGCACGGTGGCGGTCGCCGCGTACATCACCGAGCGCAGGAACTGCGGGTAGTACTCGGTCAGCGCGTCCCAGTAGGTCTGGAAGTGCCAGGTGACCTTGAAGCCCTCTTCGAGGGAGCCGGTCTGGACCGAGGTCGACGCCTGGTAGACCAGCGGCGCCGCGAAGAAGATCACCAGCCACAGGATGCCGGGGAGCAGCAGCCAGTAGGGGACCAGCTTCTTGCGGAGCGCGGCCTTGCGGACGCCCGCCGGGGCTGCCGGGGGCGGGGCCGGGGGTGCCGGCTTTGGCGCAGTGGTCGCGCTCACGCCGCCTCCTCGTCCCGTTCCGTGCCCGCGTCGATGTCCTGGGCGGCGTCGAGGCCGAAGGTGTGGGCCGGGTTCCAGTGCAGGACGACCTCGGCGCCGGGGACCAGCCGCGGATCGCGTTCGATGTTCTGCTCGTAGACGGCGATCTCGGGGCAGTCCGGGGTCTTCACCACGTACTGCGTGGAGACGCCGATGAAGCTGGAATCCGCGATCCGGCCGGTGATCCGGTTGCGTCCGTCGGCGACGGTGTCGGCGTCCTCGGTGTGGGTGAGGGAGATCTTCTCCGGGCGCACTCCGACGAGCACCTTGCCGCCGGTGCGCACGGGTGCGCCGCATCGGGCGGCGGGCAGGGCGAGCTTGCCGCCCGCGGTGGTCAGCACCAGGGTGCCGCCGCTCTTGTCGCTGATCTCGGCCTCGATGAGGTTGGAGGTGCCGAGGAAGTTGGCGACGAAGGTGGTGGCGGGGTTCTCGTAGAGCTCGGCGGGGGCGCCCTGCTGCTCGACGCGGCCGCCGTTCATCACCGCGACCGTGTCGGCCATGGTCATGGCCTCCTCCTGGTCGTGGGTGACATGGACGAAGGTGATGCCCACCTCGGTCTGGATGCGTTTGAGCTCGAGCTGCATCTGACGGCGCAGCTTGAGGTCGAGGGCGCCCAGCGGCTCGTCGAGGAGCAGCACCCGGGGGTGGTTGATCAGGGCGCGGGCGACGGCGACGCGCTGCTGCTGGCCGCCGGACAGCTGCTGGGGCTTGCGGCGGGCGAAGTCGCCGAGCTGGACCAGTTCCAGCATCTCGTCGACCTGCTTCTTCACCGACTTGATGCCGCGGCGGCGCAGGCCGAAGGCGACGTTCTCGTAGATGTCGAGGTGCGGGAAGAGGGCGTAGCTCTGGAAGACGGTGTTGACCGGGCGTTTGTACGGCGGGAGGGCGGTGACGTCCTGTCCGGCGAGCAGGACGGTGCCGGTGGTGGGGTCCTCCAGGCCCGCGATCATGCGCAGGGTGGTGGTCTTGCCGCAGCCGGAGGCGCCGAGCAGGGCGAAGAAGGAGCCGGCGGGTATGTCCAGGTCGAGCGGGTGGACGGCGGTGAACGACCCGTAGGTCTTGCTGATCCCGGTGAGGCGGACATCACCGCCGGTGGTGGGCTGCTGGGGCATGGCTGGGGTCTTCCTCGCTTGTCAGGCGCCGGTGAGCTTGGCGAACTTGTCCTCGAATGCCGTCTCTTCCTTGCTCGACAGCAGGCGGAAGGCGTGGGCCTTGGCGACCATCTCGTCGTCCGGGATGATCAGCGGGTTGTTCGCCAGATCCTTGTCGATCTTCGCAAGTTCGGTGCGTACGCCGTCGACCGGGCAGACGTAGTTGATGTACGCGGCGACCTTCGCGGCGACCTTGGGCTCGTAGTAGTAGTCGATGAGCCGTTCGGCGTTCTTCTTGTGGCGGGCCTTGTTGGGGATGAGGAGGTTGTCGGTGGAGATCATGTAGCCCGCCTCCGGGATGGCGAACTCGATCTCCGGGTTGTCCGCCTGGAGCTGGATGAGGTCACCGGCCCAGGCGATACACGCGGCGAGGTCGCCCTTGGTGAGGTCGCCGGTGTAGTCGTTGCCGGTGAACCGGCGGATCTGGCCCCGGTCGGCGCCCTTCTGGAGCCGGGCGATGGCGGCGTCGTACTCGTCGGCGGTGACGGTCTCCGGGCGCTTGCCCATGTCGAGCAGGGTGAGCCCGACGGTGTCGCGCATCTCGGTCAGCATTCCGACCCGGCCCTTGAGCTTGGGGTCCTCCAGCAGCTGGGAGACGGAGGTGACCTCGCGGCCGCCGGTGGCCTTCTTGTTGTAGGCGATGACGGCGGGGATACCGGTCCACGGGTAGGAGTGGGCGCGGCCCGGGTCCCAGTCCGGGTTGCGGAAGCCTTCACCCAGGTTGGTGTAGGCGTGCGGCAGGTTGGACGCGTTCAGCTGCTGCATCCAGCCGAGCCGGATCATCCGTCCGGCCAGCCAGTCGGTGACGCAGATGAGGTCGCGTCCGGTGTCCTGGCCCGCGGCGAGCTGGGGCTTGATCTTCCCGAAGAACTCGACGTTGTCGTTGATGTCCTCGGTGTACTTCACCGTGATGCCGGTGCGGCGCTGGAACTCCTCGAGCGTCGGACGGTGCTTGTTGTCGTCGGTGACGTCCATGTACTCGGTCCAGTTGGAGAAGTTGACCCGCTTCTCGTCGTCGGAGTGGTCGTCGGAAGCGTTGTCCGCCTCGGCGCGCCCCGCGGGCGGGATGCCGCAGCCGCTCAGCGCCCCGAGCCCGCCGATGGCGAACGCTCCGGCGCTGCCCGCGCGCAGCAGGCTGCGGCGGGTCAGCGCCATCCGGCCGCTGGTCATGCTGCGGCGGATCGCGGCGATCTGCGGTGGGGACAGGCTCTCGGGCTCGTGGGTTGGTTCCGTTGGTTCCATGAAGCTGTGCCTTTCGAAGGTGCCGGCCGGTGCGGGCCGGTCCCAGCCGGCCGAAGGCCACACGCGGTGGCCGCACGAATCAGATCTGTCGGTCCCCGAAGACCGTGCGGTGCCAGTCCTTGCGGACCTCCGCCGTGTTGTCGAACATCACATGCTTGACCTGCGTGTACTCCTCGAGGGAGTACGCCGACATGTCCTTGCCGTAGCCGGACTTCTTGAAGCCGCCGTGCGGCATCTCGCTGATGATCGGGATGTGGTCGTTGATCCACACACATCCGGCCTTGATCTCGCGGGTGGCGCGGTGGGTCCGGTAGACATCGCGGCTCCAGGCGGAGGCGGCGAGGCCGTAGGGGGTGTCATTGGCCAGCGCCAGGCCCTCGTCGTCGCTGTCGAAGGGGAGGACGACCAGGACCGGGCCGAAGATCTCGGACTGGACGATCTCGCTGTCCTGGGCGGCACCGGTGATGAGGGTGGGCCGGTAGTAGGCGCCCTTGGCGAGATCGCCGCCGGGGGCCTCACCGCCGGTGACGACGGTGGCGTAGCCGCGGGCCCGCTCGACGAAGCCCGCGACGCGGTCGCGCTGGGTGTGCGAGATGAGGGGGCCGAGGTCGGTGTGCGGGTCGAAGGGGTCGCCGAGGCGTACGGACGCCATCAGATCGGCGACGGCGGCCACGAACGCGTCGTACAGCGGGCGCTGGACGTAGGCGCGGGTGGCGGCGGTGCAGTCCTGGCCGGTGTTGATCAGGGCGCCCGCGACGGCGCCATGGGCGGCGGCCTCGACGTCCGCGTCGTCGAAGACGACGAAGGGCGCCTTGCCGCCGAGTTCGAGGTGGAGCCGCTTGACGGTGGCGGTGGCCAGTTCGGCCACCCGCTTACCGACCGCGGTCGAGCCGGTGAAGGAGGTCATGGCCACGCCGGGGTGGCCGACCAGTTGTTCACCGGCTTCCAGGCCGGTGCCGGTCACGATGTTGACGACACCGTCCGGGATGCCCGCCTCGGTGGCCGCCTGCGCGAACATCAGCGAGGTCAACGGGGTGAGTTCGGCGGGCTTGAGGACGATGGTGTTGCCCGCGGCGATGGCCGGGAGGACCTTCCACGCGGCCATCTGGAGCGGATAGTTCCAGGGGGCGATGGAGCCGACGACGCCGATCGGCTCACGGCGGATGTACGAGGTGTGGTCACCGCTGTACTCGGCGGCCGCCTTGCCCTCCAGATGGCGGGCGGCGCCCGCGAAGAAGGCGGTGTTGTCGATGGTGCCGGGGACGTCGAACTCGGTGGTGAGCTTGATCGGCTTACCGCACTGCAACGACTCGGCGTAGGCGAGTTCCTCCGCCCGCTCCCCGAGCGCGGCGGCGAACCCGTGCATGGCGTCCGAGCGCTCACCGGGGGTGGCGCCCGCCCATTCGGGGAAGGCGGCCTCCGCCGCCGCCACGGCGTCGTCGACATCGGCCGGACCGGCGAGCCGGTAGGTGTACACCTGCTCGCCGGTGGCTGGGTCGACGACCGCGTGCAGGTGTTCCGAGCCGCCTGTGCGCAGCCGACCCGCGATGTACTGCGCACCCTGGGCGAACCGCTCCGTCACATCGAACCGCTGATCCATCGCGTGCTCTCCTCCGCCGGTCGCCTCTCGGGGCATGGCGTCGTTCTAGCCGGAATCGAAGGCCGATCCTGACAGAGGACCTTCACTTCAACAAGGGATTCCGTTGTTGCTTTTTAGTTTCACGACGGATTCGGTGATCGGATAGGGCCTGGAGGTCACCGATTCCGGAGGCACGGACGCGGTGTGCGCGACCGTGCCCCCCGGGGTTCCGCGGGGTCGGTCAGCCGCCCAGCGAGGTCATGACGTGCTTGATCCGGGTGTAGTCCTCGAACCCGTACGCGGACAGGTCCTTGCCGTAGCCGGACTTCTTGAAGCCGCCGT